>NZ_JACVTW010000023.1:0-67693 GCF_016624785.1 Kosakonia sp. S42 | reverse complement strand
ACTCGGCTACGAACCGAGCGGTCGGAGGTTCGAATCCTCCCGGATGCACCACATTCTGCGCAATAACAGCAACTCTGTTTTCTTCCCCTCAACACCGCTTATCCTAAACTCTCTTCACACCTTCCTTACATACTTCCAAAATCATCATCCCCACAACTCCCACACTTTCGACGAAATTCTGCCCAAAATCATATTCCCTGAAGCTAATCTCGCGCTGGATGCGACAAAAAGCCTTGTTTACGTTAAAGTAAATGTTAGTTATCCGGTTTGTGAGAACATGATGTACGCACGTTACGCTGGTTTGATTTTTGATATGGATGGCACCATCCTGGATACTGAACCAACCCACCGCAAAGCCTGGTACGAGGTGCTGGCGCGTTACGGCATGCATTTTGACGAACAGGCAATGATAGCGCTGAACGGTTCGCCAACCTGGCGTCTCGCCGAGGTCATTATCGAAGCAAACCAGGCCGATCTTGATCCCCACTTACTTGCCCAAGAGAAAACCGCAGCCGTAAAAGCGATGCTGCTCGATTGCGTGCGCCCGTTACCGCTTATCGACGTGGTAAAAGCGTGGCACGGGCGTCGCCCGATGTCGGTTGGCACCGGAAGTGAAAGCGCCGTTGCTGAAGCGCTGCTGGCGCATCTCGGTCTGCGACACTATTTTGATGCGGTAATTGCCGCCGATCACGTTCAGCACCATAAACCCGCACCGGATACCTTTTTACTCTGCGCAGAACGTATGGGCGTACAGCCATCGCAGTGCGTGGTATTTGAAGATGCCGACTTCGGCCTGCAGGCGGCGCGTGCAGCCGGTATGGACGCTGTGGATGTCCGCTTATTGTGAGCGATGCGCTGTCGCTTCTTTCACTGCTCGCCAGCAGTTTTCTCAGTGCCACGATTTTACCGGGCAACTCGGAGGTGGTGCTGGTCGCTATGCTGTTGGCGAAAGTCAGCCAGCCCTGGTGGCTTGTTGTAATAGCAACAATGGGTAATAGCCTTGGAGGGCTGACTAACGTTATTCTTGGGCGCTTCTTCCCGCAGCGTAAATCATCGCGCTGGCAGGAGAGGGCGACCGGCTGGCTCAAACGTTACGGCGCCGCGGCGCTGTTATTGAGCTGGATGCCTGTTATAGGCGATCTGCTGTGCATACTTGCGGGATGGCTACGCCTTTCGTGGGGGCCAGTGCTCTTTTTTTTATGCCTTGGCAAAGCGTTGCGCTATGTGGCTCTCGCCCTCGTAACGCTTCAGGGTATGACGTGGTGGCACTAATTGGATTGCGTGAGTGACCTTTCATCGTCAACCATTACAATTATGCTTAATAAAACGATTATTACAGGCGGGAGGTCAATTTGATCCCGGACGTATCACAGGCGTTGTCCTGGCTGGAAAAACATCCTCAGGCGCTCAAAGGCATCCAACGTGGCCTTGAGCGCGAAACCCTGCGCGTTAACGCGGATGGGTCTTTGGCGACAACCGGTCACGCGGCAGCGCTTGGCTCTGCATTAACTCATAAATGGATTACGACGGATTTTGCCGAGGCGCTGCTGGAGTTTATCACCCCGGTTGAGGGTGATATTGACCGCATGCTCACTATCATGCGCGACATCCATCGCTATACCGCCCGCCAGATTGGCGATGAGCGTCTCTGGCCGCTGAGCATGCCCTGCTACATCAAAGAGGGGCAGGAAATTGAGCTGGCGCAGTACGGCACCTCAAATATTGGTCGCCTGAAAACCCTCTACCGCGAAGGGCTGAAAAATCGCTATGGCGCGCTGATGCAAACCATCTCCGGCGTGCACTATAACTTCTCGCTGCCGATGGCGTTCTGGCAGGCGAAAAGCGGCAGCACCGATAAAGAAGCGGTCTCGGAGGGCTATTTCCGCCTGATCCGCAACTACTATCGCTTCGGCTGGGTCATCCCTTATCTTTTCGGTGCCTCACCGGCTATTTGCTCCTCCTTCCTGCAAGGTAAAGAGACGTCGCTGCCCTTCGAGAAGATGCACAACGGCATGCTCTATCTGCCTTATGCCACGTCGCTGCGCTTAAGCGATTTGGGCTACACCAATAAGTCGCAGAACAGCCTCAATATTACCTTCAATAATCTTCATGATTACGTGGTCGCGCTGAAGCGCGCGATCAAAACGCCGTCGGAAGAGTACGCGAAGATCGGTTTGCAGAAAGAGGGCAAGTATCTGCAAATCAACACCAACATTCTGCAGATCGAAAATGAGCTCTACGCACCGATTCGCCCGAAACGCGTGACCCGTAGCGGCGAAACGCCGTCGGATGCGCTGCTGCGCGGCGGCATTGAATATATCGAAGTGCGCTCGCTGGATATCAACCCGTTCACCGCGATTGGTGTTGATGAGCAGCAGGTGCGTTTCCTCGATCTCTTTATGGTCTGGTGTGTGCTGGCCGATGCGCCGGAGATGAGCAGCGATGAACTGCTCTGTACGCGTACTAACTGGAACCGCGTGATCCTCGAAGGCCGTAAGCCGGGCCTGACGCTCGGTATAGGCTGTGAAACCGCGCAATACCCGCTCGCCGATGTCGGACGCGATCTGTTTAACGATCTGAAACGGGTAGCGCAAACGCTGGATGGCGTGTACGGTGGCAACGAGTATGAAGCGGTATGCGATCAGCTGGTCGCTAGCTTTGACGATCCTGAGCTGACCTTCTCGGCGCGTATTCTGCGTTCGATGATCGATGAAGGCATGGGCGGAACAGGTAAAGCGCTGAGCGAGCAGTACCGTTCGCAGCTGCGCGAAGAGCCGCTGGAAATTCTGCATGAAGAGGATTTTATTGCGGAATGCCACGCTTCACTGGCGCGCCAGGCGGAGATTGAAGCCGGGGATAACGAATCGTTTGAAGCGCTGCTTGCGCGTCACGCCTAGCAGAAAAGAAAAAGGCCACATCGCTGTGGCCAAAATTTCATCTCTCGAAGAACAGGGATGATGATAACAAATGCGCGTCTTTCATATATTCAGACTCGCACGTGAACAAAGAGTTCAGTTTATTTTAAAAAAAATCACTGTCGGAGGTGACTAAATGCCGTTACTGGATAGCTTCACTGTCGATCATACCCGTATGGAAGCGCCTGCAGTCCGTGTTGCTAAAACAATGAACACGCCGCACGGCGACGCCATCACCGTATTCGACCTGCGTTTTTGCATTCCTAATCAAGAAGTTATGCCGGAGAAAGGGATCCACACGCTGGAGCACCTTTTCGCTGGCTTTATGCGTAACCACCTCAACGGTGATGGCGTAGAAATTATCGATATTTCGCCGATGGGTTGCCGCACCGGCTTCTACATGAGCCTGATCGGTACGCCGGATGAGCAGCGTGTTGCTGATGCCTGGAAAGCGGCGATGGCTGATGTGCTGAAAGTGAAAGAGCAGAATCAGATCCCTGAGCTGAACGTTTACCAGTGCGGTACATACCAGATGCACTCACTGGAAGAGGCGCAGGAGATCGCGCGTCACATTCTCGATCGCGATGTGCGCGTCAACAGCAATGATGACCTGGCTCTGCCGAAAGAGAAGTTGCAGGAACTGCATATCTAGTTTGCTATGCCGCTTTCTGGTTAACAGGAAGCGGCACTATTATATGCCCTCATATTTATAAGAAAGTTTTTATACATTATCTCTATTTAATTCTTTTAATTATTACCCGCGCTTAATATATAAATAATATCCTTGCTGCCGCCACGCCTTCTTATTGTTATTTCAATCTTGCCATGATAGTTTGCACCGCACGTCGCTATTAGGCGAACGTGTTACCTTCTGTATTTATTTTCTGCATCTATTTCAGTGAAAAGAATGCCTGAATAACGAGGATATTATGCGGCGCTCACCCATCTCTTACGTATGTCTCTCTTTTTGTCTCTCACTTACATTAACCGGCTGCGTTAAATCAAAAGCACCTGCGCTGGTGCAGGACGCGCCGCAGAAGCAGGAGACACAGCAGTGCTACGAACTGCTTACCGCTCTGCAGGGTCTCGACAAAACGGCATTTGAAACCTATAAGCAGCAGTTCACCACCCTTAATCAAAGCTATGAAGTCTACAAAAAAAATCAGCCGATTATTGATAACAACTCGGCGGAAATAATGAAGACGGAAATTGATAACAAAATTGAAGTTGTTTGCTCGCGCGTACGCAGCGCGGTATTCGTGAATATGTCCCGGCGCGCAAATGCACTGAAACAGTTATGAGAAAATTATTATATTCATCAGCTGTATTGCTATCAGCTATTTCATCCTCCGGGGTTCGTGCCGATCCGGCTGCATTACTTGAGCAGTTAAATAAAGAGAAGATTATCGCCGTTACTCCTCACTCTCCGTTTATTAACGATCGACTTTCGGCACAGCCGAACGCGACGCCTGCACCACCGGTTGAGGTGCAGAGTAAGGCGAAAGAGAGTGAGGCGAAGCGTAAGGAAGTCGCGCAGCTAAAGCGTAAGCTTACGTTAGCGCAACGCCAGATCGCCGCGCTGAAGAAAAAGCAGCGCGCCACAGCGGTTGTACTGCCCGCTAAGCAGGACGCAGTGGCAAAAGAGAGTGCCTCGTTAAAACAGCAGTTGCAGACCCATATTCAGCAACTTGCCGAAACGAAGCAGAAGCTCGCCAATGAGAGCGACGCGCTAAAACATCTGCGTGATGAGAAAAGCCAGCTTGAACAGCAGCTCAAGGCCAGCCAGCAGCAGCTGGCGCAGACGAGCCAGAAGCACGCCGATGACACGCAAGCCCTACAGGCGTTTCGCACGGCGAATAGCGATCTGCAGCAGCAGGTGAAAACCCATCAGCAGCAGCTGGAGGCGCTGGAAAAGCAGGGCCAGCAGCACACCGCCGCGCCATCGCAAAACGCGGAGCAGGTGAAGCAACTCATCCAGGCCAAAGAGGAGATAAGCAGCAAGCTTGATCTCGCCACGAAGCAGGTCAGCGATCAGGCCGCGCGTATCGCCACGCTGGAGGCGCAGCTTAAGCAGCGCACAGAGGAGAGCGCGCAGGCTGAGCAGAAGAGTGCTGCGCTGTTAGCGCCGCCAAAAGCGCAGAGCCACTATCTGCTGACAGAGAACAGATCGCCCGCCGCCAGAATGAACTACGCCTGGGGCGCCTGGTTTGCGGCGAAAGCGCAGCAGGAGAGCGTCACGCTGACCCACTCCGGGCAAAAATATCTGCCAGAGGCGTTTTTGCAGGGCTTTCAGGATAAGTTCGCCGGCAGCCTGCAGATGAAGAGCGACGATATCGAAAAGGTGCTGCAAAGCCTGAATAAAAAGATGGGCGATGCGCAGAAAAACGAGCTGGCGCAGAACCGGAAACAGGCACAAAACGTGCTGGCCGAGGCGGCAAAGCTGAAAGGCGCTGAGCGCACTGCCAATGGCATCATCTATCTGGTGGAGAAGAAAGGGCAGGGCGTTGCGCTGCTGTCTGGCGATGTGATCCGCTTTCGGGTTGATGAGAAGCTGAGTTCCGGCAAGGTGCTGTCGCGCGGTGCGGTACACAGCGGGCGAATTAGCGAGCTGCCGCCGCTGATGCGCGCAGGGATTGAAAAAGTGGTGGTCGGAGGGCGGATTCGAATCTATACCCCCGCCGAGCTGGCATACGGCGAGCAGGGGATCCCGGGCATGGTGCCACCGGGTGTGGCGTCGATCATGACGCTTGAGATCCTCGGTATCGTGAAATAAAAAAAACGCCTCCCTGCGGAGGCGTTTTTATTTGGCGTTAATGCGCGCCGCCGCTGCTGCCTGCACCAAACGGAGGTTTGGCAAACCAGACCAGGCCAAGCAGTATCAGGAAGACCCCCGCCGAGACCCAGAAAATTTCGTTTGCCGAAATGATCAGCCCCTGGTTGGTGATCTGCTGGGCTATCCAGCCTGATGACTGCTGCTGCGACATCCCCATTCCCTGCAACTGGTTATACATCTCCTGCGCGTTCGGGTTATAGGGGTTAACGGACTCCGTCAGCTGCGCATGGTGCATCGACTCGCGGTTGGTCCACAGCGTCGTGGTGATGGACGTGCCGATCGAGCCTGCCAGCGTTCGCGTAAAGTTCGACAAACTGGAGGCCGCCGCCAGGCGCTCCGGCGGCAAGCCGGAGAGAGTAATGGTCGTCAGTGGCATAAAGAAGCAGGCCACGGCGAAGCCCTGAATAAACTGCGGCCACGCTGACGCGCCAAAATCCATTCCCGGCTCAAATGTATAAGCGCGCCAGTAGAAGCACACCGCATACATAATAAAGCTGAAGGTCACCAGCCGGCGCATATCCAGCTTATGCGCAAAGCGGCCAATAATCGGCGACAGCAGTACCGGGATCACGCCGACCGGCGCAGACGCCAGCCCGGCCCAGGTTGCGGTATAGCCATACACCTCCTGCAACAGCTGCGGCAGCAAGACAATTGCGCCGAAGTAGAGCATATAGGCAAGGCTGATACACAAGCAGCCGATGGTGAAGTTCCGCGACTTAAACAGCGAGAGATCGACAATCGGGTTATCGTCGGTAAGCTCCCACACCACGAGGAAACTCAGGGAGATCACCGCGACAATCGTCAGCACAATAATCTCTGTCGAGTTGAACCAGTCCAGCTCTTTCCCCTGGTCGAGCATCACCTGCAGGCTACCGATACCCACCACCAACAATGCGAGGCCTACGCCATCAATACGCCGCTGCTCGGTACGCGTCTCACGTCCGCGCAGGCTTTGCAGGGTAAGCAGCACCACCAGCGCGCCAATCGGCACGTTGATAAAGAAGATCCAGCCCCAGTGGTAGTTATCGCTGATATAGCCGCCGAGGATCGGCCCGCAAATCGGCGCGACAATCACCGTCATTGACCAGAGCGCCAGCGCGATAGAGCGCTTCGCCGGTGGGTAGTTACTCAGCAACAGGCTCTGCGAAAGCGGGATCAGCGGCCCGGCAACAATCCCCTGGATAACGCGGAAGAAGATCAGCATCCCAAGGCTGTTGGAGACGCCGCACGCCCAGGAGGCGATGGCAAACGCCACTGTCGACCAGAGAAAGAGCCGCACTTCGCCGAAGCGTTTTGCCAGCCAGCCGGTAATGGGGATGGAGATGGCGTTCGCCACCCCGAAGGAGGTGATCACCCAGGTCCCCTGGCTCAGCGAGGAGCCAAGGTTACCGGCGATCGTCGGGATAGCCACGTTGGCGATGGTGGAATCCAGCACCTGCATGAAGGTCGCGAGTGAAAGTGCAATGGTCATAATGACCAGCTGCGCGCCCTCCAGCGGTTTCTGTTGCATGGCACTCATATAAGATTACCCGGCGTTGGCTTTCACGATGTTATTGATAAGCGTGTTGACCGGCTCAAGATTGATCTCGCGCGCGTTACTCTCATACGCTGGCGTGGTGCGTGCCTGCTTCGCCAGCACGGCGCCATCGCGCGCGGAGGTATCGACTTTCACCGTTGTTGACAGGCCAATACGCAGCGGGTGATCTGCCAGCTGTTGGGCATCAAGCTCGACACGCACCGGCAGTCGCTGAACCACTTTGATCCAGTTCCCGGTCGCGTTCTGCGCCGGCAGCAGTGAGAAGGCGCTGCCGGTACCCATATCGAGACCGACCACTTTGCCTTTGTACTCAACCTCATCGCCATAAAAATCGCTGATGATGGTCGCGGTCTGGCCAATGCGCATATGCGCAAGCTGCGTCTCTTTAAAGTTGGCATCCACCCAGAGGTTGGTCGCCGGAACCACCGCCATCAACGGAGTGGTGACAGAAATCTGCGCGCCAGGCTGCACCGCGCGGCGGGAGACATAGCCGGTGAGCGGGCTGACAATTTTGGTGCGCTGCAAAGCCAGCCAGCTATTACGGACTTCTGTTGCTGCCTGCTTCACCGCGGGCTGCTCTTCGAGCGGCGTATCCAGCACGATCGCCTGGTTGGCGTTATATTGCTGAACGGCGACATCCAGTGCGGCCTGCGCGCTGGCGACCGCATCACGGGCGTGCTGCAACTCTTCGCGACCAATCAGATTCGCGCTGCCGAGCGGCACGCGGCGATTAAGATCGCTCTGCGCCTGGGCAAGGGCGGTCTTTTTCAGCTCAACGCTCGCCTGGAGTTGTTTGCTGTTGATAATGGACTGGCGGGTCTGGCGCACGCTGGTTGCCAGCTGGGTCTGCGCTTTTTCAAACGCCTGGCGGGCATCGGTCTCATCAAGTGTGACCAGCACATCGCCTTTCTGCACAAAATCGGTGTTGTCGGCCCAGACTTTCGTCACGCTGCCGGAGACCTGCGACATGATCTGCACCTGGTTCCCGGCCACATAGGCGTCGTCCGTCTCTTCAAAATGACGCAGGACTAAAAACCAATAAATTCCGTATGCCACGGCAATAACAACAAAGAGCAAGGTCAGTAACAGCAGCAATCCCTTACGTTTGCCGCGCTTTTTGACCGGTTGCTGCGGGGTCTGGCTCTCCGCATTTGCGCTCATGATTCTCTCCACGATCTTATTTTTAGTTATGTCGGCGTGTACCGACCTTTCGTCAGAAAGGCCAGCTTAGCTGGCCCTTCACATTGCTCATCCTGGAAACTAAAGCTGTTTATCGCGTTAGCGCAGCGCCTCGAGGACCACGTCCTCTTCATCCATCTGGTCGAGACGCGACAGAAGCTTACGGGTGATCTGCTCGAGCTGATCTTTCTCAGCGTTGGTCAGGGTTGACCAGAGTTGATGCAGGCAGTTGTGCTGCGGTGGCAGAACCTGACGCAGGAACTCGTGTCCTTTGTCGGTCAGTTGCAGATGCAGACAGCGGCGATCGTTATCGCTTTCGCGGCGTTCGATCCAGCCGCGCTTCTCCAGCTCATCGGCGATACGAGTAGCGTTGGTGCGGGACGATCCCAGCGCGCTGCTCAGCTCCGACGGCTGAATGCTGTGATTTTCCTGCGACTCCAGGGTAATCAGCGCCATAAACAATGTCTCGTTAATGCCCTGCGCTTTCAGCATCTTATTGCGGTTTTCCAGCAGCTTGCCCTGCATGTGCATACAGAGGCGGGTCAATAAAATCTCCTGAAACGGGAAATCTTCATAGCGGCTGGCGCGAAACTTAAGCATTTGTTCAATGGGCGTAAACGAACTATCCATTTGGGTATAACCTCATTAATTGCAGTCGATATAGTAACGACGGTGACAAATAAAGTAAATGTATTATTTGTGCTAATAAATTTGCTCTATCTATGCATGTGGCAGAAATTTCCAGGCGACACCGGACAGCAGTGCGCTCACTAGCGTGAAGAAGACAGGGCGGTGACGATGCCAGAGGTGGCGACCGGCGAAGCGGGCGTATAAAACGAAGGAAAATGCCACGGCGGGGTGGCTAACAATAGAGGACAGGCGGTTTGTGATGCCTTCCGTGTGCGATGCCACCTTTTCAGGCCCGGCGGTGTAATTCAATGAACGATCCATATCCATAAAGTTTGTTATATATCACCCACGTTAATATAACCGGGATAAACAAGTCCTATAACCTTAGCAGAGTGACGGACGTGTTAACACCCCGGTTTGGCACCGAATTGCCTAAACGTGAGCGGTTGCTTAGCTCTGCGCCTCCGTATGGCGATATCCTCGCCACCACACCAGCACGTTAAGCAAGGCGAGGATAGCGCCCGCAGCGCAGACGCCAGCCCAACCCGCATGCTGCCACGCCGTGGCCGAAATCAACGACCCTGCGGCACCGCCGATAAAGTAGCTGGTCATATAGCCAGCTGTGAGCCGGTTACGCGCCTCCGGGTTCACGCGATAGATAATCGTCTGGTTGGTGATATGCACCGCCTGTACCGTGAGATCGAGCATGATAATGCCGATAATCAGCGCGAAGACGGAACTGTGACCAAACCAGGTTGCCACCCAGGAGAGCAGAAGCAGCACCAGACCACCTGTGGTGGTGAGGTTGCCTTTGCCGCGATCCGCAAGCCCGCCCGCCTGACGTGCACCTAATGCACCGGCGGCGCCCACCAGGCCAAACAGGCCGATCATCGCATCAGAGAAGTGAAACGGCGGCGCGGCGAGCAGAAAGGCCATTGAAGTCCACAAGACGCTGAAGTTGGCAAAGCTCAGGCAGCCAAGCAGCGCGCGGGTGCGCAGCAGTTTATTGCTGGCGAAGAGCGTGAAGACGGAGCCGAGCAGCTGCGGATAGTTAAGGTGCGTTTCCGACTTGAGTTTCGGCAGGCCGCGCCAGAGCGCCAGCGCCATCAGCACCATTAATACGCTGGCAACCCAGTAAACGGTGCGCCAGCCGCCGAGGCTTGCCAGCAGCCCGGCGACGGTGCGCGCAAGCAGGATCCCCAGCAGCAGGCCGCTCATAATCGTGCCGACCACTCGCCCACGGCTCTCTGGCGTCGCAAGCGTCGCGGCCAGCGGCACCAGAAGTTGCGCCACCACTGAGAAGAGGCCGGTAAGTGCGGTACCCAGAATCATCAAACCGAGCGATGGGCTACTGGCGGTAATCAGCATCCCGCCCGCTGAGAGTAGCGTCATCACCACAATTAATGTGCGCCGCTCAAACATATCGCCAAGCGGCACCAACAGCAGCAGCCCGGCGGCATAGCCAAGCTGCGCGGCGGTGACGATAAATCCGGCCTGGCTTGCGGTGATCGAAAAGGCGTTAGCGATGGTATCCAGCAGCGGCTGCGGGTAGTAATTGCTGGCAACGGCGAGTCCGGTTGCCATCGACATCAGCGCAATCAGCGCCGGGCTAAGTCCGTGGTGAGTTTTTGTCATAGGTATCAACTATCAATGAGGTTCTTTGTCAGAAATCCATCATAGACAATTGCCCGGCGGCGTGTGTTGTTATCTGTGCACCCGGGCTGGATAAACGAACGCGCCACCGGGCGAGAACCCGATGGCGCGTGAGAAGGTCAAAGAGTCAGTGCGTTACTTCTGTGCGGCGAGCGCCTCTTTCACCCAGCCATCAAACTGCTGCTGATGGGCTTTGATCCAGCCATCAACGTGGCCCTGCACATCCGCTTCGGAGGCTTTACCGGCGTGCATCATCGCATTCTGGGCATTGATATCCGCCAGCGGCAGTTTCATAACGGCAAACAGCTTCGCCGCCGCCGGGTTTTTCTCCGCCCAGGCTTTATTGGCAACAATGTGCATGGTGTTCACCGGGAAACCGTAGTTCATGCCGTTCGGCAGTTTGGTATCGATATTTTTCTGCTCGCCCGGCAGGGAGGAGAACGGCACCTGCAACCAGACCACATCTTTACCCGGCTTCAGCACATCGCTCACCCAGTACGGGGTCCAGGTGTAGTAGAGGATCGGTTTCCCCTCTTTAAAGCGGGTGATGGTGTCCGCCATCATCGCCGAGTAGTTACCGTGGTTAACCGTGACGGTGTTCTCCAGGCCATAGGCTTTGTGCTGGTGGTTAATCACCGTTTCACAGCCCCAGCCCGGCGAGCAGCCCATCATATCGGCTTTGCCGTCACCGTTGCCGTCGAACAGTTTGGCGATTTTCGGATCTTTTAACTGCTCAATATTGGTGATGTGGTACTTATCGGCGGTTTTCTTGTCGATCAGGTAGCCCTGCGCCGCGCCGGTCACATAGGTGCCTTCGCGGTAGAACTTCTTATTGCCCCCGGCGGCGGCATACATATCATCATGCAGCGGCTGCCAGTTGACGGCGGTAAAGGTGACATCGCCTGCTGCCATCGAGGTGTAACCGACGTTGTAATCTACTTCATCCGGTTTTTCGACCGTATAGCCGAGCTTTTCAAGGCCGCGGCTGACCAGCAGCGTCTGGAACGCCTCTTCGGCGATGGTGCTCTGAAACGGTTTAACGGTAATGCCTTTGCCCGGCAGATCGGCGGCAAAAGCGCTGGTGGAGAGAAGGGTGGTAAACGCTGTGGCAAAAAGTACGCTATGTCGCATCGTTATTCCTTATTTTTCAGGTGTGATGTTGTTGCCCGGCCGGTGCGCCGGGCAGCAAAATTATTTGGCGAAGGGGCGGGTCAGCAGGCCTAGCGGGCCGGTCTGATACCAGCGGCGGTTACCGCGGCTGCGCGAGTCACGACCCACGGCCTGAGTCAGGCGGTCAAGAATGATTGCGAGGATCACAATCCCGACGCCGCCGACGCTGGCAAGGCCCATATCAAGGCGACCAATACCGCGCAGCACCATCTGCCCCAACCCGCCAACGGCGATCATCGAGGCGATCACCACCATCGACAGCGCCAGCATCAGGGTCTGGTTGATGCCCGCCATAATGGTTGGCATTGCTAGCGGGAGCTGAACTTTGAACAGCATCTGGCGCGGGCTGGCACCAAAGGATCGTGAGGCTTCAATCAGATCCGCCGGCACCTGGTTGATGCCAAGGATCGTCAGGCGCACTACCGGCGGCAGGGCGAAGATAATCGTCACCACCACGCCCGGCACGTTCCCGATACCAAACAGCATCACAATCGGCACCAGGTAGACAAACGCCGGAGTGGTCTGCATCGCATCCAGCAGCGGGCGAACGATCTTCGCCGCCCGTGGGCTGCGCGCCAGCCAGATCCCCATCGGCAAGCCGATCACCACGCAGAACAGCAGTGCGGTGAGCACCAGAGCCAGGGTAATCATCGCCTGTGACCAGGCGCCAATCGCGCCGATAGCAATCAGCGATACCAGCGTTGCAACGCCCATCCCGGCGCTGCTCATCTGCCAGGCGATCAGCGAGAAGAGAATAATCGCCACCGGCGACGGCATGCCGAGCAGCAGCTGTTGAAAGCCGCTAAGAATGTAATCCACCGGCACGCGAATGCCCTGGAAGAGCGGGCGGAAGTGGAGCACCACCCAGTCGATCGCCTGCGTCACCCAGCTGTCGAGCGGGATCAGCGTTTTATGGAACGGATCCATAATGTTGAAGTGTTCCGGCGCGGGTGCCGGGGCGCTGTTAAGCCAGTCAGCGCTGCCGCTATCGGCAGGTGCTGCCGCGCCGCCGCCCCACGCATCAGCCGACTGTGCGGCGCTGTCCGTTGCCGGTGCGCTCTGCCACGGATTGTTTTGATCAGCCATTGTTTACCCCCTCGCGATCTAAAGCCTGCAGCAGCATTCGTTTCGAAATGATGCCCACGTACTGTTGCTCTTCACCCACCACCGGCACCGCGCAGGGCGCCTGTCCGACATGGGAGAGCAGTTCGCTGAGCGGCGTGTCTGCCTCCACCGCAAGCGGGGAGTCAATCAACGCCGCATCGATCCCTTGCGCGGCGGTCAGCGCCGCTTTCAGGGAGTCGATGGAGACAATGCCGACAAACTTATTGCCGCGCTCAATGACATAGCCATATTCGCGGTCTTCATCCTGCAACATTTTCAGCGCCGAGCGCGGGCCGAAACCGGGCGTTTTACGAATCAGACCCACGGGCGTACGGCGCGCAATATCCTTCGCGCTGAACACCTGGCTAATATCAACGCCGCGGAAGAAGGTGCGCACATAATCATTGGCCGGATTATTCAAAATCTCATCCGGCGTGCCGACCTGCACCACTTCGCCGTTTTGCATAATCGCAATCCGGTCGCCAATGCGCATCGCTTCATCGAGATCGTGGGAAATAAAGACAACGGTGCGCTGATGTTTCGCCTGCAGCTTGACCAGCTCATCCTGCATCTCGGTACGAATTAAGGGATCGAGCGCGGAGAAGGCCTCATCCATTAATAAGATATCGGGATTGATGGCTAATGCGCGGGCTAATCCGACGCGCTGGCGCATACCGCCGGAGAGTTCATCCGGGTAGCCGTGGGCGTAATTTTCCAGCCCCACCTGGCGCAGTGCATCGAGCGCTTTTTCCTGGCGCTCCTGCGCGGGCATGCCGGCTAACTCCATACCAAATGCGGTATTATCCAGCACCGTCATATGGGGCATTAGGGCGAATGACTGGAAGACCATTGCAATCTTTTTTCTGCGCACCTCGCGTAGCTCGGCATCGGATATTTTGGCAATATCGACGCCGTCTATCAGCACCTGTCCGCGGGTGGGTTCAATCAGGCGATTGAGAAGGCGTACCATAGTGGATTTACCCGAGCCGGATAACCCCATGATGACGAATATCTCGCCTTCTTCAATGGCCAGACTGGCGTCTTTCACGCCAAGCGACAGACCCGTTTTTTCCAGTATTTCTTCTTTCGAAAGTCCTTTTTCTATATATTTGAAAGCTCTCTGCGGATGCTCGCCAAATACTTTATAGAGATTCTTAACTTCTAATTTAATTGCCATGCAATAATAGAGTTCCTGTTATTTATTATTTCGATACGCTACCCAATGAATATATTTGACTGGTCATACCCTACCACACTCTTCATCTGAGACAACCCTTCTGTGCCGCGCTTTACAGAATTTCCATGCACTCAAATGGCATTATTTCCCATGATATAAGGGCTGGCGCGGGTAATCATTTTTTTGAATTGGACAGAAAAATTAGCCTGAATGGAGATGATTTTGCGGAATATGAACAAACCATGACAGCGCAGACCGTCATAGTTATTTTGCTAAGAATCAGCTTAAATGCGGCGGAATAAATAGTGGTGAATTAAAAAACGGGGGGATATTCTCCTCCCGCAGCACGAGAGGAGAGAATATTTAAAAGTTCCAGTCTTCGTCTTCCGTTTCGACGGCTTTACCCATCACATACGACGAGCCGGAGCCGGAGAAAAAGTCGTGATTTTCGTCGGCGTTGGGCGACAGCGCCGACAATATCGCCGGGTTGACATCCGCCATCTCCGGCGGGAAGAGCGCCTCATACCCGAGGTTCATCAGCGCCTTGTTCGCGTTGTAACAGAGAAATGCTTTCACCTCTTCGGCCCAGCCGCTGTCGGCATAGAGATCGTCAGTGTAGGCAAGCTCGTTATCGTATAGCTCCATCAGCAGATCGAGGGCGAAGTTTTTCAGCGACTCGCGCTCGGCCTCGCTCACTTTCTCTAACCCTTTCTGATACTTATAACCGATGTAGTAACCGTGCACCGCTTCATCGCGAATGATGAGACGAATCAGGTCGGCGGTGTTGGTCAGCTTGCCGCGGCTTGACCAGTACATCGGCAGCCAGAAGCCGGAGTAGAAGAGAAACGACTCCAGAAAGACGCTGGCGATCTTCTTTTTCAGTGGATCGTCAGCGCGATAGTGGCCCAGCACGATCTGCGCTTTGCGTTGCAGGGCGTGGTTCTCTTCGCTCCAGGCGTAAGCAACATCAACATCCCGCGTCTGGCAGAGCGTCGAGAAGATAGAGCTGTAGGAGCGGGCGTGCACTGCCTCCATAAAGCTGATGTTGGAGAGCACCGCCTCTTCGTGCGGGGTGGCTGCATCCGGCATCAGCGCCGGTGCGCCAACGGTGTTCTGAATGGTGTCGAGCAGCGTCAGCCCGGTAAAGACGCGGATCGTCAGCTGCTGCTCGGCCGGGCTTAAGCTCTGCCAGGCCGGAATATCGTTCGACAGCGGTACTTTTTCCGGCAGCCAGAAGTTACTGGTCAGCCGGTTCCACACTTCGAGATCTTTATCATCCTGGATTTTGTTCCAGTTCACCGCGCTGACGCGGGAGAGTGGGTTCATCATACTTTCCTCATAGCGCACAGGAGACGCAGCCCTGGATTTCGGTGCCTTCCAGCGCAAGCTGGCGCAGGCGGATGTAGTAGAGCGTCTTAATGCCCTTTTTCCACGCGTAAATTTGCGCCCGGTTGATGTCGCGCGTGGTGGCTGTATCTTTGAAAAAGAGCGTCAGTGACAGACCCTGATCGACATGGCGCGTCGCTTCGGCGTAGGTATCAATGATCTTCTCTGGCCCAATCTCGTAGGCATCTTCATACAGGGCCAGGTTCTCATTGGTCATAAACGGGGCAGGGTAGTAAACGCGCCCGGTTTTGCCCTCTTTGCGGATCTCAATCTTCGACACAATCGGGTGAATACTCGATGTCGCATGGTTGATATAGGAGATCGACCCGGTCGGCGGCACCGCCTGTAAATTCTGGTTATAGATGCCGTAACGCATCACCTCTTCACGCAGTTGTTGCCACATCTCGCGCGTCGGGATGGTGATATTGGCACGGGCAAACAGCGCGCGCACTTTATCGGTATTCGGCTGCCAGTCGCCTTCAAGATAGCGATCAAAATACTCACCGCTGGCGTAGCGAGAGGCGGGGAAACCGGCAAAGGTCTGGCCGCGCTCGCGGGCGATCATCATCGAGGTATGCAGCGCGTGCCAGGTGATGGTGTAGAAGTAGAAGTTGGTGAAATCGAGCCCTTCCGGGCTGCCGTAGGCAATGCCTTCGCGCGCCAGATAGCCGTGCAGGTTCATCTGCCCCAGCCCAATCGCATGGGAGGCGGCATTTCCCGCTTCCACCGACGGCACCGAGCGGATATGGCTCATATCAGAAACGGCGGTTAAACCTCGGATTGCGGTCTCAACGGTGCGGCCGAAATCGGGCGAATCCATGGTGTGGGCAATGTTCAGCGAGCCAAGATTACAGGAGATATCGTGCCCGGTTTCGGCGTAATCCAGGTTGTCATCAAAGGTTGAGGCGCTGTTAACCTGCAAAATCTCCGAGCAGAGGTTGCTCATATTGATGCGCCCGGCAATCGGGTTAGCGCGGTTAACCGTGTCTTCAAACATGATGTAGGGGTAACCGGACTCAAACTGGATCTCTGCCAGCGTCTGGAAGAAGTCGCGCGCGTTGATCCAGCTTTTGCGCACCCGCTCGTCAGCCACCAGCTGGTGGTAGTTTTCGCTGATCGCCATATCGCCAAACGGCTTGCCATACAGACGTTCTACATCGTAGGGGGAGAAGAGCGCCATCTGCGCATTCTCTTTCGCCAGCTGGAAGGTGATATCCGGGATCACCACGCCCAGCGACAGGGTTTTGATGCGGATCTTCTCATCGGCGTTTTCGCGCTTGGTATCAAGAAAACGCAGAATATCGGGATGATGGGCATGCAGATAGACTGCACCTGCGCCCTGGCGTGCGCCCAACTGATTGGCATAGGAGAAGGCATCTTCCAGCATCTTCATCACCGGGATCACACCGGAAGACTGGTTTTCAATGCGCTTGATCGGCGCACCTGCTTCACGCAGATTCGAGAGCAAAAAGGCCACGCCGCCGCCGCGCTTGGAGAGTTGCAGGGCGGAGTTCACCGCGCGACCAATCGACTCCATATTGTCTTCAATACGCAGCAGGAAACAGGAGACCAGTTCGCCGCGCTGCTTTTTACCGCAGTTAAGGAAGGTCGGCGTCGCGGGCTGAAAGCGGGCAGAGAGGATCTCCTCCACCAACTCCTGTGCCAGCGCGGTGTCGCCCTGCGCCAGCGTTAAGGCCACCATGCAGGCGCGATCTTCAAAATCTTCCAGATAGCGTTTGCCATCAAAGGTTTTCAGCGTGTAGCTGGTGTAGAACTTCCAGGCGCCAAGGAAGGTCTGGAAGCGGAAACCGCGCGCTTTCGCTTTCGCCAGCAGATCGATGACAAACGCCCGCTCATAGCGCGCGAGCACGCTCTCATCGTAATAATTTTCTGCCACCAGCCAGTTAAGGCGCTCATCCTGGCTCGCAAAGTGAACGCTGTTGGGGCGAACGTGGTGCGCCATAAACGCCTCCACCGCCTGGTGGTCTTTTTCAAACTGAATGCGGCCATTGCGATCGTAAAGATTGAGCATGGCATTCAGTGCATGGAAATCGGGCGTGCTCTGCATCACGCGCGCTGCGGTTGTCGTTGCCAAAATTCGCTTACTCCTGTTCGCACGTTGATGATGTCCTGCGCAGTACCCATCAATTCAAACCGATAGAGATAGGGCACCGCGCATTTTTGCGCGATCACATCGCCCGCGCGGCAAAACGCATCGCCAAAGCTGCGATTGCCGGCGGCGATCACGCCGCGAATCAACGCCCGATTATGCGGATCGTTCAAAAAGCGGATCACCTGGCGCGGCACAGCACCGGCCGTACCGCCGCCGCCATAGCTGGGAACCACCAAAATATAGGGTTCGTCTACCTGAATACGCTCACGCTCGTTAAGCGGAATGCGCACCGCCGGCAGCCCTAGGCGCGTAATAAAGCGATGGGTGTTTTCCGAGCTGCTGGAGAAGTAGACGAGCGTGCTCATGCGGCTGCGCTGAGACGATTAATCATATCCGGGCGGAAGCCGGACCACTTTGTCTCGCCTGCAACCACCACCGGCAGCTGGCGAAAACCCATCGCACGCAGCTGGTCTGCGGCATCCGGCACATGATCAATGTTCACCATCTCAAACTCAAAACCGCGGCTCTCCATCGCCCGTTTGGTGGCGTGGCACTGAACACAATCATCTCGAGTGTAAATAGTAATGCGCATGATTCGTATTTCCGTTAAAAGTAGTAGAGCGGCGCGATAAGTCGCGTCAGTTAGTGTATGGAGTACAAGAAGAGATACTAGATGTAGTTATAAATTTTATCAACCATACAATATATGGGAAAAAGACACAGGCCGTGCCCAGGAGAGTGGCTGAATGGGTAAGGGCGAAATGTCGCCGCGTATTGTAAAGCGGGGCGGAAAAAGGACAAAGAAAAACCCCTGACATCCGGCAGGATGGGCAGAGGTTTCAGATTATTTGTATAAATTAACGACGGAAGCTGAGCAGCGCGCCGACAAAAATACCAACGGCAGCAGCAGCACCGACGCTGCACCACGGACGGTCTTTCACAAAGCTATCGGCACAGCCGACGGCGTCACGTGCCGCTTGTTGCACACGGTTGCGACCATGCATACGGGCGCGAGTCTCTTTCAGCAGCGCCTGCGCTTTACGGCGTGCAGATTCGCCTTCCTCTTTCGCGTCGCTGCCCCAGGATTTAAGCAAATCTTCCAGGCTATCAGCTAACTGGTTGACATCGTTATTGATATCATCAACACCTTCATCTACTTCACGGCGTGTGGGTCTGTTTAACATAGTAGCCTCCCTTTTTTTGGTGTGCTTTTAAGCGTAGACCATAATTTTACAGGCCAAACGGCAAACGCCCATTTACGCGCAGTTTGTGGAATTTTCTGAGTCACTGACCATGCTCAGTACTGTAAGGTTGCGAAGCAGTTGAGAGATGATGAGGAAAATCTATGTATTTACGACCCGATGAAGTGGCGCGCGTGCTGGAGAATGTCGGCTTTACGATGGATGTGGCGACCAACAAAGCGTACGGTTATCGCCGTGGCGAAAACTATGTATATGTTAACCGCGAAGCTCGTATGGGCCGCACGGCGCTGATTATCCATCCCACCCTGAAAGAGCGCAGTTCATCGCTGGCCGATCCCGCATCGGACATTAAGTTGTGCGATCACTACCACAATTTCCCGCTCTACCTGGGCGGTCATGAACAGGATCATTACGGCATTCCGCATGGTTTCAGTTCGCGTATGGCGCTCGAGCGCTTCCTGAACGGCCTGTTCGGCGAACAGCACTAACCCAGAGCTGCCATCAGGCTTTCGCCTGGTGGTAATGACTCACCCGGAAGAGACGGCGGCAGTAATCGAGGAAGTAGCCGTACACCGCACCCATCAACATCGATATCACGATATTTGAACTGACCGCCGCCATAATCTGCTGCCAGTCTGCCCCTACCGACCACAAAATCGTTACATACACCGGCGACTGAAAAGTGACATACGCCAGCACATCTGCCAGATTTTTCATCCAGCCTGCGGGGCTTATGCGGCGTGCATAGCGCATAAAGAGATCGCGATAGAAGCCGTAAGGCCAGGCAATAATGATGTTAACCGGGATCGCCACCAGACGAGAGGAAAGGGACTGCTCAAAGCTCATTCCGGAGAGGAATATTTCAATCACCATGTTCACTACTGAACAGTAGACCACCATCGCGAAAGTGTCCGCAGCGGCGTGGCGCAGGCGAGACTGCGAAGAGAACATGATGAAGCTCCTTGAAAAATGATGGCGCAATGAAGAGGTGTAGCGTTTTAAAACGGACTTATTTACGCGCATAGCGTATCTGTCTGATTTGAAACTCTCAACTAGCGATTAATTTTTATTTTTGACCGCCGCCTGGATAAAGTGCTCTGCATCTGCTGCAATCTTCCGCATTGCCCTATTATTGTTGGGTTGGTGTTGGAAGTGATTTATTTTCAGTAAGTTACATTATTTCACGGCAGGGCGTAGCGGTCAGCGTAGCGCGCTATGCTTTGGCGAAGAGTGAAAAGCGTTGAGGCAGTATGTTTTATGCTAGTAAGGCGTTTTTAGCAGCATATGATGCGGTCTGGAGGGGTTGGGGTTTTACGCGTCAGAAGTGGGTATGTATGCCGTTACGCGGCGGGCGAGCCCACCGCAATAACTCAGCAGACACCAAAGTCGCCCTCTTCTTTGTACAGCTCGACGTCATCGGCTTTAAGCGTCAGCTTTTCCGCCTGTTCGTCGTGAGTGGGCACCGCAATAATCTGGTCATCATGCACTTCGAGCACTTTGAGTTTCGGGCCGCCAATGCGCGGTTGAACGATATCGCCTACAGCAAACATATGTCTCTCCTTTGTAACGAGGTTGTAAGAGTAAACATAGACTGAAC
Organism: Kosakonia sp. S42; assembly: GCF_016624785.1. Classification (NCBI taxonomy): domain Bacteria; kingdom Pseudomonadati; phylum Pseudomonadota; class Gammaproteobacteria; order Enterobacterales; family Enterobacteriaceae; genus Kosakonia; species Kosakonia sp. S42. Next base: position 47,197 of record NZ_JACVTW010000023.1, on the reverse strand, counting down.
AGCGAGAGTGGTACAGCGTAAAAGAGGGTAAACCTCTTGATGGCTGATTGGCACTGTGGGATGTAGCGGCTACGCTTAAACAGATTGTGTAAATTATCAATCACCTGGAATTTACTTTGCACAGGAGGCTTTATGGGCTTTTGGCGTATTGTCATTACGATTCTTCTTCCGCCGCTGGGCGTGCTGCTCGGGAAAGGCTTAGGCCTGGCGTTTCTTCTTAACATTCTGCTCACGCTGCTGGGTTATATCCCGGGCCTGATCCACGCCTTCTGGGTGCAATCCCGCGACTGATCCTTCCGGGGCGGTTCTCCGCCCCACGCCGATCAAGTGCACATTTTTTCTCCAAAACCTTAAAGAGAATGGTGATGACGTCGATAAATATCACGTTAGCAATCACTTTAAGGAAGCGAAATGAGCATTCAGGAAGTCAGTGCCTCTGCGGCAGCGCAGTCGCAGTATGAGGTGCGTGCGTCAAAAACGATAACGTTTGGTGGCAAAGAGATTGTCACCGAGAGTTCAATTTCTGTCTCCATCTCTGCAGAAGCGCTGGCGCGCGGCGCAGAGAGCCAGCCAAAACCCACCAAAGAGCAGAGCGAAAAGGTCGCCCGCGAGATGGCCGTTGTGCGTAATAACGATATGGCCTCTTATGCACGCGGGCCGAGCCTTGCCAGCGCCTTCTATGGCGACCCGGCCACGGCCAACGACGCGGTAAGCTTTATCGACTTTTTCCAGCACTCCACCATCAATGCCGATGATATGGCCACGGCGCTGCACCAGGCGTTGACCTCGCCGCAAGGCAGCGGTGATGAGACCACCCTCGGGATGGACGTGGCGATGACCCAGGCGAAACTCAATTATGTGGTGGATAAGTTTGTCTCGGCGGATTACCAGCAGCAGGCGCGCGATTTCGTCGCCGGGTTTGTGGCTAAAAAAGGCGAGCAGGCGGATCAGACCAACCGCGCGGCGCTGACCCAGTCGGCGGAGCTGGCGCAAAGCATGGGCGACACCGCTCAGGCGAAACAGAGCCAGCAGGCGATCGAACAACTTGATGCCGGGACACACTCCTCACAGATGGACCGCAAGGCGATGCTGGCGATCACCGCCAATGCTGACGACAGTAGCAGCTGGTTTGCGCAGATGAATCAGCGGGTGGAAAACAGCGGTTCGCTGCCATTTGTCACCACGCTTGAGAAAAACCACATCGGCGCGTTACAGCAGCAGTGGTCGCAGTTCACCACCCTGCTGAAAGCGGCGGAGCAACCGGCAGGCGACGAAAGCCAGCGCGCTTAATATCCGACGGTAAAGGTGCGGCCTGTCTGCACGCCGTGAACACTGCGTCGATAGGCCAGTGCAGCGCGCGCGGCAGGCACACTTTCAAACCCCGGGAAGAAGGCACCATATTTTTCAACGGATTCGCGGAGCACCGTCGGGCTGACGACGTTAATGCGTAAGCCGCGCGGTAACTCGCACGCCGCAGCACGCACAAACCCCTCCAGTGCCGCATTGACCGCGGTAGCATTCACCCCCTGCGCAATGGGTTCACTGCCGATAATGCCGCTGGTCAACGTGATCGAGCCGCCATCATTGAGATGGTGCTGACCTATAAGCGACAGCCGCACCTGGCCCAGCAGTTTGTCATTAAGGCCGGAAGCAAAATCCTCTGCGCGCATCGCCGTTAGCGGGCCGAAAAAGAGTGAGCCGGTGGTGGCGATAATCGCGTCAACGCGTCCGGTCTGCGCAAACAGCGCCTCGACACTCTCATCACGCGTTAAATCGACCTGTAGATCGCCATGCGTTAACCCGACGCTTATCACCTCGTTATCTTGACCCAGCTCGGCCACCACTGCGCGGCCAAGGGTGCCGGTAGCACCTATTACGATAATCTTCATTGCAACTCTCCTTCAGTGTGCGGAGTGGTCATTTTTTCGCTAATCATTGATAAGATAAATGCTCTGAATGTTTATTTATTCCTAACTAATGGTTTGCACTATGGATAAGCTGCGCAGTATGGCGGTGTTTATCGCCGTGGCAGAGGCGGGGTCCTTTACTCAGGCCGCCGCCAGGCTGGAGATCTCGGCGGTAATGGTCGGAAAATACATTGCTCAACTCGAAAACAGCCTGGCGACACGCCTGCTGGCGCGCAATACCCGACGCCAGAGCCTGACGGATGCCGGCCGTGTCTTCTATGAGGAGGCGCGGCGGGTGCTGGAGCAGGTGCATATTGCCGAAACCTCCGTCGAGCGGCTGCGCGCAGCACCTGCCGGTACGCTGCGCGTCAGCGCCTCAACCACTTTTGGCGGCTGCGTTATCGCACCCATCACCGCCACCTTTCTCACGGCGTGGCCGCAGGTGCGGGTCGATCTCGATTTGAGTAATCGCAGCGTTGATCTGCTGGAGGAGGGGTTCGATCTGGCGATCCGCATCGGCGCGGTGAACAGTGAGGATGTGGTGGTAAAACCGCTCTGCCTCTACCGGATGGTGATCTGCGCCGCGCCTGCCTATCTGGCGCGTTATGGCGAGCCATCCTCACCGGAGGCGCTGCGCGATCATCGCTGTCTGTCGAACGGAGTGTGGAACCGGCGCAATGAGTGGAAACTGCCGGGCGAAGCGGGAGAGATGAGCTGGCAGCGCGATCCGGTGCTGCGCTGTAATGACGGGCAGGGGTTAAGGATGGCGGCGATTGCCGGGGCGGGATTGCTGTTGCAGCCTGAAATCCTGGTACGCGAGGAGCTGGCAAACGGCACGCTGGTGCGCATCATGCAGCCCTTCACGCCCAGGCCGCGGCCGGTGAGCCTGGTCTATCGCCAGGACAGCCGACCGCTTCCAAAACTGACGCGGTATATCGAACACTTACGCCACGAGATCACGCAGTGGGTGGCAGCGTAACCCGCGCGACAGCTTCATCGCGCGGGTGTCTGTCAGAAGGTTTCCCAGTTGCCGTCACCGCTGCCAGTGCTGGCGGTAGCCACCGGGCGCAGCGGCGCGACGCTCGGTTTACCTGGTCTGGCGTTAAGCAGTGCGCTGTGCCCGTTGACGCGAAACACGGCAACGGCCTGACGCAGCTGCTCGGCCTGCTCTTCAAGTGCCGCGGACGCAGCGGCGGACTCCTGCACCAGCGAGGCGTTCTGCTGGGTGACGCTATCCATCTGCGACACGGCCAGGCTCACCTGCTCAATACCTTTACTCTGCTCATCGGATGCCGAAGCGATCTCGCCCATAATATCCGTCACGCGGGTAACGGCATTGACGATCTCTTTCATTGTATCGCCCGCTTCCGCCACCAGCGTGGTGCCGGAGTTGACGCGGTTTACGGAGTTTTCAATCAGCGTTTTGATCTCTTTTGCCGCCTGCGCGCTGCGGCTTGCCAGCGTGCGCACTTCGCCTGCGACCACAGCAAAGCCACGGCCCTGTTCGCCCGCGCGCGCTGCTTCCACGGCGGCGTTCAGCGCCAGGATATTGGTCTGGAAGGCAATGCCGTCAATCACGCTGGTAATATGGGCGATCTGCTGGGAACTGTCGGAGATCTCGCTCATCGTGCGCACTACATTGCTCACCACCTGGCCGCCGCGCGCCGCGGTGTCAGACGCGGTTTTCGCCAGCTGCGACGCCTGGCGGGCGTTATCGGTGTTCTGTTTCACCGTTGCGGTCAGCTGCTCCATGCTGGCAGCGGTCTCTTCCAGCGACGCCGCCTGCTGCTCGGTGCGTGAAGAGAGATCGTTATTGCCGGTTGAGATTTCGCTGGCGCCGGTATAGATCGAATCTGAACTGTTGCGCACCGCGCTGACGGTTTTCACCAGCGAAGATTGCATCTCATGCAGACCGGCCGCCAGTTGGCTCATCTCATTACGCCCTTGCGCCGCAATGGACTGTGTCAAATCGCCACCGGCAATGGCGCGAATATGATTCATCACGCTGTGCAGCGGGCGCAGCAACAGATGCTGCAGGCCGAGCCAGATCATTACCATCACCGCAATTACCACCAGCAGAATCACCCCCAGCGTCCACTGCATGCTGGTAAAGCTGTGCTGGTTTTGCTGTGCGGCAGCCTGCAAGAAGGTGTTGTTTTCGGTACGCCACTTGGCGTAGCTGGCATCCATATCATCTTGCGCCTGCTGCGCATCCAGGTTGCCATAGGCTTCATAATTGTTGGCGCGCAGGAAGGCGATCGACTGCTGCAACACATCGTGCATCTTAGTGATCTTTTGCGCGACGTCGTCCGCCAGTACGCTATCCTGCCCGGCGACACGCGGTGTGCTCTTATAGTTATTGAAATAGGTTTCAGATTTCTGCAGGGAATCGGTTGCGGTGTTGAGCAGCTTTTCGATACTGGCGAGGGAAGCCGGATCGCGCTGGTTTTTCAGGAAGCGGATCGCCACGCGGGTGACGGTGACGCGGGTTTTGATCAGCGTATTCACGCTGTCGCCAAGGTTTTCTTGCTGCGCATTCAGCACGCCGGTGTTCTGGAAATTCACCCGGTCGTTATTGACCGCCGAGTAAAAAAGACCCCCGGTGACCAGTTGAAGAAGGCAAAATACCGAAAGGGCGATAATAATGCCGGTGATAACACGTATGTTTTTGAGCATGGCCATAGTCCGTAAGAGAGTCGGGATTGCTCAAGAATTATCGACCTGGCCTGCCTTAACTTTACGATCGCTTATCAAACACTTCACTCAGGCCGAGTGAAGTGTATTCTGCGTCACAGATTGCTCTTCTCTTTGCGTCGTTTCACCGCCAGATCGATGCGCGGTGCCAGCAGTTTTGCCACCGCGGCAAAGACCGGCACCACCACCGAATTGCCGAACTGGCGGTACGCCTGGGTGTCGGAAACCGGGATGCGAAACGGCTTCTCGCCCACTCTCTCAAAGCCCATCAGGCGGGCGCACTCGCGCGGCGTCAGGCGACGCGGACGGCGAGCCTGGTTCTCAGCATGGGTAAAGTCCGCTTCGCCCAGCGCTTTATCCCAGCCGCGATCGATAAGAATTTCCGAACCATCTTTGTGATAGCGCGCCGACAGGGTGCGTGCGACGCTGCCAGCATTCGTTGGGTCGACCAGCCCGAAGCCGAAACCGTTGCCTTTGGCGGCGTGCTTCTTCGCATAGCGATAGAGGTAATCCCACAGCTTGGGCGAGAGCACATATTTGCTGTCGACGGTCGGCTCCAGCAGTTCGCCAAAGGTCGGGCGCTGCTGCGGATAGAGGCGGTCGATATCGCGCAGCGTAAAGCCGTCGGCGAGATCGAGGTCGCGGCGAAAACCGACCAGCACAATGCGCTCGCGGTGCTGCGGCAGAAAGTGTTTGCCGTCGATAATCTTCGGATCGTTCTTGCCCGAGGCTTCCGCGTCGGCGACGTCGTAACCCAGCTCATCAAGCGTATTCATGATTACGCTGAAGGTTTTGCCTTTGTCGTGGCTCTTGAGGTTTTTCACGTTCTCCAGCACGAAAATCGCCGGGCGGCGGGCTTTGATAATCCGCGCGACGTCGAAAAAGAGCGTTCCCTGCGCTTCGCACTCAAAGCCGTGCGCCCGCCCGAGGGCATTCTTTTTACTGACGCCCGCAAGGCTAAAGGGCTGGCAGGGGAAACCGGCTAATAACACATCGTGTTCGGGAATATGCTGCGCAATGTGGGCGTAAGCCTGCGCTTCAGAGATGGTGGGATTGCCGCTCAGCGTCACTTCGCGGATATCCTGATTAAAGGTGTGCGTGGCGCTGTCGTTATACCAGTTGGCTTTATAGGTGCGCACCGCGTTTTTGTTCCACTCGCTGGTAAAGACGCACTGCCCGCCAATCGCTTCAAACCCGCTGCGGATGCCGCCGATACCGGCAAAGAGATCGATAAAGCGAAAACGGTAATGGGGATGGTGCGCGGGCGGGGAGGGCAACAGCTCGCGCAGCAGCTTCTCTTCGGTGGCGGTAAGGGTTTTCGCCGCGCCTTTGCCGTTAACCCAGCGGTTGAGCGCTTCACGGCTCCACTCCGATTTGCCCGCTTTCTTTAACTGCTCCGCCACATACTTTTGACCATAGATGTCGAGTAGCTGGTTGAGCAGGGCACGATCCCGTGCCTGTTGCTGCAAAGCCTCTGCCTGCGCCAGCTCTTCCTGCGCGAGTGAATCAAATTCCGCCATGGCGTCTCCTTGGGTGTAGGCCGGGAAATATATCACTCATTTGACCCAGAGGAGAAATGCCGCACATCAGGATCGGTTCCACGGCATCTTCGCCAGCAGCAATGCCATGCCGCACCAGCCGCTTAATCCGGCGAACAATAAGCCTGCGCCGACAAAGCCTGATAGCAGAAAGAAGGCCGGATTGAGCAGGTAGCCGAGCACCACGCCAAGTAGCACCAGGCTGCCCGCAACGATCTGCACCTGCTGCATCAGCGGGCGCGGCTGACGTTTATCCTGCACCGTCGGCAAGCCCGCGCGCTTCCAGTTCGCCAGCCCACCCTCCAGTAACAGCACCTGCGCAGGCGCGGCGGCCTGGATCAACGCCTCAACGTTTTTCTGGGTACGCATTCCTGACTGGCAGTGGAAAATCACCGTTTGCGCGGGTTTTTCACTGCTCAATCGTTTACCGGCCAGCAGATTCTCCAGCGGCAGGGAGAGGGCATCGGGCAGATGTTCGCGGCGAAACTCATCCGGCTGGCGAATATCAATCAACGGCACGCCCTGCTGCTGTTGTATCCGTGCATCGTGCGGGGAAATGGATGTGTAGGACATATTCAGACCTCCGGGCAGTAGATGCCCTTAAGTGTGTTGACGATATGATTCACGGCGGGATCTTTGATGAAGTAGGTGATGCGCTGCGCCTGGCGCACGCTCTCAATCAGCCCCTCATCTTTCATGCGCGTCAGGTGCTGCGAGGTGGCCGACGGGCTAAGGCCGGTCAACGCCGAGAGTTCGCCCGCAGGAGTGCCGGGCGCATCGCAGAGCATGCACAAAATCAGCAATCGGCGCGGGTGGCTCATCGCTTTCAGCAGCGCAGCGGCCTGCTCAGCCTGGTTCTGTAACTGGGTAATATTCGATGGTGGCATTTTTATTTTAGCTTTTTCTAAATTTAGGAAAACCTAAAATATAAATGGGAAAGAAGCAAGCGCAACGTGCTCCCGTTGCGCTTATACGCTAAGCAAATTCTTATCTGGCTGGCGCGGTCATATCGCGCCAGAGGCATGCGTTAAGGATGACGCCAGCGCAGCGTGGCGGGAAGAATGCGCTGCGGCGTGGTCGGCTCGTTACCGTCCACCAGCTGCATGATGATCTCGAAGCAGTCCTGCGCCAGGCGCGGGATATTCTGCTCGACGGTATCGATGGGTAGCGAGAGCGAATCATAGAGATAGTGATCGTCAAAGCTGGCGATATGGATATCGCTCTCCAGCAGGTGATGCTGGCTCATATAGCGCAGCACCCCTTCCAGCAGCCCGCAGGCGGCGGTAAACAGCGCTTTCGGCGGGCGGCCAAGGCGCGCGCAGAGGGCGGCGAACATCTCATACCCACTGCTCGGGTGATAGTTGCCGTGAATGATCCACTCCGGGCGCGGGGTGACGCCTGCGCGTTCAAGCCCCTGCATAAAGCCTGCAAGACGATCTTTGGTCGGGGATAAGCGCGGCTGGCCGCCAAGAAAATAGATCTCATCCGGATTGGCGCGCGCCAGACGCTCGACCAGCTCGGCGGTGGGTGTCAGTGAATCGGTGATCACCAGCGGCAGCTGGGTGTCGCTGATATGGCGGTCAAACAACACCACCGGCAGCTGCTCGCTCAGTTTTACGTAGTCGGCGTCGTTCAACATGCTGGAGGCGACAATCAGGCCATCGACCTGGCGCGACACCAGGTTATTGACCACCACTGTCTCCTGGCTGGCGTTTTCATCGGTGCAGGAGATAAGCAGTTGCAGGCCCGCTTCGCGACAGAGGTTTTCCAGTTCGTGAGAGAAGACGGCGAAACCATAGTTGATGATCTCTGGCACCACCAGCCCCAGCGTATGGCTGCGGTTTTCGCGCAGCAAGCGCGCGTAAATACTCGGCTGATAGTGGTGCTGCTGGGCAATCGCCTGCACGCGCTCGCGCGTCTCCTGGGCGACGCGCAGCTCTTTGCCGCGGCCGTTAAGCACCAGGCTGGCGGTGGCTTTTGACACCCCCGCCAGCGCGGCAATATCACTGATGGTAACGCGTTTAGGTTTTCTCACGGTTTTGCATCGCTTAAGGAAACAAGCGCTTATTCTACCATGCAAGCACGTAACGACCAGTAGCGCGCCCGCACTTCTGCGTCACCCGCAAACGTTAAGCGCGCAGGCTGCTGCGGGAAGTAGCGGCTGCTCATCACCCCTTCGCCATCATTGATAAAGATCTCGACGCTGGAGTGGTCGCAGAGGATCTGCAACTTGTGCGCCGCGCCTTGCCAGTAGCGGTAGTGCCACTCGCCGCTCTCAAAGCTTCTGCGCGCGAGGCGCAGTTCACTCTGGCTCCACTCAAGGATCAGCGTGTCGGCGAAATTCAACGTGAGATCGCCTGCGCTCTCGACAATCAGCTCCAGCGACGCGGCATCCAGCGCCGATAGCGCGTCGGCCTGACCGTTGAAGATTTGCTCTTCGCCGCGTAACGCCTGAAGCTCAACAACCGGCTGTTGATAAAGCTTACCGTTGCGCGAGGTTAATTGGCGCAGGCAGGTCATCTGGTGGATCCAGCCGTTGGCGACGGTAGGCTGGCGCATCTCTTCCCCGTCCGGCACGCCCATCCAGCCAACCAGTAAACGGCGGCCATCTTCGCTCTGCGTGGTTTGCGGCGCGTAGAACTCAAACCCGGCGTCAAGCTCGTGAAACTCGCCGTGGCGGAACTGCGCGTTGTCGTAATCCAGCTCACCGCTGAGATAAGCGCTCGGGTGGGTATTGAGCCAGCGCTTCTCGTCGCGCGTAATCCCTTGCGGGCAGCAGATAAGATAGGTGCTGTCGCCGAGCGCGAAGAGATCCGGGCACTCCCACATATAGCCCGCATCGCCCAGCCCGTTAAGGCCGCTACCGGCGATCTCACCGAGGTTCTGCCAGTTCCACAGGTTTTCCGAGCGCAGTAGCAGCACTTTGCCCTGCAAATTGAGATCCTGCGCGCCGAGCACCATGTACCAGAAGTCGCCGTGTCGCCACACTTTCGGGTCGCGCACGTGTCCGGTGTAGCCGTTTGGCAGCGGGATCGCCGGGCCGAGCTTGTCGAAGCCGCCGTCGCGGTTCTGCACCGCCAGACACTGCCAGGCGGTGCGCGTGCCGTCGTCAAACTTGACGTTACCGGTGTAGCAGAGCGTCAGCACGCCGTCGTTATCCACGGCGCTACCGGAGTAGCAGCCGCTGCGGTCATACTCTTCGTCCGGCATCAGCGCAATCGGCTTATGCTGCCAGTGGAGTAAATCCGCTGAGCTCCAGTGCCCCCAGCATTTGTGGTTGTGCTGGCAGCCCAGCGCGTTCCACTGATAAAACAGGTGGTAACGCCCGCCCATCTGGATAAATCCATTGGGATCGTTGAGCAGCCCGGTGACCGGCGCCAGGTGCCAGCTCGGGTAGAAGGGGTCGCTCAGCGCTTTCGGCTGGCCTTTCATCACCGCCTGTAAAATGGCGGGCAGCAGAGAGTCAGATGCCATTATTCCGCGTCCGTTTTGTATTTCAGCAAGAAGGAGAGAATGAAGGCGACGCTAAAGGCGATAGCCATACCGATAATATAGTTAAGCAGCGAGCTGGCCTGCACAATCGCCAGACCCGGCAGCCCGGTGAGGCCTACCGCCGTCATATAGACATGCATCGACACCACCCACGCGCCGCCGACCGCACCGCCAATCAACCCGGCGATAAACGGCTTCATAAAGCGCAGGTTGATACCAAAGATCGCCGCTTCGGTAATACCGAGCATCGCCGAAAAGGCTGAGGGCAGGGTAATCGCTTTGATTTTGGCGTCTTTGGTTTTAAACCACACCGCCAGACAGGCACCGCCCTGCGCAAAGTTAGCCATTGCCCAGATCGGCAGCAGGAAGTTAACGCCAATCGACGGGTTGCCGAGCAGCCCGGCCTCAATGGCGTGGAAGCTGTGGTGCACACCGGTAATCACAATCACCGAGTAGAGCCCACCAAACAGCAGACCCGCCAGCCAGCCCGCGTGGGCAATCAGCGTGCTGAGCACAAATGAGATGCCGTCGCCCAGCGCGCGGCCCGCCGGGCCGATAATCAGCATGGCGATAAAACCGGAGATAATCACCGTCAGGAACGGGGTGAGGATCAGATCCAGCGCGTCCGGGATCACCCGGCGCAGCTGTTTTTCCAGCATGCTCATAAACCACACTGCCAGCAGTACCGGGAAGACTGTTCCCTGGTAGCCAATCATCGCCACTTCGATGCCGAAGAAGTTCATGGTGTGGAAGCCCGCCGCCACGCCCCAGGCGTTGGTCAGCGCCGGATGGGTGAGGATGCCGCCAAGCGTTGCGCCAAGATAGGGGTTGCCGCCAAACTCGCGCGCGGCGGTAAAGCCAATCAGGATCGGCAGAATGATAAACGCCGCCGAGCTGAACATGTCGAGCATGATATAGAGCGCGTTATCCGGGTTGACCCAGCCGTAGGTTTTCACCATCCCCAGCAGGCCCATCAGCAGGCCGGAAGCAACAATCGCCGGAATGATCGGCACGAAGATGTTCGACAGCAAACGGGCGATGCGCTGGAACGGGTTCAGTTTGCGCGCAGCGATATCCGCCGCTTCCGATTTGCTCGACTCGCTGATCCCCGCCTCGGTAATAAACGCGGCGTAGACTTTGTTCACCACCCCGGTGCCGAAGATGACTTGTAACTGCCCGGCGTTACGAAAACAGCCCTTCACGCCGTCGAGTTTGCCAATCGCGGCGGTGTCTGCTTTCGCGTCGTCCACCAGCACCAGCCGCAGGCGCGTCGCACAGTGCGCGGCGCTGGCGATATTCTCTTTGCCGCCGAGCAAGGGGAGCAGCGAGCGGGAAATTTGTGCAAAATCCATAACAACCTCTGTCTTGTTTTTAGGCTTTCAAGCTACGCAAACGGCCCCCGCAGGGGCCGCGCTATCAGAACCAGGTTTCCATCTGTACGCCGAAGTTCCACTCGCCGCCAGCCTTGAAGCCAGCGCTGCCGAAGGCATCATCCCCGGCGTAGTTATCCAGCCGGTGATCCCAGTCCATCCAGGTGGCAAACAGGCGGATTTCCGGGCGTTTCAGGAACTCGCCGACATCGCCCGCTTTCAGCGTTGGCGCAACGGTCAGTTTGTAGAAGCTGCCGCTCACGTTATTGCGGCTGTTGTACCCTTCCGGGCGCAGATCCATGTACTGATACGTCCCTTCATACTGCATTTCAAAGTTTTCCGTCAGCCCCTGAATCAGGCGCACGTTGGCGGTCGCCCACTGGTAGCTGTCGCCTTTGACGTAACGATCTTTACTGCTCTGTGCCAGCACCGCCGGGGCAATGTGCCAGCCGCCGCCGAGCGGCGTAATGCCGTAGCTCGCCAGGCGCCAGGTGTCGGCCTGCGACAACAGCGCGCCGTCGGAGCCGATGGCCTTCACTTCCGCACCGAGGCCGTGACCGTAGAGCAGCGCGGTTTTTGCTGAACCTTCACGCAGGCCGTAGAAGCTGTCGTTGTGCAGGCCGAGCAGGGCGTGAACACCGTTATCCGCCGCGTCGCTCTTCACTTTATTGCCTTCCAGATCGAGGCGGTCGTCATTATCCTTCGCGCGCATGCCGCTGACCATCAGCTGTACCGGGCCGTAGTAGTTGTTCAGGGAGAGGATGTAGTTCTGCGCGGTGTTTTCGCTGTTTTCGATATCACCAAAGGTGCGGCCATAGAGGGAGAGGTTACTGCGCGCCTCGTCGCTCCACTTCATGTCGTATACCCCGGCGCCGGTCCCGGCGAGGAACACCACATCGGAGTCGATCCAGTGGATATCAAAATTATCGCGGTCGAAGCGTTTCCCCGCCCAGACAGTGGAGTCTTTAAATGCGCCGGTAAAGCTCGGCAGATGGCCGATCTCCGTAAAGGCCTGGCGCAGGTTGAGATCGCTGCTGGAGGCGGTCCAGTCGTTATAGGTGCGCTGGCCGTCGGCAAGCATCACTTTAAAGCGGGTGGTCGCGCCGTTGGCGAGGGTCTGTTTATGTTCGAGGTTCATCTCGACATAGGTATCCGGTTCGTTACCCAGACGACCTACATGACCGCCGGTCTCACCAGCTGGCGTCACGGTTGGGCCGCCCTGAGTTTTGCTCGCCGAATCGCTCATCAGCAGGCCGGAGCGGGCATAGCCGTGAAACTCAAAGCCGCCTTCATCGCTGGCTTTCTGCTCCAGTTTGGCGGTGCGCTGCTCAACTTGTGTGGTGGTGGTATCGGTTTTTTGCTGGGCGGCCGCCAGCTGCTGAGCCTGTTTTTCCGCGGCTTGTGCGCGGCTTTCGGCGGCATTTGCGCGCTGTTCAGCGGCCTGTAAACGCTGCTCCAGCGCGGCAAGACGGGCTTCAATGCTGCTCATGCTCGGGTCGGCGGCCTGTGCCGCTCCCGCGCTGAGAATAAGACCAAGGGTTATGGCGAGCGTGCTTTTTTTCATCATTTTGCATCCCTAAGGAAGAGCCATCATCACAGAGTTATTTTTGCTAAACCGGTTTAGGTGTCGAATCATAATCGCGCATAATTTCAGGACGCAATGAAATTAGCTAAACCGGTTTAGTGAATGTGAGACGGCTCGCAAAACGAGACGTAAGCCCGCAGGTATCAGGCGAGTTGCTCCTCAAGCTGGTGGCGCCAGGGTAGGGCGGTCATGGCGCCTTTAGCGGTGGTTGCCAGCGCGCCACAGATCTGCGCGCTCGCCAGCCGCGCGGCTAACTGCGGTTCGCTATCGGGCAGGCCGTGCTGCGCCAGCCCCCACAGCAGACCGGCGACAAAGGCGTCGCCCGCGCCGGTGGTATCCACGCTGATTACCGGCAGCGTCGGGTAGTGGTAGCACTTGCCGTTCAGGCAGGCTTTCACCCCGGCTTTGCCCTGAGTGACCAGCAGCAGGGTGATGCCATACCGCGCTGCCAGCTCAGGCAGGCTCACCTCCTCAGCAGGCGCGTCGGCGATAAACGCCAGCTCCTCTTCCGAGAGTTTCACCACATCTGCCATCACCAGCGCACGCTCAATGCAGTGGCGAAGCTGGGCGCTGTCGGCCCATAAATCGTGGCGAATATTGGGATCGAAGCTGACAAACCCCCCCGCGCCGCGCACCCGCTCCATGGCGCTGAAAGTGGTGGCGCGCGAAGGCTCAGCCGCCAGCGCAATCGAGCAGCAGTGCAGCCATTCGCCGCGGGCAAATGGCGGCAGATCCGTTTCTGCAAGGAACAGGTCGGCGCTCGGGCGTACCATAAAAGTAAATGAGCGCTCACCCTCTTCATCCAGCGCCACCACCACGGTTGAAGTACGGTGCTGCGCATCGGCACGCATAAACGCGGTGTCGACCTGCTCTTTCGCCAGCGTCTGGCGCATAAAGTGGCCGAAGGGATCGTCGCCGACGCGACCGATAAAACCGCTATTTCCCTCTAAGCGCGCAATGCCGACCGCGACATTGGCCGGCGCGCCGCCGGGGCACTGCATCAGGCAGGCATCGCCCTGCGGCAATAGATCCACCACGGCGTCACCCAGACACCAGACTCGAGCTGACATGATTTTCTCCCGATAATGAGTACCGCTAAACATTAACTAAACCGGTTTAGCTGTTCAACACTGTTGGTGGGTTTATTGTGTTTTAGGGAGCGAGATCTGTTTTCTTTTCGAGGCCCTTGTGAATTAACCCTCCGGTCTGAACCCATGCACCGTTGCATCCTTAATCTGAAATAACAACGCATGTAACAGTCTTTGGTTAGATTCAGCAGCATACTACCTGTGTTGGCTATGCTCGTGCGTATCGTGACCTAAGGCGATGGTTTATTGCTCTCTATGGGGATGATGGAATGAATAAGCGTATTTCCGTACAACTTCCTACAACAAATGAGTTGCTCTTTTGGCAGTTGACCGGGCGTGAAGCGATCTCTGAGCCTTTTGTTTTTAACCTGACTTTACTCAGCGAAGATCCCCGTCTCGATCGCAGTAAACTGCTTGGGCAATCCGTAACGGTAGCATTACCAACCCAGAATCTATCCATGCCCCGCTATCTCAACGGTAAGGTAACCCGGGCAGGCGTCCGGCCTGTAGAGCTATCCGGTACCCGTTACGCTGCCTACAACTTAATTGTTGAATCTGACCTTTGGCCAATGAAGCGCGACCGTAATATGCGGATTTTTCAGAGCCAGACGGTTCCTGAAATAGTCAAAACTCTGTTTAGCGAATATCAAATAAACGTGGATGACAGGTTGACCGCGAGTTACCGCGTTTGGGACTACTGCGTTCAATATCAGGAAAGCAGCCTGGATTTTGTTAGCCGTCTGTTGGAGCTTGAAGGTATTGCTTATCGTTTTCACCATGAACCAGGCCACCATCAATTGGTACTCTTCGATACCGGTTCCGCTTTTGATGCCTTCCCAGGTTATGAAACGATCCCCTACCATTCGACTGACTCTGGCGGTGTCACGGGCGAGGAAGGGATTAGCCAGTGGGCCATGGAAGATAGCGTTACACCGGGTAAATTTAGCCTTGAAGATTATGATTTTCGCCAGCCTAATGCCTGGCTGTTCCAGGCTCGGCAAAACCCCTCTTCTCCAAGGCCGGGCGATATCGATGTCTACGAGTGGCCGGGACGCTTTAACGACCATGTGCATGGGGAAAAATACGCGCGCATCCGTCAGGAGAGATGGCAGGTTGACCATCAACATATTGCGGGCCTGGCGACTGCCACCGGTATTGCTCCCGGTTATGTATTTCAGTTAAGTAGCGCGCCTTTCGTCGGAGATAACGGCGAATATCTGATCACTGCCGCTGAATATGATTTTCGCGAAAATCCCTACGCTTCAAACGATACGGGTGAAACAATGCACCGCATTGAATTCTCCGTTATTCCCTCTTCTACACCCTATCGACCTGAAGTCAAAACGCCCTGGCCACGCACTTATGGCCCGCAGACGGCGAAAGTGGTGGGGCCAGCAGGTGAAAGTATCTGGACCGATCGCTATGGTCGCGTAAAGGTTAAATTTCATTGGGATCGCCTGGCGAAGGGCGATGACTCAAGCTCCTGTTGGGTGCGCGTATCCAGCGCCTGGGCGGGTCAGGGCTTTGGTGGTGTCCAGGTTCCGCGTATTGGCGATGAGGTCGTTGTTGATTTTATTAATGGCGATCCCGACCGTCCTCTGATCACAGGGCGTGTCTACAACGAATCAAGCATGCCGCCATGGGAACTTCCTGCGGCAGCAACCGTTATGGGCTTTATGACAAGAAGCAAGGATGGCAGCAAAGACAACGCCAGTTACCTCTTTTTCGAAGATAAACCCGGCAGCGAAGCCGTGCAGCTACATTCTGAAAAAGATATGTCTGTCTCTGTCGAAAACGATCAAACGGTGGATATTGACGGGCATCGCACGACCACAATTAAAAAGACGCAGACTGATAATGTCACGCAGGATGCGACTTTTAACTATCTCGCAAAGCGCACCACCACGGTCACAAAAGCGGAAACCAAAACCTTTAACGATAGCGAGACTACAACTATCCAGAATGGGCGAACGCTAAAAATTACCAGCGGCGGCGATAATGTGACTATTCAGGGTGACCGCACTACTGATGTAACTGGTAATGAAACGCATCATGTAACGGGCACCTTGACGCAAAATTTTGACAAATCTCTTACCACTACGATTAAATCGGGGAAAACTGAAACAATTGATGGTGGCGTGACCATCACTGTCAATAGCGGTGACTGGTATCAGGATGTCAAAAACGGAACGATCACCATTACTAGCCCGAAAACAATTACTCTTCATAGTGATGTTGCTATAGATCTTGATGCGCCTAAATCGTCTTACACGGTAGGGTGGCATAAGGAGGTCGTGGCAGGAAATAGCGCAAGTGCTACAGGTTTTTCTGAAAGCGTTACTGGAGTGGCACTCGATTACAAAGGAGTTACGATTGCTGCAGCAAATACATCGATATCACGTCATGTGATTTCCATAAGCTCGAAAGCTTTTGAAAAGAAAAATAACCCGCTCAAATTTGAGCAAATTGGGGTACTGCTGGAGTCTGGTGCACTGCGCTGGAGTTCAAAAGCTTTGACGTTAATTGTTTAGATGATGGGGGGTAAAATGGAATTCCGATGGATGTATTTGTTTTATATCTTTATAGCTTTTGTTGCCATTAGATTGCTAATGATGGCTGGTTCTATGGTCATTCCTGGTATTCGACAGGGGATGATGGAATCTGAGGTGAAAAGAATTGGCGTAGGCATTAATGCTCAGATCAAGACACGTGAAAGGACCAACATGTTTGATGCTGGTCTTCCTGTGTATAAACTGACTTTCATATTCAAAACGAAAGAGGGAGTTGAATTGGAGTCAAGTTTAGACAAACCCTTAGCGGCAGAAGAAGTTATGCGCTACTCCCCCGGCGAAATCATCACTATCAAATATGATCCTAACGACCCTAAACGAATAGCTTTGTATGATAAGCCTTTAATATTAGGTGATTAATCTATCCCCTAAAGCGTTTGCAGGGCGGACATAAAAGGTCGCATTTCTCTGACGGCTCTTCCTCAGGTATTTTTCCTGGCTTTAATTAACCTCTTTCATTTCATAGAGGATTCATGACACTAAAACCCCTTTACGAGATGCTGAGCAGCATAGCTGTGATAGTGGTGCTGTGGCTGATATACAAAGTGTGCGTCTGGGTTCGAAAGCTTTTTATTGAGGCCCATGTAAGTAAACACGGTATTGCTGCCAACGCCGATATCGTTGCGTTTAATCGCACTAACAGGATGGATCGCGCCTCGGTATGGTGCGAAATAGCGGTCCGGTTTACCACGCGCGAAGGGGGTGTTGTACAAGCCACTATCACTGTGCCGCTGGCATTTAGGGATGCGACGCGGCTGGCCGCCGGGACTGGCACGACGATAAAGTATGACCCGCACAAACCCGAACATATTGTGCTGTACGATCGCCCCCTTATCCTCGGCGATTAATTTGTTAAAAAGCGTAAACAACTCTTACCTCTTTTCCCCGCCATTTTTCATCCTGAGCAAAACGCCGTTCTGAATAAAATGCCGCTAACTCTCGGTAAAATAACGGCGTAATTGGCTTAAATCCCTTCAATGTCACAAAACCCGCAAAAAAGACCCTGCCGCGTTGCATCGGGTGGCTAAGGCGCTATATGTTAAATTTGTGTTTACAAAATGATAAATAGGGGTTTGTTCATGGAGATGAAAAAAAGCGTACTGGCGGGCGTAGTAGCGGCGCTCTTTTCCTCTGCCGCTCTCGCAGCTGTCCCTGCGGGCTACCCGGCGGATTATCAGAAAATCGTCGATGCCGGCACCAAAGAGGGCAAAGTGGTGGTCTACTCAACGACCGACACCAAAGCCGCTGGCCCGCTGATCAAAGGGTTTGAAGCGCAATATCCCGGTATCAAAGTTGAATATAACGATATGAACAGCACCGAGCTGTATAACCGTTATCTTAGCGAGCAGGCCTCCGGCGGCGGCAGCGGCGACGTGGTCTGGAGTTCGTCGATGGACACCGCGCTGAAGCTGGCAACCGAATATGCCGATGAGTACGCCTCCCCCGAACAGAGCAAACTGCCGAAATGGGCGGTCTGGAAAAACAAAGCCTACGGTACCACCTACGAGCCAGTGGTCTTTATCTATAACAAACGCCTGATCCCGCAGGGCGATGTCCCGGATTCCCACACCGCGCTGGCGAAGCTGATTGCCAGCCAGACCGATAAGTTCAAGAGCAAAGTGACCACCTACGATATCGAAAAATCGGGGCTCGGCTTTATGCTCGCCGTTGAAGATAGCAAGCACGACAAAGAGTATTTCACCCATCTTGCGGATATCGCCAAAGGCGGCCTGACGGTGCAATCCTCCACCGGCACCATGATGGAGCGCGTCTCCTCCGGTGAAAACCTGGTCGGCTACAACATCCTCGGATCCTATGCCGAAGCGCGTGCGAAAGCGGATAAATCCTTAGGCGTCTCCTACCCGAAAGATTACGTGCTGGTGCTGTCGCGCGTCTCCTTTATCAGTGCCGAAGCGGAGCACAGCAACGCGGCGAAGTTGTGGTTTGACTATGTGCTGTCGGAAAAAGGGCAGAGCATTCTCGCAAGCCAGGCGGATATCCCCTCCCTGCGTAACGATATTGAAGGCAGCAATGATATCGACGGCATGACCAAACTACTCGGCGATGCGCTGAAACCGATCCCGGTTGATGAGTCGCTGCTTGAGTATCTGGAGCCGAAAAAGCGTCTCGAATTTATTAAACAGTGGCGCACCGCCGCCGGGAAATAGAGGCGTTGCCGGTTGTGTGCGGCGCTGTCCGCGCACAACCCTTTCACTCTCATCTTCTGACCACAGGGATTTTCTATGAATATCGTGCGCAGAAAATGGCAAGGGTTACCGCGCGGCGTAACGGTCCTGATTACCGCCCTGGTGATCTACGTTCCGTTATTATTTATCGTCGTACAGAGTTTTCTTTCAGCGCCTTTCTTTTCCCGCAGTAAGGAGCTGAGCCTCGAATCCTTCGCCTTTATCTTCACCGACCCCGATTTTTACCTCGCCTTAAAGTCCGGCTTTATTCTCGCCTTTGGGCTGGTGTTTATTGCCATTCCGCTCGGCGGCATTCTCGCCTTCTTGATGGTGCGTACCGATCTGCCGGGGCGGCGCTTCATTGAGCCGCTGATCCTGGTGCCCATTTTCGTCTCGCCGATGGTGCTTGGCTTTGGCTATGTCGTCTCTGCCGGGCCGGTGGGCTTCTTGTCGCAGTGGGCGCAACAGCTGCTGGGGTTTGTGCCGTGGAACATCTACTCGATGTTCAGCATTGTGGTGATCGCCGGGCTGACGCACGTTCCGCACGCCTATCTCTATATCTCGTCGGCGCTGCGCAGCGTTGGCTCAGATGTCGAGGAGGCCGCGCGCACGGTGGGGGCCTCGCCTTTACAGGTGATGACCTCCGTTAGCCTGCCGATGGTGCGCCCCTCAATCCTTTACGCCTGCGTACTGCTCTTTTTCCTCGGGCTGGAGGTGTTCGGCCTGATGCTGGTGCTCGGCGATCCCGAAGGCAACATGGTGCTGGCGACCTATCTCTATAAGTTGACCAACAAGCTCGGCACGCCCTCTTATCACCTGATGGCCGCCGTGGCGGTGGTGCTGATCTGCATCACCATTCCGCTGGTGATGCTGCAACGCCGCTTAATGCGTACCGCGAACCGCTTTGTCACCATGAAAGGCAAAGCGTCGCAGGCGCGCGCGCTGCCGCTGGGCAAATGGCGCTGGGTGGCATGTGCAGTGGTAGTGGCGTGGCTGACGGTCACTATCGGCGTGCCGCTGCTGGGCGTGGTGCTGCGCGCCTTTATCTCCCACTGGGGGGTTGGCGTGCCGCTGTGGGATAACGTCTCGCTGGAGACCTTCCGCAATATCTGGCAGCAGCCGAACTTGCTGCGGGCAATCGTCAACTCGATGGCGATTGGCGTCTTCGGCGGCGCGCTGGCGGTGATCTGCTATCTGTTTGTCGGCATCGCGATGCACCGCAAGCAGGATAACGTTACCCGCTTCCTCGACTACAGCGTGCTGGTGCCGCGCGCGGTGCCGGGTCTGCTCGCCGGTCTCGCCTTTTTGTGGGTCTTCCTCTTCTTACCGATGTGGCTCGATCAATCCCTGAAAAACGGCTGGCTGTCGGGCTTACCGGTCTCCGAGTGGCTGCGTGACAACCTGATTGTCTGGCTGCGCTCGCTGCGCAACACCATCTTCAGCGTCTGGCTGGCCTACACCGTGGTGTGGATGGCTTATGGCCTGCGCCTTATCTCCTCGACGTTGCTGCAAGTCGGCCCGGAGCTGGAAGAGGCGGCGCGCAGCACTGGCGCAACACCGGGTCAGGTGACCCGCCATGTGACGGTGCCGCTGTCGCGCTATGGCCTGATCGGCTCCTGGCTGCTGATGTTTTTGATCTTTGAGCGCGAATACTCCACCGGGGTGTATCTGCTCTCGCCCGGCACGGAAACCATCGGCTCGATGCTGGTGTCGCTGTGGGCGGCGGGCGCTATCGATATTGTCGCGGCCCTCTCGTTTATCAATATTTTGCTGGTGGTCATCGGTCTTGGTGTGGCCCTGCGTTTTGGAGTGAAATTACATGATTGAGCTAACGGTAGAGAACTTACACCTGACCTACGGCGACAACCCGGTGTTAAAGGGCGTGTCGATGGATCTCAAACGTGGCGAAGTGGTCTCCCTGCTTGGCCCCTCCGGCAGCGGGAAAACCACACTTTTGCGCGCCGTTGCCGGGCTGGAGAAGCCCACCCAGGGGCGCATCACCATTGGCAAAAATGTGGTTTACGATGGCACACCGCGCAGCGAAGTGCCGGCGGAGGAGCGTAACCTCGGGCTGGTGTTCCAGTCCTACGCCCTGTGGCCGCACAAAACCGTGTTTGAGAATGTCGCTTACCCGCTGAAGCTGCGCAAAATCGCCGCTCACGAGATTAGCCAGCGGGTGCAGAGTGTGCTCGATCAGCTTGGCCTCGGCGCGCTCGGCCAGCGCCACCCTCACCAGCTGTCGGGCGGCCAGCAGCAGCGCGTCGCCATTGGCCGCGCGCTGGTCTATAACCCGCCGGTGATCCTGCTCGATGAACCGCTCTCTAACCTCGATGCCAAGCTGCGCGAAGAGGCGCGTGTCTTCCTGCGCGAGTTGATCGTCAAGCTCGGGCTGTCGGCGCTGATGGTGACTCACGATCAGAATGAGGCGATGGCGATTTCCGACCGCATTTTGCTGCTCAACAATGGGGTGATCGAGCAGCAGGGTACGCCGCAGGAGATGTACAGCAAGCCTTCAACACTGTTCACCGCCGAGTTTATGGGCAGCAACAACCGCCTGCATGGCAAGGTGACGGAAGTCTCCAACGGCCGGGCGCGTATCGAAGGGGCGCAGTGGGCGCTGTGGGGTGTTGCCGGGCCGGGCGTTAGCGTAGGGCAGGAGGCGACGGCGGTGATCCGCGTGGAGAGCCTGCGGCTAACCGAGACGCCGCAGGATAACTCGCTGGATCTGCCGATGCTCACCAGCATGTACCTTGGCGACCGCTGGGAGTATCTCTTCCGCACGCCGGTTGATGACTACGTGGTGCGCGTCTACGGCACCCAGTCGCGCACGGCGCAGAACTACCGCGTGGTGCTGCCTGCCGATCAGTTGTGGATCTTCCCGAAAAAGTGACCGCTACGGCAGGGAAACCCAGCGGTAACCGAGCACCACGGTGAGCAGCACAATGGTGCTCACCGCGGCGATATGCATCAGCAGATCCGCCGCGCTGATGTGCGTCGGATGGCAGAGCGAGAGCAGGGTCAGCGCCATACAGGCGACCCCTGCACCCGCCGCGCCAAGGCTGCGGGCGGGAAAGAGCGTGCGGGTGCGGCGCAGGTAGCCGACCACGATTGCCGCCATCGGCACGCTCACCGCCAGCATAAAGAGATAACAATTTGGCCCCTCAACCATGCCGCTCGCCGGAACGCGATGCAGATGGAGATTCAAAAAGGTTGTTGCCAGCCAGAGGCTGACCAGCGCCGCAAACCAGCCCCAGCCGAGCGGACGCTGCCCGGCAATACTGAGCAGAAAGGCGTTGCGGATCGCCAGCGTGCCGGTGGCAAAGGTGAGCAGCAGTTGCAGCATCGCCCACGCAGCGCCTGCGTGCGACCAGTCGGTCTGTGTTCTGTTTAACAGCAGGCTGACTATCACCCCGCATGGCAATGCCACGGCAAGCCAGCTTGCCACCCGCCAGCCGCTGCGCCAGGGCCGTTTTACCGGCTCTGCCGAACGACCAAGTTTCTCAATTAACCACTCATGATCGGCCATGAAGGGCTCCTAACCGACGAAGATTATTCAGGGCGCGATGCAGTAGCGATTTGACGGCGGAGACCGTCAGGTTGTGCCGCGTCGCGGTTTCAGCAAGGCTCATTTCGCGCAGGTGAAAATGCTCAATCACCTGGCGCTGGCGTGCGGGTAACTGGGCGAGCAGCGCCGCCAGCTCCTCTTCATGCAGAGTTGGGTGAGCGTCTGCGACCGGCTCAGGCAGCAGCTCATCCGCCACCTCCCGCTGTTGATGGCGGCCGCGTTTTCGCAGCGCATCCACCGTGCGGGCATGGGCAATTGCCATCAGCCACGGTAAAAAGGGCGCAGCGGGATCGTAGGTGTGGCGAACCCGGTGCAGGGTCAGCAGCACATCCTGAATCACATCTTCGACCAGCTCGTCTGCTACCTGCTTACGCGCAAGCGTGCGGATAACCGGCACCAGCGCTTTAAGCAGCCGGGTATAGGCCTGGCTGTCGCCAGCCTGCGCCCTGGCCATCAGATGCGGCCACTCTTCCCGCGCTGCCTCCGCTTTTTCCATCATCCGCCTTAGGTTTTTTTGCCGCTCGCTGCGTTCAGGGCATTGACCACAATTGTGGGTGTTAGCACCTGCGGCAGGATGGTCGGCGCGCCGCCATCCGCCGGGTAGACGACATAGAGCGGCAGGCTGCCCTGGCCTAGTTCGTTGAGCGCGTCATCAATATCGGCATTAAATTTCGTCGAGTCCGCCACCATGTAGAGGGTGCCGCTCTTCGCCAGCGCCGTTTTGACCGCCTCGGTTGAGAGCGAGGTCTTCTCATTCACCTGGCAGGTGATGCACCAGGAGGCGGTGAAGTTGACGAAAATCGCTTTCCCGTGGCCGCGATTCTCCGCCACTTTTTGCGGCGACCAGCTGGTCTCCGCTACTTGCGACGAGGCCAGTGCCGCGCCGCTGTTCACCACCGACGGCAGCGGGGTAAGGGCGGCGATAATCAGCAGTGCGGTGGCGGCGAACAACCCTTTATGGCCGCGCCCGGCGAAGCGGCGCTGCTGCGCCATGCCATAGAGCCAGGCGGCGAAGCTCACCACCACCGAGGCGGCAATGATCGCCGCCAGCGCCGTGGTGCCCGCCTGTTGGGCCAGCACCCACACCAGCCAGCCGAAGGCACCAAACATCGGAAAGGCCAGCCCGTGTTTCAGGGTGTTCATCCACGCGCCGGGTCGCGGCAGCCATTTGCCGAGAGCGGGGAAGAGCGAAATCAGGCTAAACGGTGCGGCAAAACCGAGCGCGAGGGCGAAGAAGATCGCCAGCGCGACGGTGGGCGGTTGCACCAGCGCATAGCCAATGGCCCCCGCCATAAACGGTGCGGCGCAGGGGGTAGCAACAATAATAGAGAGCGCGCCGGTCAGCGCCGCGCGGATAAACGCCCCGCGTTCGACGTGGATCTCTCCGGCCCGCTGCACGGAGAGGCCCACTTCAAACACGCCGAGCAGGTTGAGCGCCGCCGCCAGCACAATCAGCGCCAGCGCAGCGATAACCAGCGGTGATTGCAGCTGAAAGCCCCAGCCAACGGCGCTGCCGCCAGCGCGTAGCGCAAGCAGGATCCCGGCGAGGATCAGCATGGTCGCCACCGTACCGAGCAAAAAACCCAGCCCTTCGCGGCGCGTCTGCGCTGGATCCCCGGTATGGCGCAGGAGGCCCAGCGCTTTCAGCGAGATAATCGGAAACACGCAGGGCATAAAGTTGAGAATAATGCCGCCTGCGAAGGCGGCGAGCATGGCGGTTAACATAGTGATTCTCTGCCGGAAAAAGGGTTAGTTACGAATGGGATTTCGCATACTGTTTCACCGCGTCCATCGTTTTCTGGATATGCGTTTCCGGGTTTCTGTCAGTGTAGCTCAGCAGGATCTTGCCGTCCGGCGCGATAACGTAAGAGGTACGATCGGAGAGGGTTTTGCCCTTCATCTGCATCAGCGTGTCGTACTGCGCCGCCACTTTTGCGCCCGGATCGGCGGCAACGGTAAATTTATCGCGGCACTCCTCTTTGGAGAAAGCATCCACCTGATCGGTATTACCGGCGGTAACACCAATCACCGTCGCGCCAAGCTTTTTAAAATCATCCGTCGCTTCGGCAAAGGCGTGGGCTTCAATGGTGCACCCTTTACTGAATGCCGCCGGGAAGAAGTAGAGCACCACCGGCCCTTTTTGCAGCGCTTGCTTAAGGGAGAAGGTGAGCGGTTTTCCCGCCAGCGCGCCCTGTAACTGGAAGTCGGGTGCCTGCGAACCGGTGGGCAGCGCCGCCTGTGCGCTGGCAACATTCAGCAGGGCTGCGGCAGAGAGGCTCAAAAAGAGTTTTTTCATCGGGGTCATCATGCGCTCCAGGTCAACATTAAGTGTGCGTTCATCTACAGTTCGCTGGCGCAGAGGAAAAGGTTTCGCGGACAGCGAAAAAAAAGTGAAAAATCTCATATGACCGCGCGGCGGGCGGGCAGAATCATAAGATTTATCTAATATGCTATATTCACTACTGCACTCTCCATCGTATCGAATCCCCTTGCGTCATCTGTTTATCATGGTGAATAACCAATGGTTTATTACTCCGCTATTGAGAAGGGTAGCCTGCTGCGCCGTTATAACCGGCTGCTGGCGAAATACAGTAC
The DNA here is from genome assembly GCF_016624785.1 of Kosakonia sp. S42. NCBI lineage: Bacteria > Pseudomonadati > Pseudomonadota > Gammaproteobacteria > Enterobacterales > Enterobacteriaceae > Kosakonia > Kosakonia sp. S42. The sequence goes on along the minus strand of NZ_JACVTW010000023.1, from coordinate 22,607 downwards.
GCACCGACATGAGTTATCCCTGGCGCAAATCGCCGACACCTTAGCCTGCACGGCGCGCTATGCACGCTCCCTGCTGCAAGAGATGCAGGAGGAGGGGTGGCTTATCTGGCGCTCCAGACCGGGGCGGGGCGCACTCGGCGTGTTGCAGTGCCAGATGAGCGTGGCAGCGCTGGAGAATATGCTTGGCAGCAATACCCCTGCGGCAGAGGCGAAAAGCATGCCGGAAAACCACGGAACCTGTTACTCCCGCGACGGCTTTCACTATCACATCTCCTTCTATCGCCCGCTACAGGCGCCCGTGCCCTCTATTCATACCGATCGCGCCGGGCGGCATATTCTACAAATGGTGCATGCCGGGCTGACGCGCCATCTGCCGGAGCAGGCCGAGCCGGTTCCCTGTCTCGCCCACACCATTCGGGTCAGTGACGATGGGCTGAGCTGGCACTTTATGCTGCGTCGCGGGCTGGTGTGGCACAACGGCGAGGCGTTAGATCCTGCGCAGTTGCAGACCACCCTTCAGCGTTACGCGGGCGGGCCTGGCTTACCCCACGTGACGGATGTGATTGTGCAGGATTATGTGTTGATCATGCACCTCAGCCAACCGGACGCGATGCTGCTCTATCGGCTGGCAAGCCCGGTCTATGCCTTGGCACACCCGGAAAACGGCGTGGTCGGCCTCGGGCCTTTTCAGCTTGGCAGCCATTCCGATGCGCAGATGACCCTCACCCGCGCGCCCGGCTGGCATGGTGAAATGCCGCAGGCGAGCGAGATTGTCTACAACACGCCGCTGGCCGCCATCCCCTCGCCAGCGCTGGTACGCCTCGATACCCCTCGCTCACACTTATCTCCCGAGCCGATGATCGTCCGTGAAAGCAGCGATGCGTTTTACTATGTCACCTTTAATCAACGGCGCGGCCGCCTGAGCCTCGCCCAGCAGGCGGTGATCCGCCAGATTGCGCAGTCCCTCGCCCGCGCGATGATGGAGCGGGAAGAGACGCTGGCACCGCTGCCGGAGTGGTTACTGCCGCCAACAGAGCCCGTGGCCCAGGCGCTGCTGCCCGCCACGCTCAATATCACCTACTTTCGATCTACCGAGATGAAAAAGTTGGTGGACGAGCTGATCAAAAGCCTGCGCTACCGCGGCTGTACGGTTAACACCAACCCGATCAGCGTTTCGCACTGGTTACTGCCCAACCAGCGCTGGGAAGAGGAGGATCTCTGTCTCGGCTTTCTGCGCTTTGACCAGCATGAAACCTTCAGCCTGGAGGAGCGCTATCGCCATAGCGAGATGTGGACCTGGTTCTGGGGGCATGCCCAGTGGCTGCGCGGCGTGCAGCTGCTCGATCGCATCAATGCCGGGCCGGCGGAGCGTCACGGCGCGCGCATCCGGCGGCTGATGCGCTTTCTTAAAACCCACTACTTTGTGGTGCCGCTATTTGCCCAGCGTTATCGCCTGACCACACCCGTGTGCATCAAAAATATTGCGTGTTATGCGCAGGTCTGGCCCGACTACAGCCGTATCTGGACCGACGAACGGGAAGAGGAGGGGGGAACAACGCTTAATAAAGAGGTCGAGGGTGAGTAAATTCGCAGCATATCCATTAACGGATAATGCACAGCGGAAATAAGCCGGGCGGTAAAACGAAACGGTAATTTAGCGAAGCGCCAGGCTTACGTCTATTTATGCTGATAGCGGTCCGGCAGCGTTTTTTAAGCCGGGCCCATGCCGGGTTAACGCTATTGTTAATAACCTTTTTCTCTGTCTTTAAATTTAATCACATGAAAAATAAGCAAAAAAAAGCCACCCGAAGGTGGCTATCGAAAAGAGTGGTTATACATCACATATGACAGCTCACTACTGGTAATAAAAGTCAGTAATAGAGTTTGGTCACCGACCTTCCCGGCATAAGGCAACTGGAAAAATGGGCCTTTTCGAGAGGGAATTTTCACAGAGCCATCATTTCGTATTACCGGTAAAACGTCATGATGCAGTGCGTGGATGTATTTTCACGATTTCACGCCAGGGCGTAAACAGGCTTTTTTTGTTTTGTTTCGTCAAATTTATAGAAGGAGTTTTTCGACCCTTTTCAATGGAGAAAGTGTGGCAATTAATCTACTGCAACCGCGTAGCCGTACAGTTTTTTTAACCGGAAAAAAGGGATCAAAATCAGCGCTTTTGTTTTTTCCTGCGCAGAGGGGCATTGCAGGGGAAGATTTTTAAGAAACATTTAGAAACATCTGCCTTGGTAAATCAGCGCGAAGCGTTGAATGGCGCGGGGTGACGTAAAAAAGGGGTTGCAATTTTTCGCAGCAGAGAATGAGTAAAAAGCGTGCAGTTGAAAATGCTGGCTTGAGAGCACCGGAAATGAAACCGCGTGGTGTTTATTCCCGGTGCAGGTAGCGAGGCAAGCGTCTGAAAGCCGTTGTGAGGGTGATATGCGCGCTATACCGAGATGCGATAGACATTGCCGGAACCATCATTGCTGTGATTGCCGCTCTGCCCATAGAGTTGCGTCGTTGAGGTCGCCCGGCTGACGATCTGCTTAACATCGTTAACCTTCTTCATATGCATCTCCAGCAGCTGATAATTCTTCTGGTTCAGCTCGCTCGATTTTTTCACCACTACAGTAATGCCCCTCCACAGCGCCGCCAGCTGCGGTTTATGGCTATACGGTGACGCGACACTCTGCTGGTTCTCCTCCTGCTTGCGCTGTTCATCATAAAAGTTGATGGCGGCAAGCAGGCGGCTTTTATTGTCAGAGATAATTTGCAGCGAAATCGGGTTGATCTGCGCCCGGCTTAGCTGCCCATTCTCTTCCACCAGCGTGCTCTCCAGCTCCTCCAGCAGGCCGGTGAGTTTTTTCAATATTACGGATAAATTTTCCATCTCTACTATTCGTCAGGTTTATGAGAACTGAAAGATGTCGCGGACCAGTGCGCTGGCAATCTTGTCGCTGTCCAGCGTTAACTCGCCCGCTTCCATCTTCGCCTTAACTTCAGCAACACGTGCGGTATCGATATCACGGCTACTGTCAGCTTTAACGTGCTGCATCAATTGGCTCAGCTTGACCTGCGTACCGTTTGCCCGATCGTCAGATGCCGCCGCTCTGCCCATATCGTCATACTTTGCGCGCGGCTCGCCCTGCTGTTGTGCGGTGGTCGCCTGGATTGCGCGTGCTTGACTGGTGCGTTCAATGTTCATAAGTGTCCTGGTGATATCTTTTATGTGTGGCCTGTAATAAAGATATCGGCCCAGGCAAAATAAAACTGAAATCAGTTATCGATGTTGATGCTTACTGTCCCTTCTGAAACCACGGTTGCCGCCACGATGCGGCCACTGCGCGTCTGTAGCCGTACCCGTTCATTTCGCGCCGCATTGTTCAACGCCTTGCCTTTGGCGTGAATCAAAAAACCATCACCGGGAGCGACAACCTCCACCTCCTGATTGGCCACCACCAGCCAGCGCTGACGCAGCTGATTTTCCGTCAGTGGCTGACCGGGATGCAGGGTGCGTGTCGGCGTGCGGCCCACGATCTTACTGGCATCTAACAGCAGCCCGGCGGGCAGCTTATCCAGCTCGCCGCTAAGGGGTTGAATATCACGCGGGCCAATGGTTTGCCCCGGTTTAAGCAGACGGGCGGCGATCCAGTAGCGCCCGCTGGCGCTCACATTCACCTGAATAAAGTGCTGTTTCCTGCCGCATTTAGCGATCACGCTACGGTTACCGGTCAAACGCACCGGATGGCCGGAAAGACGCAAATCAGGCTTTTCACACAGGGCGGCAAGTTTTGTGGCCGGGGTAAGAATGCGAATGCGCAGCTGCGGCGCGTTTTCCTCTGCTCCTTGATGATTGGCTGCCAGCAGTTTGGCAATGCGCGACGCAAGCTCGCCGTCGGGTGCACTTGCTGCCCGGACGGGAAGCGTGACGGCGCAGCAGAGCAGCAGCAGGCAAAGCGGCCTTAATAGCGTGTGCAGCATGTAGAACAACCTTATATATAAATAGAGGAAGGCGGATATTACGATTACTTTAATTGTAATCCAGGTCGGTAATTTGTTTATCGCGTAAATGCGCGCAGTTCTGTTTGTATATTGCCGATTTGCTGTTTCAGAGTGTGTATAAAAACACTATTTAGAAATCGATGCGCGTAATGAAGTATTTAAATGCGCTTATTTCTGTCAGATGTTTAAGGTATAGATTTATTAGGTTGTCTCTTAGACTATGCTCCGTAATCAATTAGCGAAGCAGGCGAGTCATTTCATGTTTGATAAACTTGATAATGAATTGCGTTTCCAGCAGCAGGCATTAAGCCTGATGTCACGGCGGCAGGATATTTTAGCCTCCAATATCGCGAATGCCGACACGCCGGGCTACCAGGCGCGAGACATTGATTTTTCAAAAGAGTTGAAAAATGCGATGACGCAGGAGACGCGAAATAATCATCCATTAACATTAGCTATAACATCCGGGAAACATATTCCCGGCGTTGCGCCAAAAGCCAACGATCAACAGTTACTTTACCGAATTCCGGATCAGCCAAGCGCGGATGGTAATACTGTCGATATGGATCGTGAGCGCGTTAATTTTGCAGATAACAATGTTAAGTATCAGTCGAGCTTAACCATCCTCGGCGCTCAAATTAAAGGTTTAATGAGCGTCATTAACCAGGGTTAATAATTTTCATGTCGCTGTTTAGTATTTTCGATATTTCCGGGTCGGCGATGACCGCCCAGTCAAAACGACTTAACGTCAGCGCCAGTAATATGGCAAATGCCGACAGTGTTGCCGGGCCGGATGGCAAACCCTATCGCGCCCGTCAGGTTATTTTCAATGTCGATAACGCTGCCGGTCAGGAGATTGGCGGTGTGAAAGTCAGCGGCGTGACGGAGTCCGAAGCGCCCGATCGTCTGGTGTATGAACCGGCTAATCCGCTGGCGGATGAGCAGGGCTATGTGCATATGCCGAACGTCGATGTAGTGGGTGAGATGGTCAACACCATTTCGGCATCCCGCAGCTACCAGGCCAACGTCGAAGTGATGAACTCGGCGAAGAGTCTGATGCTGAAAACGCTGACGCTGGGTCAGTAAGGAGAAAACGATGGCAGTTTCACCGCTCATGACGCAAAGCGCCGTGACGACAAAAAGTACGTCAACCACGACGAACACCACTTCTTCCACGTCGTCGACGAGCTCCAGTTCCGGGAGTGTCGGCACCGGCTCCACCGCGGATGAGCTGCTGGATAGTTTTATGACGCTGCTGGTGGCGCAGATGCAGAACCAGGACCCGACCGATCCGATGGATAACAACGACCTGACCGCTCAGCTGGCGCAGTTCAACACGGCGGCGGGCGTGGAACAACTCAACACCACCATGAACAGCATGGGCACGCTGGTGGCCAGCATGCAGCAGATGAACTCCGCTGACTGGGTCGGCCGCGACATCATGATTCAGGGCGATCCGAAGGTCTCCACCGCGACCGATGGTAACCAGAAAGTGGGGCTTTCGCTCGACAGCGCCGCCGATGAAGTCACCGTCACGCTCACCGATGCGGCCGGTAACGCCTACAACGCGAAGCTGAAGAATGTGGAAGCGGGCGTGCATGAGTACACGCTGGATGATTTTGAAGATTTCCAGCCGAGCGACCCGCGTACCCAGGCGGACACCAGCTTTACGGTGTCGTTTACCGCCACCAATGCCGACGGCAGCGCGCCAGCGATTACCGCGCTGAAGCCGGCGAAAGTGCAGAGCGTCTCCTTCACCAGTTCAGGCGCTGTGCTGCAACTGGGCGTCGATGGCACCGCGTCGCTCAGCGAAGTTTACCTTATTGAATAATTTTTCATTCAGAGTTGCGCGCTACGCGCACAGGACGTTTAGCAAATGAGTTTCTCTCAAGGTCTTAGTGGATTAAACGCCTCATCGCAGGCGTTAGATGTGGTTGGTAACAACATCGCCAACTCGCAGACAGTCGGTTTTAAATCCGGCTCCGTGGCATTCGCCGATGTCTTCGCCGGCTCCCAGGTGGGGATGGGCGTACAGGTTGCCGGTGTAAACCAGAACTTCAGCGATGGCGTACTCGGCGCGGGCAGCAGCGCGCTGGATATGGGTATCCAGGGCAACGGTTTCTTCCGCATGGTGACTGAAGCGGGGCGCGTATTTTACAGCCGCAATGGTCAGTTCCAGACCGATGAAAGCGGTTATGTGGTCAACAACCAGGGCATGCGCCTGACCGGTTATATGGCCACCGGCACGCCGCCGGCGATCCAGCAGGGTGCACCGGTTGGCGCGATCCAGATCCCGACCGGGCAGATGCCGGCGCGCGCCTCTGATGCGGGTTCTATCTCCGGTAACCTCGACTCCGGTAACGACGTTGTCTCCGTGACCCCGTTCGATCCGACAGATGGCGACTCCTATACCTACTCCACGCAGGTGAACGCCTATGACAGCCTCGGTAACGAGCACGCGATTAACGTCTACTACGTGAAAACCGCGGATAACCAGTGGACGGCTTACTCGGTGGACTCTACGTCACCGGGCACCACCAGCTCCGTGAATCTGACGTTTGATACCTCCGGCAAGCTGACCACCAACCCGGCTGAGCTGACCGTCGACGGCGCGGCTTACCAGGGCGGCGCGGCGCTCAACTTCAATCTCGATCTCTCTGGCCTCAGCCAGCAGGCATCTGAAAATACCATGGACAGCCCGAGCACCACCGGTTACCCGCCGGGATTGATGAACGGCTACACCGTCGGTGATAACGGCCAGATTATCGCCTCCTACAGCAACGGCGAAAGCCAGTTGCTGGGCCAGGTGGTACTGAGCAACTTCACCAACCCGGGCGGTCTGGAGTCGGCAGGTAACAACTGCTGGACCGAGACGCCGGAATCCGGGCAGCCGGTAACCGGTATTGCCGACACCGGCAACCTCGGTTCGCTGCGCGGCAACATGCTGGAAGCCTCCAACGTGGATCTGAGTAAAGAGATGGTGAACATGATCGTTTACCAGCGTAACTACCAGTCCAACTCGCAAACCATCAAAACCCAGTCTGAGCTGTTACAGACGCTGGTTAACCTGGGTTAATGGCTGATGGATCGCGCGATATATACCGCAATGGGTGCCGCTAACGCGGCCCTTAACCGCCAGGCGGTGACCTCAAACAACCTGGCGAACGCATCGACCAACGGGTTCCGGGCGCAGATCGCCGCGTATCGCGCGATCCCGGTGCACGGCCCGTCGCTGGAGACCCGCACCATGGTGACCGAATCAACGCCGTGGAGCGACAGCACCATGGGCGCGATGCAGGCCACCGGGCGCAACCTCGACGTGGCGATGCCGCAGAACGGCTGGCTGGCGGTGCAACTGCCCGACGGCAGTGAAGGCTACACCAAAGATGGCAACATCGAAGTGGACGCCGATGGCCAGCTGCGGGTGCACGGCATGCCGCTGATTGGCGATGGCGGCCCGATTGCCGTCCCACCGCAGGCAGAACTGACGCTCGCCGCCGACGGCACCATTACCGCGCTGGGCGCGGGCGATGAGCCTTCCGCGCTGGCGCAGGTTGGCCGCCTGAAGATGGTCAATGCCACGCCTGGCGTGCTGAAACATGGCGACGACGGTCTGTTTCACGTCGCCGATCCGGCCGCTGCCGCCGTGCTGCCCGCCGATGCCGATCTGCGCCTGATGCCCGGCATGCTGGAGGGGAGCAACGTCAGCCCGGTGAAATCGATGGTGGAGATGATCGCCACCTCACGCGGCTTTGACATGAACATGAAAGTCATCACCACCGTCGATGACAACGAACAGAAAGCCAACCAGTTACTGAGCGCCAGTTAGGCCGCGGTAAGGAGAAATACAGCATGATCCGCTCTTTATGGATTGCGAAAACCGGCCTCGAAGCCCAGCAAACCAATATGGATGTGATTTCCAATAACCTGGCGAACGTCAGCACCAACGGCTTTAAACGCCAGCGGGCGGTGTTTGAGGATCTGATCTATCAGACCCTGCGCCAGCCGGGCGCGCAGTCGTCCGAGCAGACCACTATCCCGTCCGGTTTACAGCTGGGTACCGGTGTGCGTCCGGTGGCGACCGAGCGCATTCACAGCCAGGGCAGCCTGACGCAGACCAACAACAGCAAGGATGTCGCCATTGAAGGCGGCGGTTTCTTCCAGGTTCTGCTGCCGGACGGCACAACTGCCTATACCCGCGATGGCTCTTTCCAGTTTGACCAGAACGGCCAGCTGGTGACCTCCAGCGGTTATCAGGTTCAGCCGGCGATTACCATCCCGCAGGATGCGCAGAGCCTGACCATCGGCAACGACGGTACGGTAAGCGTCACGGTGCCTGGCCAGACCGCGCCGCAGCAGGTGGGACAGCTGACGCTGAGTTCGTTTATCAACGACTCCGGCCTTGAAAGTATTGGTGAAAACCTCTATCGCGAAACGCAATCGTCGGGTGCGCCGAATGAATCCACGCCGGGTCTCAACGGCGCAGGCACCCTGAAGCAGGGCTATGTCGAAACCTCCAACGTTAACGTGGCGGAAGAGCTGGTCAACATGATCCAGACCCAGCGCGCCTATGAAATTAACAGTAAGGCGGTCTCGGCCTCTGACCAGATGCTGCAACGATTGTCACAACTTTGAACCCTGGCCGCGGGCACGCTCGCGGCTGCATTATCTGTAGTGAATATGATGACTAATCTCCCTTGCTCTGAAACCACGCTGGGCCGTATGGCCTCAACGCTCCTGTTAATGAGTCTGTTAACCGGCTGCGCCTACATTCCACAAAAACCACTGGTAGGGGGGGAAACCTCTGCCGCGCCTACGCCGGTTGCTGCCGCATCGGTTAACGGCGCAATTTTTCAGTCAGGGCAGGCGATGAATTATGGTTATCAACCGATGTTTGAGGACCGCCGTCCGCGCAATGTCGGTGACACGCTGACCATTGCGCTACAGGAGAACGTCAGCGCCAGCAAAAGCTCCTCCGCCACCGCCTCGCGCGATGGCTCAACGGATGTGGGCATGAGCACCGTACCGGGCTTCCTCTCCGGGCTGGTGGGCGGCGGCAAAGCCGATGCCTCACTGAGCGGCACCAACGACTTCGCCGGTAAAGGCGGAGCGGCAGCGAAAAATACCTTTAGCGGCACCATCACCGTGACGGTGAAACAGGTGCTGGAAAACGGCAACCTGGCCGTGGTCGGGGAGAAACAGATCGCCATTAATCAGGGAACGGAGTTTATCCGCTTCTCCGGCATCGTGAACCCGCGCACCATCAGCGCCAGCAACACCGTTGTATCCACCCAGGTGGCAGATGCGCGCATTGAATATGTCGGCAACGGCTATATCAACGAAGCGCAGCAGATGGGCTGGTTGCAACGCCTGTTCCTTAACCTTTCTCCTTTTTGATTGATGATGAAAATGTTTTCCTTTACGCGTTACCTGGCGCTCTTCTGCTGTCTGTCGGCACTCATTGCCGGCCAGGCCAGCGCTGAGCGGATCCGGGATCTCACCTCGATTCAGGGCGTTCGCGGCAACTCCCTGATGGGCTACGGCCTGGTGGTAGGTCTGGATGGTACCGGCGATCAGACCATGCAGACGCCGTTTACCACCCAGAGCCTCAACAATATGCTCTCGCAGCTCGGTATTACCGTGCCTGCGGGGGTCAATATGCAGTTGAAAAACGTCGCCGCTGTAATGGTGACAGCGGAGCTGCCGCCCTTTGCCCGTGCAGGGGAGAAGATCGATGTAGTGGTCTCCTCGATGGGCAACGCCAAAAGTTTACGAGGCGGTACGCTGCTGATGACGCCGCTGAAAGGCGCGGACAGCCAGATCTACGCCCTGGCGCAGGGGAACCTGCTGGTTTCCGGCGCAGGCGCGCAGGCGGGCGGCAACCGCGTGCAGGTCAACCAGCTGAACGGCGCACGCATCAGCGGCGGCGCCACGGTTGAGCGCGAGGTGCCCTCTAACTTCGCCGGGCAGAGCACGCTGAAACTGGTGCTGAACCAGGATGACTTCACCGTTGCCCAGCAGATCAGCGACGCCATTAACCGTCGCTATGGCGGCGCAGCAGTGGCGGAAGATGCCCGTACCGTGAGCCTGCGTGCTCCGGCCGACAGCGCGGCGCGCGTGCGCTTTCTCTCGGCGGTGCAGGATCTGCCGCTGCGGGTCGACGCCGGTGATGCGCGCATCATTATTAACTCCCGTACCGGTTCGGTGGTGATGAATGGTCACGTCTCTCTCGACTCTTGCGCCGTTGCGCAGGGGGATTTGACTGTTGAAGTGGCGCAAAACCAGCAGGTTAACCAGCCCAATGCGCCGCTGGCAGGCGGGCAGACGGTAGTGACGCAAAATACGCAGCTCTCGGTACGTGAACAGAACGGCTCTCTGCAACGTGTGCAGACCAGCACCGATCTCAACAATGTCGTCCGCGCCCTTAATGGCCTTGGCGCAACGCCGAACGATTTGATGGCGATTCTGCAATCGATGAAAAGCGCAGGCTGTCTGCATGCCCGTCTGGAGATCAACTGATGATTGGCCCATCCGTGCCGCAAGATGCGGCGTTTGATGCCCACAGTCTCGATAAGTTAAAGCTGGCGGCGCGCAACGATTCGCCGCAGGCGCTCAAAGCCGTCGCGAAACAGATGGAGGGCCTGTTCGTGCAGATGATGCTGAAAAGCATGCGGCAGGCCAGCTTTAAGGATGGGCTGTTCAACACTCAGCAGTCAGAGATGTTCACCTCGCTGTATGACCAGCAGATTTCGCAGAATATCGCCGACAAAGGCAAGATGGGCTTCGCCGATCTGATGGTTAAACAGTTGAGCGGCAAAAGCGATGCGGTGGCGGAAACGACCACCGCGACGCGTGAAGTTCCCCTTAATATCAGCCCGGCACGCTTTATTGGCGTGCCGCTGCGTCTGCAAACCGAGGTTCCGCAACAGGCGCAGGCCAACAATGAACGGGCTGCGCTACCCGAGGTGCCCGCGATCCCCGGCGGCGGTTTTATTTCCCGCATGATGGCGCCAGCAATGGCGGTAGCGCGTTTAAGCGGTATTCCCCATCAATTAATTATTGCCCAGGCGGCGCTGGAGTCCGGCTGGGGTAAACGGGAAATACTCACCGAGGAGGGTAAACCGAGCCATAACTTATTTGGCGTAAAAGCTACCGCAGAGTGGCACGGTGAAACGACCGAAATAACCACCACCGAATATGAAAATGGCGTGGCGCAAAAAATAAAGGATAAATTTAAAGTCTATTCCTCTTATGCCGAAGCGCTGGAAGATTATACGTCGTTAATTAGTCGTAATCCTCGTTATAAAAATGTTGTGAAATCGGAAACGCCGGAAATAGCGGCAAAAGCGTTGCAGAGCGCAGGATATGCAACGGATCCGGCCTATGCGAAAAAATTGATCAATATCATTCAGCAGGTGCGGAATAAGGTGAGTGAAGCGGCAGAGGCATATTCCTCGGATTTTTCCTCATTATTTTAGGCTGCGGCCTTTAGCGAAATTTTGCAGGGCCGATAAATATAGAGAGCACTACTTTTATCGGGGGCTTCTTATCTCCTCCTCCTCTGGTAAGGATCGATACCAATGAATTTAATCAATCTGGCCCAGTCCGGGCTTAACGCCGCGCAGAACGCGTTAAATGTGGTGGGTAATAACTTGTCAAATGCCACAACAACAGGCTACAGCCGCCAGAATATTATTCTCGGCGAGGCGGGTGGGAAATCCACAAGCTATGGCTTCTTCGGCTATGGCGTAAAAGTGGGCGATGTACAGCGCGCCTACGACGGTTTTATGACCAATCAGGTGCGTGGCGCGACCACCGAATTTTATACCCTCAATAGCCGCTATCAGCAGGTCAGCCAAATCGATGACATGCTCGGCGACAACACCAACAATATCTCCGTCACCATGGATAGCTTATTTGAAGCCATGGAATCGGTCAGTAAAGACCCCGTCGATCCGGCCGCGCGTCAAAGTGTGCTTGCCGAGTTTAACGCGCTGGCGAACCAGTATCGCAGTAACAGCAAAACGTTAAACGGCCTTGAGCAGAGCACCAACACGCAGATTAGCCAGAGCGTTGACGACATCAACTCCTACACCAAACAGCTGGCGACCCTCAATAAACAGATTGAGAAGGTGCACGGCCAGACCGGCGGTATGCCTGCCGACCTGCTGGATCAACGCGACCAGTTACTCAGCCAGCTGAGCGAAAAGATCGGCATTAAGGTGACTGAAAACAGCGATACCGGCGCGGTTAACATCTCGATGCAAAACGGCATGGCGCTGGTGAGCGGCGGGAAATCCTACGAATTACAGGCCAGCGCCTCGGAAAGCGATCCGAACACCACCGTGGTGGCCTACGTTGACGCCTCCGGCAACGCCTTACCGCTGGATGAAGAGAAAATTACCGGCGAGTTGGGCGGGCTGTTCAAGTTCCGCAACGAAGATCTGGTCTCGGCGCGCGATCAGCTTAACCAGCTGGCGTTGCAGATGGCGAACAAATTCAACGAAGTGAATGCCCAGGGTTACGATCTCGACGGCAATCCCGGCGGCGATCTCTTCAACATTGCCGATCCGCTGGCAGTGGGCAATATCAACAACACCGGTACCGGTTCGCTGGATGTCAACTTCACCGACATTCCGTCGGTGAAATCTGAAGATTACGAACTGGTCTATAACGGCCCGGGCAGCACCGACTGGAGTATCACTACCAGCGATGGTCGCAGCATCACGCCGACGATTGGCACAAATGGCGAACTGGAGTTTGAAGGCATCTCCGTAATGCCAGGCGGCACTCCGCAGCCGGGCGACAGCTTCACCCTCAACCCGACCGACGGCGCAGCGGATAACCTGACCGTGGCGATCACCGACGGCGATCAGATCGCGGCGGCGAAATCCCCCGATCCGGACGATCAGAGCGATAACGAAAACATCCTCGATCTGATTGCGATTAAAGATGAAGAGGTGGTCGATGGTAAGACGCTCTCCGGCGCCTACGCCAGCCTGGTCAGCTCCGTTGGCTCCTCGGTCAGCGCGCTGAAGGCGGACATGTCGACTGCCGCGAACGTTTATGACGAGTGGGCGTTGCAGCAGCAGTCTGTTTCCGGGGTGGATATCACGGAAGAGTACGTCAACCTGCAGATGTTCTCTCAGTACTACCAGGCGAACGCGCAGGTGCTGCAAACCGCGAATACGCTGTTCGACACCATTTTAAATATCCGTTAATCGCGCCCGGGTAACCGGGTTGCTTAACCTTTGATCGGGAAATAACGATGCGTCTTAGCACAAGTTATATTTTTCAAAACCGCATAGACAGCCTGGGCGACGCGATGACGGGTTACAACGACCTGGCGACCCGCCTCTCTGCTGGCCAGACGCTGCTGAAGCCCTCTGACGATCCGACCGGCGCGTCGCAGTCTGTCACCTTACAAACGGCGCTGTCGCGCATGAGCCAGTTCGACACCGCGCGCACCTACGCGCAGGATGCATTAGGCCAGGAAGATAACACCCTGGACTCTATCGGCAACTTGCTGACAGAGAACCTGACGCAGAAAGTGATCGCCGGTGGTAACGGCGCCTACTCTGACGAAGATCGCGCTGCGCTGGCGGAAGAGTTACAGGGCATCCGCGATAACCTGCTGGATCTGGCGAACACCAAAAACAGCGACGGGCGTTATATTTTTGCCGGGTATAAAACCGGTAGCGCGCCGTTCCAGGCCGATGGCAGCTATGTCGGCGGCGATACCGCCATGACGCAGGTGGTCTCCGACAGCACCGAAATGCAGGTTGGCCATACCGGTTCAGAGGTGTTTCTCAGCGGCACGCCGGACGATCTGTTTCAAGCCCTCGACAGTGCGATTGCGCAACTGAAACAGCCGGTCACCAGCGATGCGGACAGGGATGCGCTGCAAGGAGTGCTGGATGATGCCAATGTCAGCATCAAGAAAAATATTGATAACCTCGGCAAGGTTCGCGCCACCGTCGGTACCAATATGCAGCAGATTGAGTCACTGGGATTCAGCGCTGAGGCTCAAAGCATCAATGTGCAGAGCCGTCTGCAGGAAACGTTAGGTTCGGACTGGGACTCGATGATTACCCTGTTATCCCAGTCAAAGATGTCTGAATTCGCGCTTAATTCCTCCATGACGGTATTTCAGTCGATGCAGCAGCTCTCTATTTTTAAAGTAATGGGTTGATGCCTGCCGCTGATTGTTAATGCCATAAGCTTTAATGGAATGGTTATTAGACGCTTATTCTTCAATGCATTCTCCCTGCGCGGAGGGTGCATTTTATTCCCTATTATTCAGGTTCAGCTATGTTTAAAGATTTAAAAATATCCACAGGAATAAACCTCCTGCTTGGTCTGTTAATTGTTTGTATTGTTGCGGTGTCAGGTTATGCCTTGACCAGTGCCAAATCATCATCAGATAACTTTGATGATGCGGTAATGACCAATACGAATATCGATACGTTAAATAGCGCCATCCTCGGGCTGACTAATGCCATGGCGCAGGTTAATGCCGGAATGTTGGCGACAATGATTAACCAGCCGGTTAATCAGGGCGATATCGATAATGCGAAAAAGATGTTTGCCCAGGCCGAAAAGGACATGAGCGAATTTATGTCCACGCCTTTCAAAACGGAAAAAGAGGAGCTTATTGCCAAGGATATTCATAAGCGTTTTGAAGGGGTTCTGGAGTTTTCGCTGAAAAAAATTAACTACATTAACAACCCAACCAGTTACACCAATGACGTTGTTGATGAAGCGAAACAGCGTATTGCCTTGAAAGAGCTGGCAGATGAGTATCTCGCCTTTGCCGAAGAGCTGGTGTCGGGGTTTGGCGAGACTGCCCATGAAGATACGCAACGTATGACGATGTTCGCCATGTTTGCGCTGGTTCTTGCTGTTATCTGCGCAGTGGTTTCCCGCATCTGGTTAAAACGGACTATTTTCACCCGTCTGGATCAGGCGATTGCCGCCTTCCAGTCCATCGCTTCCGGTAACCTGAGCACCCGCATTGAGGCTGGCGCGCAGAATGAGATCGGCAAAATGCTGACGGCAGTGGAAGGGATGCGCCAGTCGCTGACCGACACCGTCTACGGCATTCGTAACGGCGTGAAGCACATCTATAGCAACGCGCAGGAGATTGCGACCAGCAACAACGATCTCTCTTCTCGTACCGAGCAGCAGGCCTCTGCGCTGCAGGAAACCGCCGCCAGCATGGAAGAGCTGAAAATCACCGTTCGTCAGAATGCCGACAACGCCCATAGCGCACAGCAACTGGCGGAAAGTGCCAGCGTCAGTGCGCAAAAAGGCGGCGAAGTGATGAGCAATCTTGACAAGATCATGGTGGAAATCACCGCCAATTCCCGTCAAATTGCTGATATCAACAGCGTTATTGATAGCATTGCGAACCAGACCAACATCCTCGCGCTGAACGCCGCGGTTGAAGCGGCTCGTGCGGGCGAGCAGGGCCGTGGTTTTGCCGTGGTAGCGGGTGAAGTGCGTAACCTGGCGAAGCGCAGCGCCGACGCGGCGAAAGAGATCCGCCAGCTGATCAACACCTGTGTTGCCAATATGAATACCGGCTCGCAGGAAGTGGAACTGGCCGGTGCGTCAATGCAGGAGATTGTGAAATCCGTTGTGCAGGTGACCGACATTATGGCGGAGATCACTTCAGCGTCCGATGAGCAGAGCACCGGTATTAACCAGATTGCTCAGGCGGTGAATGAGATGGATCTGGTTACCCAACAGAATGCCCAGATGGTAGAGAACGCGGCGAAAACCGCCACCAGCGTTGAGCAGCATGCCAGCAGTCTCGATCAGATCGTGGCGCAGTTTGTGGTTAATGAACATCACGTTTCCGCCAGTGCGCGTGAACAGCATGGTATAGAAACAGTGCGTCCTGTTATTTCCACCACACGAAAAGATTTCGTTCCTGTTAAAAAATCCGAAGGTGATTGGGAAACGTTTTAATTTCGCGAAGTTCTTGCGGGAAATAAAGTCGCAATATGTTCAACTTTACGGTTTCTTATCAGGCTATTTGATTTGGCGATAATCAATAATAATTTAATTCTATTATTATCATCCCGGAAATTGTAATAGTGAATGGCTTATACAGTCCCGAAGGGACAATTCAAAAAGAGCAGTTGTGGGCTAAATATGGTTATTTAGTCCGCTATGAAGCACTGAAAATGCAATCAAGATTATCAGCCAGTGTGGAAATTGACGATCTTATTCAGGCTGGTGCTATTGCTCTTCTTGATGCAATCGATCAGTTTGACCCCAAAAAAGGGGTCAAACTTAGCGTCTATATTGCCCAGCGTCTGCGTTGGGCATTTATGGATGAACTGCGTGAACATGATTGGGTTCCGCGACGCGTGCGCCGTAAAACCCGCGAAGTCTCCTCCGCCATTATGCGCGTTGAACAACGTTCCGGCGGCGCGGCCTCGGAATCCGATGTGGCCGCTGAGCTTGGTATGACGCTGCAGGAGTATCAGCAGATCCTCGCCGACACCAATACCAGCATGCTCTGTTCGCTGGACGAGTTGCAGGAGCTGCTGGCCGATGGCGTCGAGCTGGCGGAGCTTGAGCAGGATCACCTTGATCCCCTCAATGACGCTGTGCTGGGCGATTTAACCCGGCAGGTCAGTAATGAGATCCGCGAGCTGCCGGAGCGCGAACAGATGTTGCTCAATCTCTATTATCAACAAGAGCTGAATATGAAGGAGGTGGGATCGCTACTGGGCATTACCGAAACTCGCGTCAGCCAATTACATAGCCAGACGATTAAACGTTTGCGTGCGCGGCTGGAAGGTCGGGGCTGGGAATCATAAGGTGATAAGTAATATCTCATACCGATAATAAATTAATCCTCGATGAATGACGCTGCCTGATTATTTTTAATTTTATTTATTTTTATTGTTACTCATTGGTTACGAATTGCAGGACGGTAACTGCGTTATTGGTTACAAAATACAAGGGGCAGTTGAAGTGAACGTAACGAATTTTGATGAGCCGATGCAGTGTATTCGGGATATGAATCTTTCCTACCTGCTTTTGGCGCAGCGTTTGATTCTGGAAGACCGCCTTGCCGCTAAGTTTCGGCTTGGATTGAGTGAAGCCACAATCGATATTATTAAAGGGTTAACCTTTCCCCAGTTAATCAAGCTTGCATCTACCGGGCAACTTATTTGCCAGCTGCGAATTGATAATGAAACGGTTATTGAGTGTTTAACCAGGGATTCCCGTATTGATGCTTTGCAGAGTATCCATACCGGAATCATCCTATCCACTGATTTGCTTAATTCTCTTTCCGGGGAAGAGCCGTCGACAACCTGAAAGCGGAGTTTATGATGTGTGAAAAAAGCATAATGTCGGAAATCAGGGATGCGCAGATTGCCATGGAATTGATCTCCTTTGGCGCAAGGATGCAGGTTCTGGAAAGCGAAACGAGCTTAAGCCGCAGGCGTTTATTAAAGCTTTATAAAGAGCTTAAAGGCTGTTCGCCGCCGAAAGGCATGTTGCCGTTTTCCACAGACTGGTATATGGCGTGGGAGCAGAATATCCATTCGTCAATGTTTTATAACATCTACTGTTATTTGCAAAAGACCGAATCGGGCCGCCCTGTTGAAATTATGCTTAAAGGCTACCGCCTCTATTTAGAAAATAGCCTGAACGGTGCCGCGCAAAAGCCGGTATTAGGTTTAACCCGCGCCTGGACGCTGCTGCGTTTTATTGACTGCGGCATGATCAAACATATCGAGTGTTGCACCTGCGGCGGGCGTTTCATTACCGCACCAGAAAGTACCCAGGGCGTCTTTACCTGCAGTTTATGTTTTCCGCCCTCCCGGGCAATTAAACGCGCAGGCCCCGAGCGAACGCTCATTACCCCCCGGCTATAACCGGATTGGGCATGCGCTGCGCGCACTATTCAGCGTGGCAGGTTGTTTTATTCAATGATTAAGGAGTTGCAGTGTTAGTCATTATTGGCTATGTCGTCGTCCTCGCTACCGTATTTGGCGGGTTTGTGCTGAGCGGCGGTAACCTCGCGTCACTATTTCAGCCGACCGAGCTATTAATTATCGGCGGTGCCGGAGTAGGGGCTTTTATTGTCGGTAATAATGGCAAAGCGATCCGCGCTACCCTTAAAGCCTTCCCCTCGCTGTTTAAAGGTTCGCATTTCAGCAAATCACTCTATCTGGATCTGCTGGGCATGCTCTATCTGCTGCTGGCAAAAAGCCGCCAGAGCGGGCTGGTTGCGCTGGAAAACGATATTGAAGATCCGCAAAACAGCCCGATCTTCTCTGCCTATCCGCGCCTGCTGGCCGATGCCGACATCATGAACTTTATCGTCGATTATCTGCGCCTGATGGTCAGCGGCAACATGAACGCCTTTGAAATTGAGTCGTTGATGGATGAAGAGATCGAGACCTGCGAGCACGAGCATGAAGTGCCGGCGCACAGCCTGAACGCCGTCGGCGATGGCCTGCCGGCGTTTGGTATCGTCGCGGCGGTGATGGGTGTGGTGAATGCGCTGGCGGCGGCGGATCGCCCGGCGGCAGAGCTTGGCGCGCTGATCGCGCACGCCATGGTCGGCACCTTCCTCGGTATTCTGCTCGCCTACGGCATGGTTCTGCCGCTGGCGACCCTGCTGCGCCAGCGCAGCGCTGAACATCTGAAGATGATGGAGTGCATCAAAACCACGCTGCTCTCCAGCATTAACGGTTATGCGCCGCAAATCGCCGTCGAGTTTGGGCGTAAAACGCTCTTCTCGACCGAGCGCCCAAGCTTTGCCGAGCTGGAAGATCACGTGCGGGAAGTCCGCTCCTCTTCCTCCTCCTCAGGCGCCTCCTCGTCTGCGAGTGACGCAGCATGAGAAGGAAGCCCGTAGAGACCATCGTCGTTCGCAAAACCATCAAAAAAGGGCATGGTTCGCACGGCGGCTCGTGGAAGATCGCCTATGCGGACTTTATGACCGCAATGATGGCCTTCTTCCTCGTGATGTGGCTGCTCTCCTCCTCAAGCCCCGAACAGCGCCAGCAGATTGCTGACTACTTTAAGGTGCCGCTGAAGAACACGCTGGCGCACGGCACCAAGGCAAGCCTGAGCGATAGTATTGTCCCCGGCGGCGGCGATGATGCGATGAAGCAGGATGGTGAGGTATTTAAGCGAACGCTGCAAAAACTCGATCAGAAGAAGAGCGAAGCCAACCTCAAGCGGGCGCGCGAGAAGCTGGAGAACCTGATTGAGGTCGATCCGCGGCTTAATAACTTCACCTCGAACCTGCGGCTCTCCCTGACCGATGACGGACTGCTGTTGCAGATCACCGACAGCGCCGACCGGCCGATGTTTAAGGTCGGACGCCCGACGCCGGAAAACTACATGGTCAATATTCTGCAGGCGCTGGTGCCGGTGCTTAACGATATGCCCAACCGCATCATTTTGACCGGTCATACGGATTCACTCCCTTACGCCAACGGCGAACAGGGCTACAGCAACTGGGAGCTCTCTTCCGATCGCGCTAACGCCTCGCGTCGTATTCTCTCTGGCGCGGGCCTTGCCAGTAAAAAATTCATCCGGGTGGTCGGTACGGCGGACACCATGATGCAGGCTGGCTCCGATGCCGCCGATCCCATCAACCGCCGCATCAGCATCCTGGTATTAAGCCAGCAGAAAGAGAAACAGATCATGCAAGAAGATGTGCTTTTACGCGACACGCTGGTCAGCCCCGCGCCGCAGGCAGCCAGCGGCAAAGGCACGCCAGAGCCCGCCGCTAAGCGCGCTCCTGAGGAGATCAAATAATGGATATAAGCGATTTTTATCAGGCCTTTTTCGACGAGGCGGATGAGCTGATGGCGGATATGGAGAAGTATCTGCTTGAGTTGGATCTCGAGGCTCCGGACAGGGAAGTACTTAACGCCATTTTCCGTGCCGCCCACTCCATCAAGGGTGGGGCGGGTACTTTTGGTTTTACCGTCTTACAACAGACCATGCATATTCTTGAAAACCTGCTGGACGATGTACGGAGCGGTAAATTGCAGATCAACGACCCGATCCGCGATCTGTTTCTGGAGAGCAAAGATATTATGCAGGACCAACTGGACGCCTATAAAGCTTCCGCTGAGCCCGATCAGGAGGCGTTCCGCTACATTTGTGAAGCGCTGCGCCAGATTGCCCTCGACAGTGCCGAACCGACTACGCTGCCTGCTGAAGTCGCCGCGCCTGTGGCCGTCGAACCCGTTGCGCCGCCCGTCGCTGCGACGAAGCCGGAGGGCGAGCGTTTACGTATTATCCTCAGCACTATTAAAGAGGAGGATCAGCAGCCGCTGATTGACGAACTGGGCAACCTGGGCAAGGTCAGCGCCTTGCAGACGGACCAGACGGGTTTGCAACTGACGCTGGCGACTACCGCCACGCCGGACGATATCCTGGCGGTGCTCTGCTTTATCCTCGAGCCCGAGCAGATTGCGATCTCTCCCGCACCCGTGGAAGAGCCCTCCGTTCCCGCTATTGAGACCACCGCGCCTGCACAAAGTAGCGCAGCCCCGGCGGTGCGCGCCGCGCGCCCGGAAACCGCGCGCACGAAACCGCATCAGGCGGAGGCGAGCAGCATTCGCGTGGCGGTAGAGAAGGTGGATCAGATAATCAACCAGGTCGGCGAGTTGATCATCACCCAGGCGATGCTCTCGCAGCTCTCTGGCATGCTCGACTCCTCCACTCACGACATCCTGATTACCACCATCGCTCAGCTGGAGCGTAACGCCCGCGATCTGCAGGAGTCGGTGATGTCGATTCGCATGATGCCGATGGATTATGTCTTCAGCCGCTTCCCACGGCTGGTGCACGATCTCGCCGGCAAGCTGAATAAAGAGGTAGAGCTGACGCTAGTTGGCGGATCCGCCGAACTGGATAAGCGGCTGATCGAACAGATTGTCGATCCCTTAACGCACCTGGTGCGCAACAGCCTCGATCACGGTATTGAGCCGGTTGAGGTGCGTCGCGCCAACGGTAAAGCGGAGAAGGGTAACCTGGTGCTGTCGGCTGAACATCACGGCGGCAATATTATCATTGAAGTGACCGACGACGGCGCCGGGCTGAATCGCGAGAAGATCCTCGCCCGTGCGCAGCAGCAGGGGATGGCGATCAGCGACAACATGAGTGATGAAGATGTCTGGATGCTGATTTTTGCGCCGGGCTTCTCCACCGCCGAAAAGGTGACCGATGTCTCCGGGCGCGGCGTCGGCATGGATGTGGTGCGGCGTAACATTCAGGAGATGGGCGGCCATGTGACGATCCACTCCGAGCAGGGGCGCGGCTCCAAGATCCGCATTATTTTGCCGCTGACGCTGGCGATCCTCGACGGCATGTCGGTGCGCGTTGGCTCTGAGATCTACGTCCTGCCGCTCGGCAGCATGATGGAATCCCTGATGCTCTCCGAAAACACCCTGCACCGGATGACCGGCGGCGAGCGCATGTTGCAGGTGCGCGAAGAGTATCTGCCGCTGGTTGAGCTGGGCAAACTGTTCGGCATTCACGAGGACGATTATGACTTCAGCGAAGGGATAGCCGTGATTGTGCAGAGCGCCGGCAGCCGCTACGCGTTGCTGGTCGATCAGCTGATTGGGCAACACCAGGTGGTGGTGAAAAACCTCGAACAGAACTATCGCAAAATCCCCGGTATTTCGGCGGCGACAATCCTTGGCGACGGCAGCGTAGCGCTGATCCTGGATGTGGCCGTGTTAACAACATTGGCGAAAAACGCGAAACCTCACTGACAGCAAGCCTGAAGGGCGTTTTTGAAAAGGTTATAAGATGAACGTATCTGACTCAGACAAACAGTTATCGGGCGACAACGCCGGGAATGAGTTCCTGGTGTTTACCCTGGGCAATGAAGAGTACGGGATTGAGATCCTGAAGGTGCAGGAGATCCGCGGCTACGATCGCGTGACGCGGATCGCCAATACGCCTGATTTTATTGCCGGTGTTACCAACCTGCGCGGCGTGATCGTGCCGATCGTCGATCTGCGCGTGAAGTTTACCCTCGGCTCGGCAGAGTTTGATCAAAATACCGTGGTGATTGTGCTAAGCCTCGACAGCGGCCGTGTGGTGGGGATTGTGGTGGATGGCGTCTCTGACGTGCTGGCGCTGAACGCGGCGCAGATTAAGCCCGCGCCGGAGTATACCGTTACGCTTTCCACGCAGTATCTGCTTGGTCTCGGCTCGCTGGATGAGCGGATGCTGATTCTGGTGGATATTGAGAAGCTGCTGAACAGCGAAGAGATGGAGCTGATCGAGCGCGTGACCGAGAACGCGTTTTAACGCTCCTCGCTCAGGCAGTGTGCAAAGCCCCTCCCGGCAACGGGAGGGGCTTTTTTGTTGCTGTTCCCGTAGGCCGGATAAGGCGGAGCCGCCATCCGGCATTATCACCGCAGCACGGATTGCCGGATGGCGCTTGCGCTTATCCGGCCTACAAAAGCGAGCCCACAGCAACGCTTTCATCGCTTTTATCTCCGGTCTTACAGCGAGGGGTTGTGTCCCCGCTGAAATCGGCGAACCGGAGCGTGAATGACAAGGTCTGGACGCCATGGATGGCGGACAGAGGCGAACCG
>NZ_JACVTW010000022.1:0-71902 GCF_016624785.1 Kosakonia sp. S42 | reverse complement strand
CGATTTCCTCGCGGGGCCGCGGGGATTGACAAGGGGAGCGCGGCCGCTTCCTTTGTCCCGTTCACCGCATAAGGGGTTAATGAAACTCCCTGGCGCCTGGTGAACGGAACCCTTCCACCAATGCAACATACCAGGCCTATTGCCGGATGGCGCGTAAAACGCTTATCCGGCCTACGGAACGGAACCCTTCCACCGAAGCCACATGCCGGGCCCATTGCCGGATGGCGGCTGCGCCTTATCCGGCCTACACTGGCGCGTCATGTATGCCGGAAAACGGCATAAAAAAAGAGCCGCGACGGTGAGGTGGCGGCCCTTTCCTGATGGAATTCGGTTAACGGAATTTCTGATGATAGGTATTGCGGGTACCGGCAATATCCTTCGCTGCCGCCTTCGCCTCTTTCACTTTACCTTCGTTCGCCAGCTTCATAGCGCCGTCGATCTGGGCAATCAAAATATCAAAACCGTGGCGGAAATCCTTCATCTCCGGGCTGTCCGGCGCTTTGCCTTCCAGCTTCGGCGGGGTCTCTTTCTGGGCGTCCTGCGCGGCGGTGCGCATTTTCCCTAACGCCTCTTTCAACTCAGAAGCATCGTCGGTTTTCTGCACCACTTTGTAGTTGTCATTCAGCGTTTCCATATCATCTTCAAGGTCAGCGGCAAACACCGCTGAACCCACAAACAACGACGACACCGCGAGGATCGCTAACAGGTTTTTACGCATTGCTCATTTCCTTTTTTATTATCACGCTTAAAGGCACAGAACGCCGCGCCACGAATTATTGTCCGGCGATCTTCATCTCCGGCAGCAACACTGAACCACACTGGATGTTACTGCGCTGTTCAATATCGTCACCGACGGTAACAATATTGCGCCACATATCCTTCAGGTTGCCGGCAATGGTAATTTCGCTTACTGGATACTGAATTTCACCGTTTTCTACCCAGAAACCAGACGCGCCTCGCGAATAATCCCCGGTGATGCCGCTCACGCCCTGGCCCATCAGTTCAGTGACCACCAGACCAGTGCCCATCTCTTTCAGCATCTGCTCAAAGCTCAGGCCGCGCCCGGCAATGCGCCAGTTGTGAATACCGCCCGCGTGACCGGTGCTCTTCAGCCCCAGTTTGCGCGCCGCGTAGCTGGTCAGCAGCCACTGCATCAGCACGCCCTCTTTGACGATATCGCGGCGTTCGGTGCGCACGCCTTCGCTGTCGAACGGCGTGGAGGCCAGCCCTTTACGCAGGTGCGGGTGCTCTTCAATGGTTAACCACTCCGGCAGGATCTGCTTGCCGAGGTAATCGAGTAAAAAGGTCGATTTGCGGTAGACCGCGCCGCCAGCAATGGCACCGACCAGGTGACCAAACAGCCCGGTCGCCACTTCATTAGCGAAAATCACCGGCGCTTTCATGGTCGACAGTTTACGCGGCGAAAGGCGCGACAGCGTGCGGCGGGCGCACTCTTCACCCACCCACTCCGGCGTTTTTAACTCGTTGATATCACGGCTAATGGTGTAGGCGTAATCGCGCTCCATATCGCCATTCGCTTCGGCAATCACGCTGCTCGACAGCGAGTGACGGCTGGAGCAGTAGCTCTGCAACATGCCGTGGCTGTTGCCGAAAACTTTAATGCCGTAGTGGCTGTTGAAGCTGCCGCCTTCGGTGTTGCTGATGCGTTTGTCCGCTTTCAGCGCCGCCTGCTCGGCGCGCGCCGCCCACTCGATCGCTTCATCGGGGGTCACTTCCGCCGGGTGGAAAAGATCGAGATCCGGTGCGTCAAAGGCCAGCAGCTCTTTTTCTGCCACGCCAGCGAACGGGTCTGGCGAGGTGTAGCGGGCAATATCAAGCGCCGCCTGCACCGTGCGGGCAATCGCCTCCGGGCTCAGATCCGTCGACGAGGCGCTGCCTTTGCGGTTCTGGTGATAAACGGTGATGCCTAAAGCACCATCGCTGTTAAATTCGACATTCTCCACTTCACCATAGCGGGTGCTGACGCCGATACCGGTGGTTTTGCTGACCGCCACTTCCGCGCCATCCGAACGGCCTGAAGCCAGATCAAGCGCGGTTGCGACCGCTTCTTCCAGAACTTTGCGCTGTTGTGCCACTTGTGTGATTACTTTCATCGCCAATGCCATAATTAAGGGAGAGAATCTTTGAAGTCTAACAGAGAACCGTTTTTCAGTGCGCGCCTTAACTGGTAACATTAGCCTCTTTTTTAAGGAGCCTGAGATGACAAAGCAGCCCGACGACTGGCTCGACGACGTGCCCGGTAACGAGAGCGAAGACGAAGATGATGAGATCATCTGGGTCAGTAAGAGTGAAATTAAGCGCGATGCTGAAGAGTTAAAGCAGCTTGGCGCTGAAATGGTAGAGCTGGGAAAAAACGCGCTGGATAAGATCCCGCTCGACCAGGATCTGCGCGACGCCATTGAGCTGGCGCAGCGCATCAAGAAAGAGGGTCGCCGCCGTCAGTTGCAGTTGATCGGTAAAATGCTGCGTCAACGCGATGTCGAGCCGATTCGCCAGGCGCTGGATAAGCTGAAAAACCGCCATAACCAGCAGGTTGCCTTCTTCCATAAGCTTGAGCACCTGCGCGATCGCCTGATTGAAGAGGGTGATGACGCGGTGCCGGACGTGCTGAATCTGTGGCCGAATGCTGACCGTCAGCAACTGCGCTCGCTGATCCGCAACGCCAAGAAAGAGAAAGAGAGCAACAAGCCGCCAAAAACCGCGCGTTTAATCTTCCAGTATCTGCGTGAGCTTGCAGAGAGCAGCGAAGAGAGCTAAACCGCACAGAACCCTCTTTACCCGAAGAGGGTTTTTTTATTCCCTTTTAGCTGAAACGTTAAAGCTAAAAGTACGCCACTTCACATATTCATACCCTCCATTATTTTCATTTCATCAATAAACGAGATCAATATCTCCCTTTCCGTCTCTGCCCGACGCTCATTTTCAGCAGATGAAACGGATCACATTTTCCTGGCGGCGCAAAACGTAGATTCCTGCTGTAACGCAGGTAATCGATTCAGCTAAAAAGGAAAATAAGATGAAAAAGACCGTGATGCTCTCCGCTATTGCGCTGCTGGTGTCCGCGCCGGTGATGGCAAAAACCTGGGTGCTGACAAGTGCTGAAGGCAATATCGAGCAGGGAAACTGGCGTATCACCAGCGATCAGCTGAACATTAAAGATCAGCAGTTCAGCATTGAGCAGGTGGTGCTGCACGGCGGCAAGCAGGAGGGGAGCAAAGTCATCAAGTTGACCAGCAAAAACGGCCTGACCATTGCCCTTAGCCCAACGCGCGGCATGAATTTACTCTATGCCGATGGTTTTGGTGTGCATATGGGCTGGAGTTCGCCGGTGAAAGAGGTGGTAAACCCGGCGTTTATCAACCTGGAGAGCCGCAACGGGCTTGGCTGGCTGGAAGGGTTCAACGAAATGGTGGTGCGCTGCGGCTATGAGTGGACGGGTCACCCGGTTACCGCTGACGGGCAGCTTTACACCCTGCATGGTAAAGCGGGCAATACGCCTGCCTCGCAGGTTTCCGTCGATGTCAGCGAAAAAGCGCCGTATGAGATCCGCATTCGCGGGCTGGTGAAAGAGAGCACCTTTAAGAAAGCGGATCTGCAAACCGAGATGGAGCTGCGCTACATTCCGGGCAGCAACAGCTTCAGCCTGCATGATGTGCTGACCAACCACGCCGACTACCCGCATGATTACCAGATCATCTATCACAGCAACTTCAGCAAACCGATCCTCGAAGAGGGTGCGCGCTTTATCACGCCGCTGGAGAGCGTCAGCCCGTTCAATGACTACGCCAAAGGCGGCATGAAAACGTGGCAAACCTATGCCGGGCCGACCAAAGGCTTCGACGAAATGGTCTTTAATATCAAACCGCTGGCCGATGCGAACAAGCAGACCGTCGCCGCGCTGCTGAATAAAGCGGGCGATAAAGGCGTGGCGATTGACTACAACACCGATCAGCTGCCAGTGCTGACGCTGTGGAAAAACACCGATACCGAAAAACAGGGTTACGTCACCGGTATCGAGCCGGGCACCAGCTACGCCTACCCGGTCACCATCGAGCGCGAGCAGAAACGCGTTAAGCAACTGCAAGCAGGCCAGAGCACCCGCTTCGACCTCACCTATACCCTGTTGCACAACCGCGATCAGGTGGCGAAAGTTGAAGAGCGCGTGAAAACCATTCAGGGCGACAAAGCGCCGCAATCTGTTGATACGCCGATGGCGAAAGAGTAACGCCAGGCATAAAAAAAACCGCGCCGGTCGCCCGTGCGCGGTTTTTTTACGCCTCAGCTATCAGGCTTTTTCAGCCGCGAGCTGCGCTTTCTTCTCCAGCTTATCGAGCAGCTTCTGGTGAATACCGCCGAAGCCGCCGTTGCTCATCACCAGAATGTGATCGCCCGGCTGGGCGCTTTTCACAATCTGATCCGCCAGCGTATCGACATCCGCGCTCCAGTGCGCAGGCTGGATACAGGCCTCCGCCACTTCCGCAACCTGCCAAGGAATATGCTGCGGTTGCAGGAGGAAGACCTCATCGGCACGGCCCAGCGAGGGCGCGAGGTCATCTTTGCACAGCCCCATCTTCATGGTGTTGGAGCGCGGCTCCAGCACGGCGATGATCTTCGCCGTGCCGCCCACTTTACCGCGCAGCGCGGCGAGTGTTGCGAGGATTGCCGTCGGGTGGTGCGCAAAATCGTCATATACGCAGACGCCGTGCGCTTCACCGCGCAGCTCAAGGCGGCGGCGGGCGTTGATAAACGAACCGAGCGCATTGGCGGCATCCGCAGGCGTAACGCCAACATGACGCGCAGCGGCGATCGCCATCAGACCGTTATGCATGTTGTGCTCGCCCACCAGACCCCAGTTGACCTGGCCGACGCATTCACCATCCAGCCACACTTCCCAGTTTGAAGCATCGGTGGTCAGCTTCTTCGCCTGCCAGTGGCCCTGATCGCCCACCAGCTCCTGCTCGCTCCAGCAGCCCATCGCCATCGTCTGTTTCAGGTTGATATCGTTTTCCGGCCAGATGATTTTCCCCTGCCCCGGCACGATGCGCACCAGGTGGTGGAACTGCTTCTGGATCGCTTTCAGATCGTCAAAAATGTCCGCGTGATCGAACTCAAGGTTGTTGAGGATCAGCGTGCGCGGGCAGTAATGGACGAATTTGGAGCGCTTATCGAAGAAGGCACAGTCGTACTCGTCAGCTTCGATAACGAAAAAATCGCTCTCGCCAAGGCGCGCGGAAACATCGAAATTGCCCGGCACGCCGCCGATGACAAAACCGGGTTTATAGCCGCAGGCTTCGAGGATCCAGGTCGCCATCCCGGCGGTGGTGGTCTTACCGTGCGTACCGGCAACCGCCACAACCCAGCGGTCGCGCAGCACAAAATCATGCAGCCATTGCGGGCCGGACATAAACGGAATGTTCTTCTCCAGTACCGCTTCGACACACGGATTTCCGCGGGTCATTGCATTGCCGATGATAACCAAATCCGGCGCGGGATCGAGCTGGCTTGCATCATATCCCTGAATTAAATCAATGCCTTGCTTCTCAAGCAGCGTGCTCATCGGCGGATAGACATTGGCATCCGAACCCGTTACCTGGTGGCCCAGCGAGCGCGCCAGCATTGCCAGCCCGCCCATGAAAGTGCCACAAATCCCCAAAATATGAATGCGCATACGTCATTATCCTTGCTTAACCTGGCGCACATTTTACGCATATGTTTAACGTCTGAGAAATGCATTTCAGGATAATCCGTACCCCGCTGGCGCGATTCACCTGTGCGCGAAGTTTTGAATGTTTGTTAGTATTGTTGCATGTCCGCTGCGTTTTCGTTTGCGAAAGCTCGGGTTGTTACCGTTTCGTTGGTAAACGGCCCTGAACTTCTTCGCCAAACATGCAG
The DNA here is from genome assembly GCF_016624785.1 of Kosakonia sp. S42. Lineage (NCBI taxonomy): Bacteria > Pseudomonadati > Pseudomonadota > Gammaproteobacteria > Enterobacterales > Enterobacteriaceae > Kosakonia > Kosakonia sp. S42. The sequence continues at coordinate 65,989 of NZ_JACVTW010000022.1, read as the reverse complement.
AAAACCGCAGGCTACAATCGCTTTACTCCATATTCAAAAATGCAGGGAAAGTGTTATGAAAACGTTAGGTGAATTTATTGTCGAAAAGCAGCATGAGTTCTCGCATGCCACGGGTGAACTGACTGCTTTACTGTCGGCGATAAAACTGGGCGCCAAGATCATTCATCGCGATATCAATAAGGCCGGTCTGGTCGATATCCTGGGTGCCAGCGGTGCTGAGAACGTACAGGGCGAAGTGCAGCAAAAACTCGACCTGTTTGCGAACGAGAAACTGAAATCCGCGCTGCGCGCCCGCGATATCGTCGCCGGTATCGCCTCTGAAGAAGAAGATGAGATCGTCGTTTTCGAAGGGTGCGAACACGCTAAATACGTGGTGCTGATGGATCCGCTGGATGGCTCCTCCAACATCGACGTTAACGTCTCTGTTGGCACCATCTTCTCAATCTACCGCCGCGTTACGCCTGTTGGTACGCCGGTCACCGAAGAGGATTTCCTGCAGCCGGGCAACAAACAGGTTGCTGCCGGTTATGTGGTTTACGGCTCGTCGACAATGCTGGTCTACACCACCGGCTGCGGCGTTCACGCCTTCACCTACGATCCGTCACTCGGCGTCTTCTGCCTCTCCCAGGAGCGCATGCGCTTCCCGGAACGCGGCAACACCTACTCGATTAACGAAGGGAACTACATCAAATTCCCGCAGGGCGTGAAGAAGTACCTCAAGTTCTGCCAGGAAGAGGATAAAGCGACCCACCGCCCTTACACCTCGCGCTACATCGGTTCACTGGTGGCGGATTTCCACCGTAACCTGCTGAAAGGCGGCATCTACCTCTACCCGAGCACCGCCAGCCACCCGCAAGGGAAACTGCGCCTGCTGTATGAGTGCAACCCGATGGCCTTCCTCGCGGAACAGGCCGGCGGCAAAGCGAGCGACGGTAAAGAGCGTATTCTTGATATCCAGCCAGAGAGCCTGCACCAGCGCCGTCCGTTCTTCGTCGGCAATGAGCATATGGTGGATGATGTTGAGCGTTATATGCGTGAGTACCCGGACGCATAACACGTTGTGATGGCCGGAGGGCGCGATGGCCCTCCGGCAAATCTTTACTTCACAAAGGTACGCTTCACGCGTTCGGAAACGATGAAGTAAGGGATCCAGATACAGGCGCTCAGCACATTACGCACCAGCGGTTTGACCGTATCAAAGACATAAGGCACATCCAGATAGTGGTGCCCCAACAGCAGATCGACGGCGACAAAGGCCGTACCCACCCCCACCAGTACAATGTAATGCCGCGGCAGCTGACGCTTTTTACGGAAAAAGAGGCTGCTGACAAACAGCGCATAGGCAAACATGCCGACAAACGACGCCAGCTCGAAAAAGAGGATCCCTTTCTGTCCCGAGCCAATCAGTGCGAAGTTCTCCATTAAAAAGCGCAGCGTAAAGTTAATGGATATCAGGTTGACTATGATCGACGCAACCAACCCCAGCGCCGGGAGATAGAGCCAGCCGCGGATCTTTTTAAACTCGCGCTCCTCGCAGATGGCACAATAGTCGCTGCCCTTCAGCGCCTCGCTATCACATTGAATACATACAGCCATGACACCTTACCTTTGATTATGCTTGCGTCTGCAAACGGAACGACGCCATCGCTTCAAGCAGCTCTCGTGATTGCTGCTCCAGCGAGCGCGTCGCCGCAGACGATTGTTGTACCAGCGCCGCATTCTGCTGCGCCGTTTCATCCATCTGACTTACTGCAATATTAACCTGCTCAATACCGCGACTCTGCTCTTGCGAGGCGTTAGCAATTTCGCGCATTAATTTAGTCATGCGCAACACCTCTTCGGCGATCTCATCCATCGTTTCACCGGCCTGCATCGCCAGTTCGCTGCCTTCGGAGACCTGCGCTTGCGAGCTGCTGATAAGCTGGCGGATCTCTTTCGCAGAGTCGGCGCTGCGGCTGGCGAGGCTGCGTACTTCGCCCGCCACTACCGCAAAGCCTCTGCCCTGCTCACCCGCGCGCGCCGCTTCGACGGCGGCGTTGAGCGCCAGAATGTTGGTCTGGAAAGCAATGGCGTCGATCACGCTAAGAATATCGGCGATGCGATCGGAACTGCCAGCGATATCGCGCATTTTCTCAATCACATAGCAGACCATTTCGCTGCCGCGATCGGCGGTATCGGAAACCGCTTTCGCCAGCGTGTGCGCCTGCTCGGCGTTGTCGGCGTTGAGTTTCACCGTGGCGGTGATCTGCTCCATGCTGGCGGCGGTCTGCTCAAGCGAATTGGCGGTGGATTCGGTGCGCTGCGAGAGATCGAGGTTGCCTGCCGCCAGCTCCCGGCTGCCGGTATCAATCTGCGAACTGGCATCGCGCACGCGCATCACGGAGCCGATCAGCGCATGGCGCATCTCCTCAATCGCCGCGTTCAGGCGGTTAAACTCTTTCCCCGTCACCTCGGTTTTCGCGGCAATCAGGTTGCCCGCCGCCACCTGTTCCAGTTGTTGAATCGAGGTGTCGAGGGGTTTAAGCAGCATATGGCGCAGCGCCAGCCAGGCGAGCACGATAATCCCGGCCACCAGCAGCGCGACCACAAAGATCAGTGACATAACAAAGCGCTTACTGCTCTGCACCGCCGCCACTTCGCTTTTACCGCGCGCTTCGCCCCACGCCTGGAAGGCCTGCATATCGTTATCGAACTGGCGGGAGACGGGGATCAGTTTGCTTTCGAGGAGTTCGTAATAGGCATCGGCGCTCTGTTGGTTGAGCGCGTCCTGCATCGGCTTAATGCCCTGGCTGACGTAATCGCCATAGCTTTTCGCCACCTTTGCCAGCAGCGCCGCGCCCTGCTCATCATCAACGCCCGCGCTGATAACGCCAGTTAGAGAGTGCTCACCGAGCGCGATTTCGTTATTGATCAGTTTTACGGAGTTGGCTGCATCATCAAGCAGGCCCACCTCCATCATACGCACCGCCTGGCCGGCTTCGTTGCGCGCGCGCAGAATCATGGTGTAGCCGCTATTCAGGCGCGCCATCTTTTCGCCCTGAAGCTGGTTGATTCGCGCCAGCGAAGCGGAGCTCTTATTGAGCGCATAAATACCGATACCGCTGACCAGCAGCAGCAGAAGAGTCATAACAGCCAGCAGAGAAAGTAAGCCCGTACGGATCGAAAGCGTTTTAAGCATGATGTGGATTCCGGTAGCGAAGAACTTTTTGGCGTAAATTAAGCCCATTCGTCAGTTATCGACCGCTACCGGAATTCCTTTAGAAGAAAAATAGCAATTTCAATATCTTGTTACTTTGTTGCCGTTGGGCTTACTCGCGTCACCGGCGAGTTCTGTCGGCTCTCCCACAGCACCGTCAGGCCGCGTTGCAGGGCGATAAAGATAAACAGTAGGATGCCGATGGCGATCTTCGTCCACCAGGAGCTGAGCGTACCGTCGAAGTTGATATAGGTCTGAATTAGCCCCTGAATCCCCACGCCGAACAGCGTGCCGAGCACCGTGCCAACGCCGCCGCTCAGCAGCGTGCCGCCGATCACCACCGAGGCAATCGCATCCAGCTCGACGCCAACGCCCGCCAGTGCATAGCCCGCCTGGGTGTAGATGGAGAAGACAATCCCGGCAAGCGTTGCCAGCCCCGTTGAGAGCATATAGATGCGAATGGTGGTGCTGCGCGTCGAGATGCCCATCAGGTTCGCCGAGGTGGCGTTACCGCCAATGGCGTAGACTTCGTTGCCAAAACGGGTGCGGTGAGCAAGGAAAATACCGACCACCACCACCATCAGCATCAGCAGCCCCATCGCGCTCAGCCGCCCGCCGCCTGGGATGGTCCAGGCGAGGCTGGAGAGGGTGTCATACATCGGGTGGTTAATGGGAATCGACTCTTCCGACAGCAGATAGCTGACGCCGCGCAGGAAGAACATCCCGGCGAGGGTGATGATAAAGGCCGGGATTTTCAGCGCGTCGATCAAAAGCCCCATAAAGGCCCCGAAAGCGCAGCCGATCAGCAAAATCAGCGGGAAGGCGAGCAGCGGCGAGATGCCCCAGGCACCAATCGCTTTTGCCAGGAAGACGCCGGTAAAAGCAATCACCGAGCCAACGGAGAGATCGATACCGCCGGAGAGGATCACAAAAGTCATACCGACGGCAATAATGCCAAGAAAGGCGTTATCCGTCAGGATATTACAGATGACGCGCGTCGAGGCGAAGCCGGGAAACTGCGTCAGGCAGTAGAGATAGCCGAGCACGAAAACGCCCAGCGTGATCATCAACGGCAGGTTACGTTTTATCATGACCGCGCCCTCCTTTAAGCAACGCAATAAAGCGCGGCGACTGGACAATCAGTACACACATCACCACCACCGCTTTCACTACCTGGTTAAGCTCCGGCTGAAAACCGGAGAGCAGGATGCCGGTGTTCATGCCCTGAATAATCAGCGCGCCCACCACCGACAGCACAATGTTGAAACGCCCGCCCATCAGCGAGCCGCCGCCAATCACCACCGCCAGAATGGCATCCAGCTCCAGCCACAGCCCGGCGTTGTTGGCATCCGCACCGCGAATATCCGCCGTGACAATCACCCCGGCGATGGCCGCGCAAACGCCGCTCAGCACGTAGGTCAGCATCACCACCAGCCGCGTATTCACCCCGGCGTTTTTTGCCGCGCGGATATTAATCCCCACCGCTTCGATAAACATGCCCAGCGCCGTTTTGCGGGTAAAGAGCCAGAAGATAACTAACGTCACCAGCGCGATGATCACCGGCGTCGGAAAGAGCAGCAGCGAGCCGCTGCCGAGCCACGCCAGCGACGGCGCGTTAAAGGTGACGATCTGCCCGGAGGTGATCAACTGCGCGACCCCGCGCCCGGCGACCATCAGGATCAGCGTGGCGACAAAGGGCTGGATCTTGAGGATCGCCACCAGAATGCCGTTCCACAGCCCGGCCAGCACGCCGGTGGCCAGCGCCGCCAGCAGCACCACCGTCAGGCTATGGCCGGAGACGGTTAATGATGCCGCCGTCGCGCCGGCAATCGCCATCACCGCACCGACCGAGAGATCGATGCCGCCGGTGGCGATCACCAGCGTCATGCCAATGGCCAGCAGCGCGACCGGGGCTGCGCGGTTAAGAATATCGATCGGGCTGCCAAACAGGCGGCCATCCTGCAGCACCACCTGGTAAAAATGGGGGGCGACCAGGCTGTCCACCAGTAAAACCAGCAGCAGGGCTAAGATCTGCGGCGTGCCGGTCGGCCAGCTAAAACGGCGCTTCGGCTGCGCTTGTTGGCCCAGTGATTGAGGCATCACACTCTACTCCTTACGCCGCAATGGCATTCATGATCGCCGGAACGGAAAGCTCGGCGAGCGGGATCTCGGCGACCTGCTTGCGATCGCGCATGATGATCACCCGATCCGCATAGCCCACCAGCTCCTCCAGCTCAGAGGAGATCACCAGCAGCGCCAGCCCGTCGGCGCAGAGGGTCTCGATCAGGCGGATGATTTCAGCATGCGCGCCAACATCAATCCCGCGCGTCGGTTCATCAAGGATCAGGAACTGCGGGCGCGTCAGCAGCCAGCGCGAGAGCAGCACTTTTTGCTGATTGCCGCCGGAGAGAAACTCAATCGGCTGTTCGGCGCTCGGCGTGCGAATACCCAGCTGGCGGATAAAGCGCTCGGCAATCGCGTTCTGCTCTTTACGCGGGATTGGACGCAGCCAGCCGCGCTGGGCCTGGAGCGCCAGCACGATATTCTCGCGTACCGAAGCGGCGGCAATAATGCCGTCGGTTTTGCGATCCTCCGGGCAGAAACCGATCCCAAGACAGGAGGCGCGATGGGGCGAGCGCAGGGTTTGCGGCTGGCCTTTGATCATCGCACTGCCGCTATCGGCGGGCTTGATACCAAAGATCACCTCTGCCGTTTCGGTACGCCCGGATCCCAGCAGCCCGGCAAGACCGACGATCTCTCCGGGGCGAACCTCAAGATCGAACGGGGCGATAACCCCTTTCTTGCCATAGTTGTTAAAGGCGGCCACCGGCTTGTTGCTAAGCAGCGTGCGCCCGGCGCGTTGCAGGGCGTTACTCTCCAGCTCGCGGCCCAGCATCATCTTCACCAGCTCAATTTGCGGCAGCTCGCGTGTTTCGCGACAGCCGACAAAGCTGCCGTTGCGCAGCACGGTGATGCGGTCGCAAACGGTGTAAACCTGGTCGAGAAAGTGGGTGACGAAGATGAGGCTGACGCCCTGATCGCGCAACTGGCGCATCAGGGTGAAGAGCATCTCCACTTCCTGGGTATCAAGACTGGCGGTTGGCTCATCGAGGATCAGCACTTTTGCCGAGAGATCGATAGCGCGGCAGATGGCGACAATTTGCTGCATCGCCACGGAGAAGCGGTTAAGCGGCTCGCGCACGTCGAGCGAGAAGCCGTAAGATTGCATCAGTTTGCTGGCGCGCTGCTCCATCTCTTTGCGGCGCAGCAGGCCGAAGCGGCGCGGCTCTCGGCCAATAAACAGGTTATCCGCCACCGACATATTCGGCAGCAGGTTCACTTCCTGGTAAACGGTGCCGATCCCCAGTTGTTGGGCATGGGCGGTATTTTTGGGATTGATAGCCTGGCCTTCGAGCCAGATGGTGCCCTTATCCGCGTGGTAAACCCCGGTCAGCGCTTTGATAAGCGTCGATTTTCCCGCGCCGTTCTCACCGAGCAGGGCCATGATTTCACCGCGTCGCAGCGAGAAATCCACGTTATCGAGCGCTTTTACGCCGGGAAAGAATTTACTTAAGCCTTCGGTACGCAGGATTTCCTGGTGTGCTTCCGCGTTCATTGTTGACCCCTTACACAGATGCCCTCTCCCCGGCGGGGAGAGGGACGACAGGACTCAGTAACCCATGTTTTTCTTCTTCTCCAGCTCCTCTTTCGCCGTATCCGGCAGATAGAGGGTGGATTTGGTAATGGTCAACTTCGGCGGCTCGGTGCCATCCTTTTTGAATTTCTCCAGCGCGTCGAATGCCGGGCCTGCCATGTTCGGCGTCAGCTCGACGCTGGCATTGGCTTCGCCATCAATCATCGCTTTATAGATATCCGGTACGCCGTCGATGGAGCCGGTGAGGATATCTTTGCCCGGTTTCAGGCCCGCTTCTTTAATGGCCTGAATGGCGCCAATCGCCATGTCATCGTTATGGGCGTAAACCATGCAGATGTTTTTGCCGTTGTTCTCGGCTTTGATAAAGCTCTCCATCACCTCTTTACCTTTACTACGGGTAAAGTCACCGGACTGAGAGCGGATAATTTTGATGTTCGAGGCTTTCGAGATCGCTTCTGCGAACCCTTTCTTACGGTCGATGGCAACGCTTGCGCCAACGGTGCCCTGCAACTCAACCACGTTACACGGTTTGCCAGCGACGGTTTTCACCAGCCATTCACCAATCAGCTTCCCTTCGAGGACGTTGTCAGCGGTAACGGTAGTCATATAGAGCGATTTGTCTTTCACATCGATGGAGCGATCCAGCAGGAAGACCGGGATCTTCGCCTCTTTCGCCTCTTTCAGCACCGGCTCCCAGCCAGTTGCAACCACCGGGGCGATAAAGATGGCGTCAACGCCCTGCGCGATGAAGGAGCGCACCGCTTTAAGCTGGTTCTCCTGCTTTTGCTGACCGTCAGCAATCTTCAGGGTAATGCCGCGTTTGCTGGCTTCGCTTTTCGCGACGTTGGTTTCAGCGGCACGCCAGCCGGACTCCGAACCGACCTGCGAAAATCCCACGGTTAACGACGCAGCCATCGCCATAGACGACATAGCTGCCGAAACTGCTGTGACAAGAAGTAAACGCTTCCACATAAGAGCATCCTCGTAGGGTTATTGTTGGCTACTACTTCGCCTGCGGGGAAACTATAGACAATCGGAGATGTAACAAAATGAGTTACATCACAAATCGGAAAAGTGAATGAATTGTTAGTTATCAGTTGCGATCTGGCGCGCGAAAAGGGGAGGCGAAACACAGCAGGAATCTCCCTTGAAATTGCAGAAATTTACTGACGCAGCAAAATCGCATTTTTACGCTGTAACCGCTTACACAAAATTATTCAGTATGCTGCTATGGATATGGACAAAGTTGTCATTAAATGGCGCCGGTAAAGGCTCTGAAAAGTCGCTGGCGAGTAAAAGAGCCCAAGACATTCACCGCCAGTTGGCTATAATACCCGGCACTTGTTTGCCACACATTTTAAAGGAAACAAACATGAGCTTACTCAACGTCCCGGCGGGTAAAGATCTGCCAGAAGATATCTATGTTGTTATCGAAATTCCGGCTAACGCTGACCCGATCAAATACGAAGTCGACAAAGAGAGCGGCGCGCTGTTCGTTGACCGCTTCATGTCCACCGCAATGTTCTATCCGTGCAACTACGGTTACATCAACCACACCCTCTCTCTGGATGGTGACCCGGTAGACGTGCTGGTGCCGACGCCGTACCCGCTGGAGCCAGGCTCTGTGATCCGCTGCCGTCCGGTTGGCGTGCTGAAAATGACCGACGAATCTGGTGAAGATGCCAAGCTGGTTGCGGTTCCGCACACCAAGCTGAGCAAAGAGTACGATCACATTAAAGATGTGAACGACCTGCCGGAACTGCTGAAAGCGCAGATCACTCACTTCTTCGAGCACTACAAAGATCTCGAAAAAGGCAAATGGGTGAAAGTGGACGGTTGGGACAACGCTGAAGCGGCGAAAGCTGAAATCGTTGCCTCCTTCGAGCGCGCTGCCAAGAAGTAAGCCGTTTTCGTAAGAGAAGCCCTGTAGCGCCCTGTGCGCGCAGGGCTTTTTTTATGTGTGCGGGTTGGGGATGGCGGGTTAGCCCTCCGGCTTTCGGCGCTGACCTGCATTGCCGGATGGCGGCGGGGCCTTATCCGGCCTACGAAGTGCACACGTCCGGCTTTCGGCGCCGGCCTGCATTGCCGGATGGCGGCGGGGTCTTATCCGGCCTACGGAGTGCGCACGTCCGGCTTTCGGCGCGGGCCTGCATTGCCGGATGGCGGCGATGCCTTATCCGGCCTACGGAGTGCGCACGTCCGGCTTTCGGCGCGGGCCTGCTTTGCCGGATGGCGGCGGGGCCTTATCCGGCCTACAAAGTGCGTCGTCGGCATGCGAGATGAAAGAGGTTGCGGTCAAACGTAGGCCGGATAAGCGCAGCGCCATCCGGCAAAAATGCGCGGCGCAAAAAAAACCGCGCCATTGGCGCGGTTCTCTGTGACTGATTACTACTTTTGATAATGGTCGCGGTCAAGCCAGTCGCCGCTTTCAATCAAGGTTTTCCCCTCAACCGAACGCTGGTAGACGTACATCCATGCGCCACCGTACGGCGTCTGGATCAACTGCCGTTTATACTCGCCGCCTGCGGTACGCAGGGCGTCCAGCTCACCGAGCGTTGAGGCGTCGATGCGATAGACTTCACCCAGCACGCTGCCGTTGCCCGGCACCGCGCCTGGGTAGTGCCCCAGGCTGTACAGCTGATGATTTTCAACGCTGAAGTCGCCCAGCCACTGAGCGTTGGTCATCCAGTGGCTGTTGCCCTGCTTGCGTCGTAAACTGCCGTAGACAAATATTCGCATTGCTAAAACTCAAACTGATAGAGCAAATCAAGTGCCTGATCTACGCCAGACACCGCTTCAAGATACAGCTTAGGCATCAGACGATAACGTAACGTGAGAGTCGCCAGTGAGTCAAAAATTCCTACACCATATTTTACTTGTAGACCCGGCAGCACATAGCCGCTGACCACCACTTGTGAGGAGTCGCCGACGCCCTGTGTGTCCAGCGCCAGGTTGCTGACGCCAAAGGTCTCGCCGATTTTACCCACAACCTGCCCACTTTGCGCAACCCCAAGACCAATTAACATCGAGGTCATTGCCGCACTATCGCTCTGCTCGCTCTCCAGCCCCTGCCCGCGAAGCAGGTAGGACAACGCTTCCTGCTGCGACATCGCCGGGTCGGAGAAGATCTCCGCTTTCGGTTCATCCGCAGAGCCGGTGACGCGCACCCCGGCAATCACATCGTTCTCCGTTGCTTCCGGGTTACGGATCGCTTCGAGGTTGAGCAGCGGCTGATCCGGCGGGCCGGAGAAGAGCAGTTCCCCTTTACGCACAATCAGATCCTGCCCGTATGCGCGGAAGCGCCCTTCCGGAATATTGATCTGCCCGTTCAGCCCAAGGCCCTGCTTATCCTGCGCCACTTTCAGATCGCCCGTCAGCCGCGCTTTCAGGCCGAAGGCCGAGAGCCGCACGTTATTGCCGACATGCACCGTCACATTGCTGTTGATCGGGATTGAGGCACGCTGCTCCTCTTCCGGTTGCAGCTGATCGTTGAGCATCACCTCATCGCTGGAGACGCCGACCGCGCTCTCCGGCACATCGTGCACCACAATGCGCGCCCACGGCACATCAACATCGCCGTCGAGGGTGAACAGGCTCGGCGTCGCTTCAAACACTACATCCGGCGAGACATCGAGGCGCACCATCGGCGGCACGGTGATGCGCACCTTGCTGCCTTTCGCCGCAATACGCGCGCGCCAGTTGTCGATCTGGCTCCAGTCCGCATCGCCGCTGAGGTTAATCTGCCCCTGGCTGGTGCGCACCACACCCTGCAACGTGGAAGTGGTTCCGTTAAAGTTCATCGCCAGCTGGCTCGGCTGCATGTCGAACGGCATAAAGTTGCCCTCAACATCCAGCGCATTCAGCCCAAGCTGACCAAACAGCTGCGGGCTTTGAGCGTTGCCGCCAAGGCGCAGGTTGGCATTGAGCGTCCCCGCCGCTTTCTCGCCGCGGCTGAAGATGGCATTCGCCATCGCCAGCGAGAAGTTGCGAATGTTCACCGTTCCGCCGAGATTGCGTCGCCCTTGCGGATCGGTGACCTGGATCTGACCGTCGAACTGGCCATTATTGGTCAGCCGCATCAGCCAGCCGAGATCGGCGCGATCATTTTGCAGCTTCGCATTCAGGTTCAGCGTGTCGAAGGCGACCGGCAATGGCGCACCGTTCACCTCCTGCGTCACTTTCACCCCGCGCCCAGCAAGCGTCACCTGCCCCTGCGGCAGACCCGGTTTGGTGCTGTCCCAGCTGACATCCGCTTTGCCGCTAAAGACGCCGCTCGCCTGCGTCGCTTCCGGCATAAACGGTTTCAGCATCGCAAGATCGAAACGATTGAGATTGACCACCGCGCGCCCTGCCGCACCGGCATCAATGGTTTGCGGCACGCACAGCTCGGCATTCGGATTGAGCCAGCAGTGCGGGCCAATGGCAATCTTCTGCTCCTGGTTGCGGTAATCGAGCGCAATCGGGCGCGTCAGCGACCATGGCCCCACCGGCGTGGCGAAACGCGTGTCGCTGAGCGTCCCTTTCCAGCGCTGCTGCTGGCGATCGAAACTGCCTGCCAGCGCCAGCTGACCGGAGACCGGTTCGCCCTGCACGCGCAGCTGCAACTTGTGCTGCTTCTCATTGCCGTCGGCGGCCAGCGTCACCAGGCTGATGTTGACGCCAGGCTGGGCGATACGCTCAACGCGCACGTTCAGCTTGCCGCCAATCTGATCGCTGGATTTCACATCCCCCTCCACGCGCACGCGGGCGATGGAGAGTTCCTGCCAGCGCAGATTGTTGGCAGTAATGTCCGCCAGCGCCTGTGGCGCATCGACGGTGCCACGCACTTTCACTACGCCTTTCGCCGTGCCGCCAAGACCCGGCAGCGCGTTATCGAGGCCTGGCGCATCGATAGTGGCGTCAAGGTTGAGATCTTTTACCCCCAGCTCGCCTTTAATATCCGCGCTATTTTTGCCCAGCTCAAGGTGCAGACCCGGGATCACCCATTGCAAATAGCTGTTGCCTTTCAGCTGCCCGTCGACCTTGACCCGGTTCTGTTTAACGTTGCCGTTAAGCTTCAGCTCCGGTACATCCATCTGCCAGCTGCCGCCGTAAAGGCTGCCACGGGTTTTCACCAGGCCATTGAGCTTCGCAGGCCAATCGGGGAAGGCTTTTGCCGTATCGATGTCCTTCAGCGTCAGTTCGCCGCGCCAGCTGATCGCCTGCTGCCAGTCGAGCAGCGCTTTCAGTTCGGTGGTGCCCTGTAGTGCGGCGATGGAGAGCTTATCGATACTGATCTGCTGCGCATTGCCTTTACCGTCCAGCGTGATGGTGGCCGGCGGAACCTGCTGCCCTTTTACCGCCGTGCGGAACGAAAGCGCATAGTCGGTCATTTTGCCGCTGAGCTTCAGCTTCAGGTTATCGGCCTGGTACTGCTTCTCGCCGGTAAAAGGCCAGTAGAGCTGCTGGCTGGTGATATCGAGATTGAGCGGTAACCCCGCTTCTGCCAGCCGCGTCTGCGCCCGAAGCACCATATCCACCGGGCCAGAGAGGTTTACGCCAAGCTCCAGCTGCTTGCGCAGTTCGCCGCCCACTTTCAGCTTCACCTTCTCGCCTTTCAGCGGATCGACATTCAGCGTCGAGTTGAGGGTGATATCGACCGGCCAGCTATCGCGCAGCTGCGCGGTGCCGGTGGCGTTGACCTGGCCCTGATTCGAGTCGATATCAAAGGCGTCGAGCTTCATCTGCCCGTCAATGCTGCTCACTTTCAGCAGCAGGCTGCGCACCAGGATATCGGTGTCGCCGGTGAGGCGCAGCTGCTCACCGCGAAACGCTTCAATATTCAGATTGAGCGGCAGATGCACATCCTGCATCTCCGGCAGCAGCGGCTTCTCAAACAATGCTTTCAGCGTTTCGCCCAACGGTTTCTCTTCCGGTTTGGGGTTGTGAACCTTCGGATCGAGAACCTCTTCCTGCGCCACATCGGCCGCTTTCGGCAGCGCAATCAGCAAGCCCTGCAGCGAGGTCGGTTTCAGGGTCAGGTTTTTCTCCTGCCAGTTCAGGCCGGAGCTAAAATCCATCAGCGAGACGGTGGTGTCATCGATTTTGATATTGATGTTTTCCAGCGCCACCCGGCTCAGCGTAATCGGATATGGCGTGGAGAGGTTAAGCGGCCCACTATCTTCCTCTTCCACCTTCTGCGCAGGCGGCATCTTTTTGGTGTCGATCGCCACGTTGATATCTTTCAGCGACAGATCGTTAACGCAAACACTGCTGTTGCGCAGGCAGCCGAGGTTAAGCGCAAAGTGGATCTGCCCCGCATCGACCGCCACGCCCGGCTGGGTATAGCGGATATTTTTCAGCGACAGATCGCGCCAGCCGCCGGTGACCTGGCCAATCTCCAGCCCCGGTACCCAGCGGTTCGCTGCTTTAAACAGCAGATGCAGGCCGCTGGTGGTGCCGACCAGAAAGATCGCCGTGCCCAGCAGTAACACAAGAAACGCCACCACGCCGAGGCTGATCTTCTTCCATAAACTCATAATTCTGGCCCCAACCCGATGTAAAACTGCAACCCGTGCTCCTCTTTATCGCCGACCGGTACCGCGAAATCGAGCTTGATCGGCCCGACCGGCGACTGCCAGCGCACGCCGACGCCGGTGCCGGTTTTAAAGTTGCTGCGGCGGATATCGCTCACCGCTTCGCCGCTGTCGACAAACACCGCGCCCCACCATTTCCCGGTGACATTGTACTGGTACTCCAGCGAGCCGGTGGCCAGTTTTGAGGCGCCGATCAGTTTGCCGCGTTCGTTCTCAGGCGAGATCGATTTGTATTTATAACCACGAATGCTGCGATCGCCCCCGGCGAAGAAGCGCAGATCCGGCGGCACGCGCTGGAAATCCCCGGTTTCAATCCAGCCGAGGTTGCCACGCGCGATAAAGCGGTGGCGATCGTAGAGCGTGCGGATCCAGACGTTCTGCGCCTGCAAGACGAGGAAGTCGACATCCGATCCCCACGCGGTGTTGGAGTAATCGACCGAGTAGCGCTGAGAGTCGCCCCAGGTCGGCATCAGGCCGCCGCGCGAGCGGGTACGGCTAATCATCACGCCCGGATAGAGCAGCATGGTGGTGTTAGTAACGTTGGCCTGGGTAAAGTGATCGAGGCTCCAGCGCAGGTTGATCGCCCGCTGCCAGCCGCTGGAGAGGTCCCAGTAGCGCGACAGCGCGAGCGTCGTTGAGTCCGCTTCCGTATCGTTAAGATCGGTACGCTTGAACCCGCCCTGCACCAGGTAATACTGCTCCAGCGGATTTTTCAGCAGCGGCATTTTGTAGCTGAAATCGAGCTGCTGCTCCGGCGCCGAGACGCTCATGCTGGTGGTAAAGCTGTGGCCGTAGGAGTTGACCCACGGTTTTTTCCACGTCGCTTTGACGCGCGGCCCGACATCGGTCGAGTAACCGACGCCGGTCTCAATGGTGTTTTCCGTGCGCGGCGAAACCACGCCTCTCAGCGGCAGCACTTTGGTCTTACGCGCTTTATCAAATTCCGGCGCGACAATCACCGAGTTAAACCAGCCGGTGGCGGAGAGGCGGCGATTAAGCTCTGCCAGATCCTGGGTCTGGTAATAGTCCCCCTCGTGGAAAGGGATGAGGTTTTGCAGATACTCGTCGCGAATTTGCGAGCCCTGGAAGGTGACATCGCCGAAGCGGTAACGCTGACCGCTGTCATAATCGATATCCCAGAACGCCTGGCGGCGATCCAGCGCAATCCCCAGCTGGCTTTTGTTGAACTGGCTGTCGAAGTAGCCTTTACGCAGCGCGACGCTGGTAAGGGATTTTTTAAAGCTGTCGTAGTCGTGGTGGTTTAACACCGTGCCGATAGCCGGGCGCTTTTTCAGCAGCGAAAGGTAGTCGCTGTCGGTGCGCGCGCCGCCGCGCAGGATCACGTTGTTGCCGCCGATGCGCACAGGCTCACCCGCCGTAACGCGGGCGATCAGCACCTGGCGCCCCTTCTCCGGCGGTGGACGCAGTTCGAAAACAATGGTTGGCTCGTAGTAGCCTAACGCTTTTAACCCTTCGCGGATGGCATCATCAACGCGCGCCTGGAAACGGCGGTCGGGCGTCACTTCATCACTCTGGATAGTCGACAGTTGGGCGCGCACATTTTTTTGCAGTTGCCCGGTTAACCCCTCAAGTTGCAATCGCACATTGGCGGCGAATGCCGTTTCGCTCACCAGCAACAAACCGGCAAAACATAAAAGACGGATCTTTGGCACGTTCTCTCCTGAATATCCTCGCTCCCACTCCTGGAAGGAAACGTAAGCGCAGCTCCGCGCTGGGCCTGATTGTGCCACGACAGCAGCAGCCAGGCTGATAAAAACCCGCATTATCGGGTTGAAAAACGGACGACTAGCCCAAAATTTCTTATGTTTAAATCTAGTCTGATTTAGGTCGTACATTGTGTTAAAACACCATCCTTAACACAACCCTAACCGCAATGACACTCGCCGGGAGGTATTACCGTGAGCCTGTTCGATAAAAATAACCTTGTTTCTCAGTCTGATGCTCTGCCCGGACGCCCGACGCCGATGCCTGTCGCCAGTTTACACGCTGTTAACGAGCACTCGATGACACACGTCCCGGAAGGGATGGAGGTGGCGATTTTCGCCATGGGTTGCTTCTGGGGCGTGGAACGCCTCTTCTGGCAGCGTGAAGGGGTCTACAGCACCGCCGCAGGCTACACCGGTGGCTACACGCCAAACCCAACCTACCGCGAAGTGTGCAGCGGCGAGACCGGGCATGCCGAAGCGGTACGCGTGGTTTACGATCCGAAGGTGGTGAGCTACGAGCAGCTGTTACAGATCTTCTGGGAGAACCACGATCCGGCGCAGGGGATGCGTCAGGGCAACGATCACGGCACGCAATACCGCTCCGCCATCTATCCGCTCACCCCGGAGCAGGACGCCGCCGCCCGCGAAAGCCTGGCGCGCTTCCAGGCCGCAATGCGTGAAGCGGGTGACGCACGCACCGTCACCACTGAGATCGCCAGCGCCAAACCGTTCTATTACGCGGAAGATGAGCACCAGCAATATCTCTATAAAAATCCGCAGGGCTATTGCGGGATTGGTGGTATCGGTGTGTGCTTGCCACCGCAGCTTAACCCCTAAATAAAGGGGGGAATAGGCGACGAAAAGTGGCGAAATTAGCCGCTGGCAGGCTGTAACACGCTTACGCTATACTAACGGCGCAATTGCCGGTCCACCGCTTCGGGCCGGCATTCATTGTGTTTACCACATGGATATTCCAAAAAAACCTTCCGAGGATCCGGTTAATAGCTGGATAAATTATGTTAAACAGTATCTTAGTCATACTCTGTCTGATCGCGGTGAGCGCGTTTTTCTCGTTATCTGAGATCTCGCTTGCCGCATCGCGAAAAATCAAACTTAAACTGCTTGCCGATGATGGCAACATCAACGCCCAACGCATCCTGAAAATGCAGGAAAATCCCGGCACCTTCTTCACCGTGGTGCAGATCGGCCTGAACGCCGTCGCCATTTTGGGTGGTATCGTCGGTGACGCCGCCTTCTCTCCCGCGTTTTACAATCTGCTGCTCAATGTCGTTTCACCACAGCTTGCCGATCAGCTGAGCTTTATCATCTCGTTTACGCTGGTAACGAGTCTCTTCATCCTGTTTGCTGATTTGACCCCGAAACGCATCGGTATGATTGCGCCCGAAGTTGTGGCTTTGCGCATCATCAACCCGATGCGCTTCTGTCTCTTCGTTTTCCGCCCGCTGGTCTGGTTCTTTAACGGCATGGCGAACGTCATTTTCCGCATCTTCAAACTGCCGATGGTGCGCAAAGATGACATCACCTCTGACGATATCTACGCCGTGGTGGAAGCCGGTGCGTTAGCCGGGGTGCTGCGTAAGCAGGAGCATGAACTGATTGAGAACGTGTTTGAGCTGGAGTCGCGCACCGTTCCCTCGTCGATGACCTCGCGTGAAAACGTGATTTGGTTCGATCTGCACGAAGATGAGCAGAGCCTGAAAAACAAGGTATCTGAGCATCCGCACTCGAAGTTTCTGGTCTGTAACGGTGATATCGACCATATCGTCGGTTATGTTGATTCGAAAGATCTGCTTAACCGCGTACTGGCAAACCAGAGTATGGCCCTGAACAGCGGCGTGCAGATCCGCACGACGCTGATTGTGCCGGACACGTTGACGCTCTCTGAAGCGCTGGAAAGTTTCAAAACTGCGGGTGAAGATTTCGCCGTGATCATGAACGAATATGCGCTGGTGGTGGGGGTGATTACCCTCAACGACGTAATGACCACGCTGATGGGCGATCTGGTCGGCCAGGTGGAAGAGATGATCGTCGCCCGCGATGAAAACTCGTGGCTGATTGACGGCGGTACGCCGATTGACGACGTAATGCGCGTGCTGGATATCGATGAGTTCCCGCAGTCCGGCAATTATGAAACCATCGGCGGTTTTATGATGTTTATGCTGCGTAAAATCCCGAAACGCACCGATGCGGTGAAGTTCTCCGGCTACAAGTTTGAAGTGGTGGATATCGATAACTACCGCATCGATCAGCTGCTGGTGACGCGTATTGATGCCCGCACCACGGTGCTGACGCCGAAGTTACCGGATATGGAAGATAAAGGCGCGGCGTAAAGCCAGAAGCGGAAACATCAACGGCCCCTGTGGGGCCGTTTTTTATAGGACTTTATTACTGCATAGCACAACAGATTAAGCCATTTCGGTCTGCAGGCGCAGAACCTGGCGGTTAACTTCAGACATGACAGAGAAGTGCTGTTTGTCTTTCACTTTCGGCAGAAGGATCTTGCCCTTATCAAACTCGAAAGCGCCAACGTCCTTGATATACAACCGTCCACGGAACAGGATCTTGACGTACTTAGCCACCTGAAGTGGGTTGTAACGCTGGAAAATTTTCATTCTTCTATCTCTCCTGTAAAACAGATTACGCCCTTGCGGTGCCACATTTGGTCCGACGTTGATGAGCGCAAATTTTGATGCCCAGTGACTATAGTCCACAACATGAGCGATACATAGTCTGAATGGGTTTATTTACCTTTTGATGACAATTAATCAGAATTTTCTTTTCAAACCCTGAAACTTCGCAGTATAAGCCTACGTTTTTTAACCGATATGTGCGTTAACCCGCAAACTGGCACCCCAATTGCGGGAAAAGCGTATTGATCGCACATATGATTAAACTGCCGTACCGAGTGGTCGGATCACCTGCATATAAACATGAGAGATGGAGACACCATGACCCTACGTAACATTCTGGCAGCGACATGCTTGTTACTGCCGCTGGTCGCTTCAGCGCATAACTTTGAAACCAACCAGCGCGTGCCGCCTGTGGGCGTTGCCGACCGCGGGGAGTTGCTGCTGAATAACGACAAGTTTAGCTATAAAAACTGGAATAGCGCGCAGCTGGCTGGAAAAGTGCGCGTGGTGATGCATATTGCCGGTCGCACCTCGGCAAAAGAGAAGAATGCGGCGCTGATTGAGGCGATCAAAAGCGCCAACCTGCCGCACGACAGATACCAGACCACCACTATTGTGAACACCGACGACGCCATTCCGGGCAGCGCGATGTTTGTGCGCAGCAGCCTGGAGAGCAATAAGAAGCTCTATCCGTGGTCACAATTTATCGTCGACAGCGAAGGTTCGGTGCGTAAAGCCTGGCAGCTGGAAGAGAAAGGTTCTGCGATTGTGGTGCTCGATAAAGAGGGCCGCGTAGAGTTTGCCAAAGATGGCAGTCTGAGCCAGCAAGAGGTGCAGCAGGTGGTTGCCCTGCTGCATAAATTGCTCAGTAAATAGAGACGCGAAAACCGGGGTTGAGGAACGACTCACGCGGGGTGTAATCAAGCGTGCGCCCTTTCCAGTCATGAACGTGCGCCCCGGCCGCTACCGCCACCGCGTGGCCGGCCGCCGTATCCCAGACGCTGGTCGGCCCAAAACGCGGGTAGAGCTGCGCTTTCCCCTCCGCCACCAGGCAGAACTTCAGCGATGAACCAATCGCCGTGGTTTGATGCTCGCCCAGCTGGTGCAGATACTCCTCCAGTTCAGGATCGTTCGAGTGCGAACGGCTGATAACCACCAGCGGCGGTCGCGCATCACGCACCTGGATCGGCTGGCGATGACCGCCCTCCTCTTTCCATGCGCTGCCCTCTGCGGCGGCGTACATCACATCAAGCACCGGGGCATAGACCACGCCCAGCACCGGTTTGCCCTGCTCAATCAGCGCGATATTGACGGTAAACTCACCGTTACGCTTGATAAACTCTTTGGTGCCATCGAGCGGGTCCACCAGCCAGAAACGATCCCAGCTCTGGCGCGTCTCCCACGCGGGAGGATCTTCTTCAGACAGGATCGGAATATCCGGCGCTAACGCCTGTAGCCCACGCACAATCACATGGTGCGCGGCGATATCCGCCGCCGTCACCGGCGAGTCATCCACTTTACTGGTCACATCCATCGGCTGATGGCCGTCGTACACCTGCATAATGGCATCGCCCGCGTCGCGCGCGAGCTGACAAATTGCATCTAACATATCCACCTCTCTCTGTGCAGTGGTGTGTAACTCATTGTTTTACTTATATCGCATTGCGCCGCGATCTGCCAACTGTGAGAGGGATTGCAGTTTTATTGCTCACTTTTATGGCACTATTCACAATTCTGTAAGCAACACACTGTACATAACAATTTCTTTTGTGGCTTAGATCGAAAAGGACGCCTCTGATGATTAAGTTTAGTGCAACGCTTTTGGCCACGCTGATTGCGGCCAGCGCGCAAGCGGCAACGGTGGATTTACGAATTATGGAAACCACTGATTTGCATAGCAATATGATGGATTTTGATTACTACAAAGACTCGGCAACGGAAAAATTTGGCCTGGTGCGCACCGCCAGCCTGATTAATGCCGCGCGCGGCGAAGCGAAAAACAGTGTGCTGGTCGATAACGGCGACTTAATCCAGGGCAGCCCGCTGGGCGACTATATGGCGGCGAAGGGGCTGAAAAAAGGGGATATTCACCCGGTCTACAAGGCGCTGAACACTCTCGATTACGCGGTCGGCAACCTCGGCAACCACGAATTTAACTACGGGCTGGATTACCTGCATATGGCGCTGGCCGGGGCGAAATTCCCCTATGTGAACGCCAACATCATCGATGCCAAAACCAATAAACCGCTCTTCACCCCTTATCTGATCAAAGAGACGCCGGTGGTGGATAAAGAGGGTAAAACCCACACCCTGCGTATCGGTTATATCGGCTTCGTGCCGCCGCAAATTATGGTGTGGGACAAAGCCAACCTGAGCGGCAAAGTGACGGTAAACGACATCACGGAAACCGCTCGCCACTATGTGCCGGAGATGCGCGCGAAAGGCGCCG
This sequence comes from Kosakonia sp. S42, assembly GCF_016624785.1. Classification (NCBI taxonomy): domain Bacteria; kingdom Pseudomonadati; phylum Pseudomonadota; class Gammaproteobacteria; order Enterobacterales; family Enterobacteriaceae; genus Kosakonia; species Kosakonia sp. S42. Next base: position 45,736 of record NZ_JACVTW010000022.1, on the reverse strand, counting down.
ATCTGGTGGTCGTCGTTGCTCACTCCGGTCTCTCGGCGGAGCCTTACCAGGCAATGGCGGAGAACTCCGTTTACTACCTCAGCCAGGTGCCGGGCGTTGATGCGATCCTGTTTGGTCACGCGCACGCCGTCTTCCCGAGCAAGGAGTTTGCCGCCATTAAAGGCGCGGATATCAGCAAAGGGACGCTGAACGGTATTCCGGCGGTGATGCCGGGCATGTGGGGCGATCACCTCGGCGTGGTCGACCTGGTGCTGAATAACGATGCCGGTAAGTGGCAAGTGAGCGACGCGAAAGCGGAAGCGCGGCCGATTTATGATGCCGCCGCCAAAAAAGCGCTGGTCGGCGAAGATGCCAAGCTGGTGCAGATCCTCAAGCACGATCACGATGCTACCCGCGAGTTCGTCGGTAAACCGATCGGCAAATCGGCGGACAACATGTACAGCTACCTGTCGCTGGTGCAGGACGACCCGACCGTGCAGGTGGTGAACAACGCGCAGAAAGCCTATGTTGAGCACTTTATTCAGGGCGATCCTGATCTGGCGAAATTACCAGTGCTTTCTGCCGCCGCGCCGTTTAAAGCGGGCGGGCGTAAAAACGATCCGGCCAGCTTTGTTGAAGTGGAAAAGGGGCAGCTCACCTTCCGTAACGCCGCCGATCTCTACCTCTACCCCAATACGCTGGTAGTGGTGAAAGCGACCGGCAAAGAGGTGAAAGAGTGGCTGGAGTGCTCTGCCGGGCAGTTTAACCAGATCGATCCCAATAGCGACAAGCCGCAGAACTTAATCAACTGGGACGGGTTCCGCACCTATAACTTCGACGTTATCGACGGCGTGAAGTACCAGATTGATGTCACCCAGCCCGCGCGCTACGACGGCGAGTGCCAGAGCATCAATCCCAAGGCGGAGCGCATTAAGAACCTGACCTTTGACGGCAAGCCTATTGATCCGAATGCGGTCTTCCTTGTTGCCACCAATAACTACCGCGCTTACAGCGGCAAGTTTGCCGGTACCGGCGACAGCCATATCGCGTTTGCCTCGCCGGATGAGAACCGCGCGGTGCTGGCGAAGTGGATCAGCGATGAGACGCAGCGCGCAGGGGAGATCCACCCGGCGGCGGACAACAACTGGCGTCTGGCACCGATCAGCAGCAGCCACAAGCTGGATATTCGCTTTGAAACTGCGCCATCGGAGAAAGCGGCGGCGTTTATCAAAGAGAAAGCGCAGTATCCGATGCAGAAAGTCGGCAATGACGAGATCGGTTTCGCGCTCTACAGCATCGATTTACGCAAGTAAGCAATTTACCCGCAGTCGGTAGCGGCTGCGGGTTGATTACGCCACATCGCGCTCGCGGTGATGGGCCATCACTTCGGGCAAGTTCAGCTCAATCCAGTCTGCCAGCGCAGCAACCTTTTCACTCACCTGCTCACCAAGCGGCGTCAGGCTATATTCAACATGTGGCGGCACCACCGGAAAGGCGACGCGGTTAACAAAACCATCCTGCTCCAGCCACTGCAGGCTCTGCGCCAGCATCTTCTCACTGACGCCGCCCATCTTGCGGCGAAGATCGCTAAAGCGGTGTGTCCCTTCGCGCAGGGCAACCAGAATTAAGACGCCCCAGCGGCTGGTGACGTGTTTCAGCACATCCCGGGAGGGGCACTGCTCGGCGAAGAGATTGCCGTCGCGCATCTGTTCGCTCAGGGTTTGTGGGCGAGTTTGCTGTTTCATACTTACCTTTTTGTACGTACTTACTAAAAGTTAGTTAGGGTGCTAGCCTACCACAACACTTACCCCCCACGCAGGAGAAACATCATGATTGCACTCACCGGCGCCACCGGCCAACTCGGCCAGTTTGTTGTAGAAGCCCTGTTAAAAACCGTTCCCGCAAAAGAGATTGTCGCCATCGTGCGTAACCCGGCGAAAGCCGAAGCGCTCAGCAAACAAGGCCTTATTGTTCGCCAGGGCGATTACAACGATCAGGCCGCCCTTACCCAGGCGCTGGCGGGCGTCGAAAAACTGCTGCTCATCTCCAGCAGCGAAGTTGGCCAGCGCGCCGCGCAGCACCGCAATGTGATCAACGCTGCGAAAGCCGCAGGGGTGAAATTTATCGCCTACACCAGCCTGCTGCATGCCGATACCTCACCGCTTGGCCTGCACGTTGAGCATGTGGAAACCGAAAAGCTGCTCGCCGAATCCGGCATCCCGTTTGCCCTGCTGCGTAACGGCTGGTACAGCGAAAACTACCTCGCGAGCGCACCGGCGGCGCTGGCGCACGGCGTCTTCATCGGTGCGGCGGGCGAGGGCAAAATTGCCTCGGCAACGCGTGCCGATTATGCCGCTGCTGCCGCGCGTGTCATTAGCGAAGAGGGTCATGCCGGCAAGGTTTACGAACTGGCGGGCGACAGCGCCTGGACGCTGAGCGAACTGGCGGCGCTGCTGAGCGAGGCGAGCGGTAAGAAAGTGGTTTACCAGAACCTGAGCGAAGCGGATTTTGCCGCCGCGCTGAAAGGCGCAGGTCTGCCGGACGGGCTGGCAGAGATGCTGGCGGATTCCGATATTGGTGCCTCGAAAGGTGGGCTGTTTGACGATAGCCAGACCCTGAGCAAACTGATCGGGCGCCCGACCACCTCGATCGCCGACAGCGTTAACGATCTGCTGTAACGTTAATAATTGGTTAAATTTTATAGCCTCTCACCGGGTCATCCCTAATAATAGAGGGCATGTTCCGGGGGAGGTGAAGTGTGGAAGGCGTACCTGAGCAGTTTATTGACGAGCGCGACAGCGCGCGGTTTCGCCACCTGGCGCAGTTGCCGGGGGTGGAGCTGTACCATGCGCATATCTCCCGCTACGCCTTTGAGCCACATACCCATGAAGCGTTTGGCATTGGCGCGATTGAATCCGGTGCCGAGCGCTTTCGCTATCGCGGGACGCAGCATGTCGCCCCGACCAACGCGATCGTCACCATGAACCCCGATGAGATCCACACCGGCGAAGCGGTAGGTGAAGAGGGGTGGCGCTACCGTATGGTCTATCTTGACCCCGATCTGCTCGAGCAGGTAACCGGCGTGCGTCACTGGTGGTTTCGCGATGTCACGCGCCTCGATGCGCTGCGCGCGCGCCAGATCTCCAGCCATATTTATGCCCTCTGGCACACCGACGATCCGCTGGCGCAACAGGGCGTGCTGCTCGATCTGATTGATACCTTTCGCCCGCTGGCGCAGCACGCGCCGCAGCGCCCGGAAGGAGCGCACCGTTTTGAGCGGGTGCGCGAATACCTGCATGACAACTATATGCGCAGCCTGACGCTCGACGATCTGGCAAGCGTCGCGGCGCTTAGCCCCTATCACTTCCAGCGCCAGTTCAAAGCCCATTTCCACGTCACGCCGCACCAGATGCTGATGGCAATCCGCCTGTGGCGCGCCAAGCATTTTCTTACCCAGGGAATGCCTGCGGCAGATGTCGCTGCCCTCACTGGCCTGACGGATCAATCCCACCTCACCCGCGCCTTCACCCTGCGCTACGGCATTACCCCGGTACGCTACCAAAAGCAGGTTGCGCGCCGATAATGCGCAATCTCCTACAATACGCCCCCGCCCTGCTCCCCTACACTGGCGTCAACCAGATAAAAGAGGTGAAGAGATGGTAAGTGGTGTGTTGTATGCCTTGCTCGCCGGGCTGTTTTGGGGGCTGATTTTTGTCGGGCCGCTGATCGTGCCGGATTACCCGGCCGCCCTGCAATCGACGGGGCGCTACCTGGCGCTGGGGCTGATCGCGCTGCCGCTGGCGTGGCTTGGGCGCGCGCGTCTGCGCCAGCTAACGCGCGGCGACTGGTGGACAGCGCTGTGGCTCACGTTAATGGGTAATCTGATCTACTACGTCTGCCTTGCCAGCGCTATTCAGCGCACCGGCGGCCCGGTGTCGACGATGATTATCGCCACGCTGCCGGTGGTGATCCCGGTGTGTGCCAACCTGCTTTACAGCCAGCGTGACGGCAAGCTCGCATGGGGCCGGTTGCTACCGGCGCTGATCGCCATCGCTGTCGGGCTGGGGTGTGTGAATGTTGCCGAACTGCGGCAGGGCATTGCGGATTTTAGCTGGAGCCGGTATGGATCAGGCATAGCGCTGGCCTTTGTTTCCGTGGCCTGCTGGGCGTGGTATGCGCTGCGTAACGCGCGCTGGCTGCGGGAAAACCCGGATAAGAACCCGATGATGTGGGCAACGGCGCAGGCGCTGGTGACGCTGCCGTTGTCCCTGGTAGGCTATCTTGCGGCGTGTCTGTGGCTTGACGTTCAGCAGCCCGGCTTCGCGCTCCCCTTCGGCCCGCGTCCGCTGCTGTTTATCGGCCTGATGTTCATCATTGCGGTGCTCTGCTCGTGGGTGGGTGCGCTGTGCTGGAACATTGCCTGCCAGCGTCTGCCGACGGTGATTGTCGGCCCGCTGATCGTCTTTGAAACCCTTGCCGGGCTGCTCTATACCTTCCTGCTGCGCCAGAGCCTGCCGCCGCTCTTAACCCTGCTCGGCATTACCCTGCTGATTGGCGGCGTGGTGATGGCCGTCGCGTCGAAACCGCAGAAGGCCCGCATCACTCAGCTTGAGCAACCATAAAAAAACCCGGCTTACGCCGGGTTTTAATCAGAAGGTTTCCCAGTTGGCTTCGTTAACGCTGGCCGCAGCCGGCGTCTTCGCCATCGCAACCGGCGAGCGCAACGCAGGACGCTGAACGTCACGGCTGCGGTTCACTTTGAACACCGCAACGGTTTCGGTCAGGCGCGCAGCCTGCTCTTCCAGCGCAGCGGCCGCAGCGGCGGACTCCTGCACCAGCGAGGCGTTCTGCTGGGTCACGCGATCCATCTCCGCAACAGCCTGGCCAACCTGGTCGATACCACGGCTCTGCTCATCGGACGCAGAGGAGATTTCGCCCATGATATCCGTCACACGCGTTACCGCGCTGACGATCTCAGCCATGGTTTCACCGGCTTCGTGAACCAGCGCCGAACCGGCGCTTACGCGGTTACCGGAGTCATCAATCAGCCCTTTGATCTCTTTCGCGGCCTGCGCGCTGCGCTGTGCCAGCGTACGCACTTCACCTGCCACTACGGCAAAACCACGACCCTGCTCACCGGCACGCGCGGCTTCTACCGCGGCGTTCAGCGCCAGGATGTTGGTCTGGAAGGCGATACCGTCGATCACGTTGGTGATCTGGGCGATTTTGCTGGAGCTGGCGGCGATTTCGTCCATTGTACGCACCACGCCATCCACCACTTCACCGCCTTTCTTCGCGGTACCGGACGCGTTAAGCGCCAGCTGCGTTGCCTGACGGGCGTTGTCGGCGTTCTGTTTCACCGTCGCGGTCAGCTGCTCCATGCTGGCTGCGGTCTCTTCCAGCGAGGCCGCTTGCTGCTCGGTACGCGAGGAGAGATCGTTGTTACCGATAGAGATTTCACCAGCACCGGTATAGATAGTGTCTGCGCCATCGCGCACCACGCTGACGGTTTTCACCAGCGACTGCTGCATCTCCTGCACGTTCTGCGCCAGACGCGCCATCTCGTTGGAGCCTTCGGCGTGGATCGCGTGGGTCAAATCACCGGTCGCGATATGGCGAATGTGGCCCATAACTTCATGCAGCGGCTTCAGCAGCACGCGCTGCATTGCCACCCAACTCATAGCGATAACGCCCAGCACAACAACCATCACTGCCGCCAGGATCCAGAGAATGCGGATGTAGTCATGTTCGTTCTGCTGCACGCCTTCGCTGGCAAGCCTTGCCTGCTCGGCGCGCCAGGCGCGGTAGCTCTTCTCCATCCCTTCCTGTTTTTTCTGCGCATTCTGACGGAACATATCTTCCAGCTTACCGGCCAGCAGCAGGCGGTTCATCTCGGTCAGCGTTGCGTGGTAGGTGGTGTACTGCTTCTCCAGCTCGTCAGAGAGCGCCTGGTCCATACCCGGCGTCTGCGGCAGCTTGTAGTAAATATCGTAATGCTGCTGCGCCTGGTTAAGCAGGTTGGTGGCGTCTTGCACCAGCTCACCGAGCTGGCCACCGTTAATCTGGCTGGCGGTGCTGCTCTGTAAGCGCAGCATGCCGCGGTTCAGGGTCACACGCGCCTGGTTGAGGCTGATCCACGCATCGGTAAATTCGGATACGTTCTGGCTCGATACCTGGGAAACATTGAAGTTGTGCTTGTCATTGTTTAGCGCACTAATGAAAACGCCAGCTGAAATCAGCTGAAGTGCGCCAAGCACAACTAAAACCATGATTAATAAAGTTATAACTTTGATACGTTTGAACATCGTCGGCCTTTATTGCGTACAGAATATTGTCAGAACAGTGTCTATCGGCAGCGATGAAAAGTTGTTTAATGTCAATAATTTGCCCTATCCAAAACTTTCCAGAAAAAGTAATTGTATTCAATGTGTTAATTTCGAAAGATTTTTTGTGATGCATATCACGGTTTTTCACGCAGTAAAGGAATAAAGGCTGCCGCGTTCTCCGTAAGGGGTATATCATCGCCATAAAGATGCATTTAAAATACAACTTATAGATTCCACGATGAGGTAACTGCTATGGCTTTCCGCGATCAACCCCTGGGCGAGCTGGCGCTCTCCATCCCCCGCGCCTCTGCTCTGTTTCGTAAATATGATATGGATTACTGCTGCGGCGGTAAGCAGACGCTGGGCCGCTCGGCGGCGCGTAAAGAACTCGATATCGATGCTATCGAAGCCGAACTGGCGAAACTTGCTGAGCAGCCTCTCGACAAAGAGTGGCGCACGGCGCCGCTGGCAGAGATCATCGACCACATCATTGTGCGTTACCACGATCGCCACCGCGAACAGCTGCCGGAGCTGATTCTGCAAGCCAGCAAAGTGGAGCGCGTCCACGCCGATAAACCGAATGTGCCGCGGGGGTTAACCAAGTACCTCACCATGCTGCATGAGGAGCTCTCCAGCCACATGATGAAGGAGGAGCAGATCCTCTTCCCGATGATTAAACAGGGCATGGGCGCGCAGGCGATGGGGCCAATTAGCGTGATGGAGAGCGAGCATGATGAAGCGGGCGAACTGCTGGAGGTGATTAAGCACACCACGCAGAATGTGACGCCGCCGCCGGAAGCCTGCACCACCTGGAAGGCGATGTATAACGGTATCAACACGCTGATTGATGATTTGATGGAACACATCAGCCTGGAAAATAACAATCTTTTCCCGCGTGCCCTCGCAGGCGAAAAATAAAAAGACGCCCGAGAGCGTCCTTGATATGGAAGTTTAGAGCCGCCCTGCGGCTCTTTTTTTATGGTTTGCGGTTAGCAATGCGCTTCTTACCGGCAAAGAGCCAGCCCGCGCCGAGCACCACGAACCACAGCGGCGTGACGATCAGCGCCTGACGGGTGTCCGCTTCAAGGGTCAGCAGCACCAGCACAAACAGGAAGAACGCCATGCATACCCAGCACATCACTTTGCCGAGCGGCATCTTGTAGATCGATTTTTCGTGCAGCTGCGGGCGCTGTTTACGGTAGACCAGGTACGAGCAGAGAATAATTGTCCAGACGAACATAAACAGGATCGCCGACACGGTGGTGATCATGGTGAACGCCGCAATCGCACTCGGGTTGACATAGAGCATCACCACACCGCCCAGCAGGCAGATGCAGGAGAAGGTGAGCCCTTTCGCCGGTACCGCGCGTTTAGAGAGCTTGGCGAACGCTTTCGGTGCCACGCCATCCTGCGCCAGGCCAAACAGCATACGGCTGGTGGAGAAGACGCCGCTGTTGGCGGAAGAGGCGGCAGAAGTCAGCACCACAAAGTTGATGATGCTCGCCGCCGCCGGAATACCGACCAGCACAAACAGCTCAACAAACGGGCTCTTATCAGCTACCACGGAACTCCACGGCGTGACCGACATAATGACGATCAGCGCGAAGACGTAGAACATGATGATACGAATCGGAATCGAGTTGATGGCGCGCGGCAGGGATTTCTCCGGATCTTTCGTCTCGGCAGCGGTCGTACCAACCAGTTCAATACCGACAAAGGCAAACACCGCTATCTGGAAACCAGCAAAGAAGCCGCTGATACCTTTCGGGAAAAAGCCCCCCTCATTCCACAGGTGGCTGAAGGAGGCTTCAACGCCGGTCGGCGATTTGAAATGCATCAGCACCATACCGACGCCGACGATAATCAGCGCCACAATGGCGACGATTTTGATCATCGCGAACCAGAACTCCATCTCGCCGAACATTTTCACCGTCGCGAGGTTGAGGCTCAGCAGCACGACGACCACGGCCAGCGCGGCGATCCAGTCGGCAAGGCCGGGGTACCAGAATTGTGCATAGGCGGTAATGGCGACCACATCCGCCATGCCGGTGACGACCCAACAGAACCAGTAGGTCCAGCCGGTAAAATACCCCGCCCACGGCCCGAGCAGGTCGGCGGCGAAGTCGCTAAAAGATTTATATTCGAGGTTGGAAAGCAGTAATTCGCCCATCGCACGCATAACGAAAAACAGCATAAAGCCGATGATCATATAAACGAAGATGATTGACGGACCGGCGAGGCTAATTGTTTTGCCGGAACCCATAAATAAACCGGTACCAATAGCACCGCCAATAGCAATTAGCTGAATATGCCGGTTCGTAAGATTACGCCGTAGCGACTGTTCAGCCGGAGCCGCATTATCAGCGTCGGCTTTAACTTGATCTACCATGTTGTTTTCCTGTCTGTGTTGTTGGGCTCTGCTGGCCTTTACGTGTCTGCTTCGTCCTTAATGGACGCATCGATATTAGGTAAGAATCGGCGGGATGAATACTCTGAATTAAATCGAATGTTAAATATTTGTTTAAAGTGAGTGTTATATCACCTGGCAAATGCGAAACAGCTCACAAAAATACACCTGATTGTGCGCTTTGCAAGATAATATATTGCTAATAGTTCTGTTTACCAACGATCCGCGAAGTCAGAAACCCTCTCCGTTATTAAAAGAGAGGGCTTCACGCTGGAGCTTACAGAATTTCCAGCAGTTCCACTTCGAACACCAGCGTGCTGAATGGCGGGATGGATGCGCCAGCGCCGCGCTCGCCGTAAGCGAGGTTGTGCGGAATGGTCAGTTCCCATTTGGAGCCAACCGGCATCAGCGTCAGGGCTTCGATCCAGCCTGCGATCACGCCGTTAACCGGGAATTCAGCCGGTTCGCCGCGCGCGACGGAGCTGTCGAATACGGTGCCGTCGATCAGCTTACCGGTGTAGTGGACGCGTACGCGGTCGGTGCGCGCCGGGATAGCGCCTTCGCCCTGGGTGATAACGCGGAATTGCAGACCGGATTCGGTGCTGTTAACGCCTTCGCGCTCGCGGTTTTCATCAAGGTATTTCACGCCTTCTGCCGCCATCTCTTCGAAACGGGAGCGACGAACCGCGTCAGCACGTTCGTGGATTTCACGCAGCGCGCGATGAACAACGTCTACCGGTACAGCAGGCTGTTTGCCCGCCAGCGCATCGGCAATACCCGCGACCAGCGCTTCCGGTAACAGCCCCTCTAACCCGGATTCGCTCAGCTGCTGTCCTACCTGCAAACCAATGCCGTAGCTGGCTTGCGCTTCGATCGTGTCAAAAGTTGGGGTGGTCATGGGTTTTCCTTCCATCGCTTTTTAAAGTAGCGCGCAGCATAACAGCCGCCCTGGGCCAGGCACAACTTTGTCACGGGAAAGATGACAAAAGGGCGCGAAAGGGAAAGAATGGTTCACGTTAGCAAAACCCTGCATTGTGGTGACAAAATAGTAGTTTGTACGGGCTTTCATGCGCTTAAACGCCGCGAACGCCAATGCAGGAAGATAAAGTGTATATACTCAACGAGACAGGATATTAAATGACGCGGAGCAGGAGGAGAGCCATGCCCGGGCGATTTGAACTGAAACCTACCCTTGCGAAGATCTGGCATGCCCCGGACAATTTTCGCCTGATGGACCCGCTCCCGCCCTTTCACCGTCGCGGCCTGATTCTGGCGGCGCTGCTGGTTATTATCGGCTTTCTATTGCCGACAACGGATGAGAGCGTGCCGCAGCGCAGCGGTGAGGCACGCGATGCGCAGCTCGATCTGCAAAACTCGCCGAATGTCGCGCCGCCGCAGGTGGTCAACGATCCGCAGCTTAACGCACCCAGCGCGGAAGCGTCGATGCAGCAGCAGGAGTCGATTGAGCAGCAGCCTTCCACTGAGCAGCAGCCCACCGCAGAGCAGAACAGCCAGCCGCTGGCGACCAACAGCGGCATTGAGCAGCAGTGGCGCACCTACCGGGTGGGCGAAGGGAAAACCCTCGCGCAGCTCTTTCGCGATCATAATCTGCCGCCAACGGATGTCTATGCGATGGCGAAGGTTGAGGGCGACGGCAAGCCGCTCAGCAATCTGCAAAGCGGCCAGATGGTGAAGATCCGCCAGAACGCCAGCGGCGTGGTCACTGGCCTGACGATTGAGACCAGCGGCCAGCAGGTGCTCTTTACCCGCCAGCCGGACGGCAGCTTTATCCGCGCCCGCTAAACCTGATGCGCCGGGCAGCGATCACCCGGCGCGCTTATTGACCCACGCGATCCCCGTACAGACCAGCACCAGCGCGACAGCGTATTTCCACTCCAGAATATTCTCGCCGAGGAAAATAGCCGACAGCACCGAGCCCGCCACCGGAATCACAAAGTTAAAGGGCGCGATCATGCTGACGCGGTTCACTTTCAGCAGCGCGCTCCAGAGAGCGAAGGCGACAGAAGAGAGCAGTGTCAGGTAGGCGAGCACCGCGACTGCCGCCGCGCTATCCACCGCCAGCGTTCCGCCCGTAAGGTAGCCGCCCGCCAGCAGCGCCAGACCGCCTATCGCCAGCTGCCAGCCGGTCATCACCGTCGGATCGACCGTTTGCGAGATACGCTTACCGTACAGCGTGGCGGCAGAGAGGATAAACGCCGCCAGAATGACAAAGCCATCGCCCTGCCAGACAAAGCGGAAATCCGCCAGCCCGCTATGGAAGTTCACCAGCATCACGCCAGCGAAGCCCAGCACGCAGCCGAGGGTTTTGTTGTAGCTCAGCTTGTCATTGTGATAGATGAAGTGCGCCAGCAGCACGCTGAAGAAGGTGCCGGTAGCATTCATGATCGATCCGTTCACCCCCGTCGTATAGGCAAGGCCAATATAAAAGAAGGTGTATTGCAGCGAGGTCTGGGTCAGCCCGAGCAGCGTCAGCTGCCCAAACTGCGAAGCGCTCAGCCTGGCGATGGGTTTACGCTGCGCCAGCGCAAACAGCAGCAGTAGCGCCCCGGCAAAGAGAAAACGGTACCCGGCGAACACCACTTTAGAGGGGATGTCGTCCGTGGCGATATGGAACAGTTCATAACCGCTTTTGATCGCCGGGTAGGAGCTACCCCATAACAGACAGCAGAGCGTGGCGCAGGCGTAAGCGATATGACGCCGGGCAAAAACGGGAGCGGGCAGAGGGGAATCCATAGCTAATCTCAAAAATAAAATTGCGTTTCAATTTAGTATCTGAGAATGCGGCGCAAATAGCTACCGGGAAAGGCGGGAATTGTGGGCGGGGCAGAAAAGCAAAACGCCGGCACAAGGCCGGCGCTTCGTCTCTCGTTGTCGTTCACGTTGCAGAGGCGTTAGCGCCTGCAGACCCGAACAACTCAGAGCGCAGTGAAGAGTAAAAAATTACTCAGCAACTACGTTTACAGTCAGCTTAGCGAATACTTCGCTGTGAACCTGGAAGTCCACTTCGTGCTCACCGGTGGTACGCAGAACGCCGTTCGGCATACGAACTTCGCTCTTCGCCACTTTAACGCCAGCTGCAGTTACAGCGTCAGCGATATCGCGGGTACCGATGGAACCGAACAGTTTACCTTCGTCGCCTGCTTTAGACGCGATGGTAACGGTGCCCAGTGCATTGATTTGCTCAGCACGAGCGTTAGCAGCCGCCAGAACGTCAGCCAGTTTGGCTTCCAGCTCAGCGCGACGTGCTTCGAAATACTCAACGTTTTTCTTGGTAGCCGGAACAGCTTTACCCTGCGGTACCAGGAAGTTACGAGCGTAGCCCGCTTTAACGTTAACCTGATCACCCAGGCTACCCAGGTTTGCTACTTTATCAAGCAGAATAACTTGCATTACCTTATCCTCTCAAAGTCGTATTAATGGACCGTGACCGATTACTGATGACGATCAGTGTACGGCAGCAGGGACAGGTAGCGAGCGCGTTTGATAGCGCGTGCCAGCTGACGCTGATATTTTGCACGGGTACCGGTGATACGGCTCGGGACAATCTTACCGCTTTCGGTGATGTAGTTTTTCAGCGTAGCGATATCTTTGTAATCAATCTCAACAACGCCTTCCGCGGTGAAACGGCAGAACTTGCGACGACGGAAATAACGTGCCATTTGGCTAGTCTCCAGAATCTATCAATTCAATCTGCTCGGCATGCAGAACCATTTTGCTCAGGCCGTTCTTTGCCTTGTGGCAACTGATGAACCCCTGAACGGTTACTGCGCTACCGACCGTTATACTGTGAGTAATGGCCTGGTTCTCCTGCCCGCTGATTATTACAGGCATTTGGCACCACGCCTGCCGGTGAAAACCGGCTTCCTCCTGCACAGAGCGGTGCTCAAGCACGAACTGGCAGTGTGGAATTCCTGACGGGCTGACCTTTCGCAGCGGCGTCCTGCACACGGTGCCGGACAACACCAGACGGTTGGTCATCAGGAATTACTCTTCAGAATCCCCAGCATCTGCATCATCTGCGGTTTCATTTGCGAAATCATCGCGACGCTCACGGCGCTCGTCTTTCGCTTTAACCATCGGAGATGCTTCGGTTACCGCGTTCTTAGTACGCATAACCATGCTACGGATAACGGCGTCGTTGAAGCGGAAGTTTGTTTCCAGCTCATCGATCGCTTCCTGCGGCGCTTCAACGTTCAGCAGAACGTAGTGTGCTTTGTGCAGTTTATTGATCGGGTAAGCCAGCTGACGGCGGCCCCAGTCTTCCAGACGGTGGATCGTACCTTCTGCTGCAGTGATTGCACCAGTGTAACGTTCGATCATGCCCGGAACCTGTTCGCTCTGGTCAGGATGGACCATAAAAACGATTTCGTAATGACGCATCGAATTGCTCCTTACGGATTATTCAGCCTCCTGTCTGGGTCAGCCGAGGCCCGGGGAGGCAAGGAACGTGTTAAAGGTCGGCTGAAAAATTGACGCGTCATAATACTGGCGTCACCCCAGGAACTCAAGGTGAATTGCACAATTAATTCGCACTAAGCGCCAAGAGAAGCCGCCACGGCGAATTACACTTAACCAGCGCACCTCATAACCTAAGGAGAAGAGATGTACAGGCGATAGTTCCCGAAGACGTACTGGAGCGTAACATCATGAAATACATCGCAATTTTACTAGCAACCCTGCTGCTTAGCGCCCAGGCTAGCGCAGCGATCGCCCCTCCCCCACCGCAAGCCCGCAATATGGATGACGTGCAGAGCTTAGGTGTTATCTATATTAATCATAAGCTTACCGACGAAAGCGACGCCGAACCGGTGTTGGTTCAACGTCCGGATGCCGCCCCGCCGCTTAAAGATGACGGCTGAAGAAGCCGACCGTCGCCTCCAGCGCCTGCGGCGTAATACGATGAGCAACCCCCGCTTCCCACAGAGTGGTAAGCCTGGCGTCACGCTGTTCGTCGGCCAGCGCCTGCTGTAACCGGAAGGAGTCAGCTGCGGGCACAACATCATCCGCTTCGCCATGCCACAGCAGTAGCGGGCGATCGGCAATACACTCCAGCTGGTTCGTCACTTCCCACTTCGCCAGCGGCGCGAGAATAGCGTCGAACGTTTCCTGCTGCGCGGCGTTGGTGACCTCTAGCGGCGGGAACAGCGTGCGGGCAAGCGAGGTGAAGTAGCCCGATCCCATCAGGCTGGCGACGCAGCGCACCTCCGGGTGACGGGTCATAATGCCCAGCGCCGTCATGCCGCCCATTGATGCGCCGCCCACCGCCAGCCGGTTATCTTCAATCAGGTTGCGCTGGTGCAACGCATCGCGCAGCGCGGCAAACTCTTCAAGGTTGCCCAGCAGGATTTGCCAGAACTGACGCAAGCGGCGCTCAGCATTGCCGCTAAAGCGTGCGCCATGATCGGGCGCGTCGGGCATGATCACGCGAAAACCCGCCTGTGCCAGCGCGACGGCGAAGTAGCTGTAAACCAGCTTTGATGAGGTGAAGCCGTGGTAGAACACGACGCAGGGGAGCGGTTGTTGCCCTTTTCCGGCGGGGAAGGCGTGCAGCGCCTCATTACCTGCAAAGTGGTCTGTCTGAATTTCAATCATTTTACCCTCCGTGATCTATAGTGCAGATATGCCACTCGCAGCGGGCTGGCGCAAGCCAGATTCCGCATAAGCATTGCGCATGATGAGAGCCAGATTACGCTTTCAAAACACTTTCATTCGAAATCAGTGCTCAAGCTAACACTTCGGGAATATCACCCCCAAAGTGAAACCCATCAGGAACTACACTATGGCTATCAGTAGAGATAAGAAACCGATGCGCGCCCTGCTGCCGCTGCTGTTTGCCCTGCTTGTCAGCGGCTGTGCCGCGCTGGAAGGCAAACCGCAACCTGCGCCGCCGGCCACGGAAACGCCGCAAGAGATCAGTCGAAATCAGACGCAGGGATTGCGGGAGATCGGGGCGGTTAACGTCACGGTAATGGGCTCGCCCATGGATGTCGAAACAGCGCTCAAAGCCAAAGCCTCCGAGGCGAAAGCAGACTATTACGTCATCATCATGATGGATGACAGCGTATTCCCCGGCCGTTGGTATGGTCGCGTCCTGCTTTATCGATCGTAGCGAGGTATTGATTTTAAGGACTTTTACACTGCTTTGCGTCCATTGATGTTCTTCTGTGCACTATTGGGTTCTGACTTCTCTTGTGCGTAAGGAAGCCCCGATCCGACTCGGGGTAGCGAAAAATGGAGCTGACGACAATGAAACAATCTCTCGCCTTAAACTCGCTGTTACTCTCTGCCGGTATGCTGCACACCACTGCGCAGTCCGCCGAGTTCGCCTGCGCCGATCGCGTGACGGGGCTTAACGAAATTGGCCTTATCTCGGTCGATAACGTCGCAGGTAGCCAGCAAGATGTTGAGCGTGTCATTGCCCTGAAAGCGGATGAACAGGGTGCTTCCTGGTATCGCATTATTCGCATGCAGGAGGCGATGCAGGTTGATTCATGGCAGGTGCAGGCGATTCTCTACGCCTGAGTATCGTAAGTAAAAAGCCACCAAATCAGGGCGTTTCTTTATGCCCCTACTTTCTTTAAGATTATGTTATTCGGGTGATACATCCGTGTAACACATTGTTACAAATCTACGCTAAATGTTGTCCGCTCCCTGCCGTTAAGGAGGCTCACACATACAAAAACGGACACATTATGAGCGCCCTCTTTCGTCGTGCCAGCCTTGGTGCAAAGCTCTCTTTGCTGACTGGTGCAAGCGTTGCGACGCTATTTCTCTTGTTTACCTTTCTAATGAGCAACAACGCCAGCCAACAGCTGGAAACGCTGGCTATGGAAGATCTGCACAGCCAGTCCACCGGCGTGGTCGACATGGTAGAGATGTTCAACAGCAGCCTCACTGAAGAAGTTGAAAGCTACACCCGCTTGTTCGGCAGTTTCCTGCCGCAGCCGCTTGCCATTGATCCGCAGCAGCGCCGCGAGATTAACGGCATCGACGTTCCACTGCTGAAAGCTGGTGACGTTGAGCTGCACAACAACAACGCCATTCCCGATGATTTCCTTAACCGCACCGGCGCGATTGCCACCCTCTTCGTGCGCAGCGGCAACGAATTTGTGCGTGTTGCCACTTCCCTGCGTAAAGAGAATGGCGATCGCGCGATCGGCACCAAGCTCGATCCCGCCGGCCCGGCGTTTGCACAGGTGATGAAAGGTGAGGTCTATCGCGGCCTCGCGCTGCTGTTCGGCAAGCGCTATATCACCCAGTACCAGCCGGTAAAAGATGCCAGCGGCAATACCATCGCTATTCTGTTTGTCGGCGTCGATATCAGCCGCTCCTGGCAGGTGATGCGCGGCAAAATTCTTGGGCGCAAACTGGGCGAGAGCGGGCATTTCTTCGTGATTGACCGCAACCCTGGAAAAAACCTCGGTAACTACCTGTTCCACGGCGACCAGGAAGGCAAACGCCCGCAGTGGAGCGAAAGCGATCTGCAGGCGGTGCTGAACAACGAGAGCGGCACCCTGACACAACAGAGCGCCGATGGCCGCACGCTGCTGCTCTCCTACACCACACTGCCCGGCTGGAACTGGGCGGTCGTGGGTGAAGTCGATAAAGCCACGCTGCTGCACGATGTTAACGCGATGCGTAACCAGTTCCTGCTGGCGGGCGTGATCGTCTCCCTGCTCTTCGCGACGCTGTTTGTGGTGATTATTCGCCGCTGGCTGTCGCGTCCGCTGCGTAGCGTGATCGATCTGGCACAGCAGTATGCCGCAGGCGATCTGCGCGCCACGCTGGCAGTGGATCGTCACGATGAAGTCGGAGAGCTGATCGCCGCGATCAATGGCATTGGCGATGGGCTGCATAAAATTGTGCTGCAGGTGCGCGAATCCGCCGCCGAGATTAATCTAGGCACCAATGCGCTGGCCGCCGACAGCAGCGAGATCAGCGATCAAATCAATAAGCAGGCCAGCAGCGTGGAAGAGACCTCCGCCAGCATGGAGCAGATTGCCGCCACCGTGCAGCAAAACGCCGCCAATATGGAGCAGACTCAGCACCTGGTGAATGAAACCACTGACGCGGTGAAAAAAGGCGGCCAGACCGTCGAACACTCCGTTGAGACAATGGAAGATATTCGCGCCGCTTCACAGCGTATCGCCGATATTACCCATGTGATCGAGTCAATTGCCTTCCAGACTAACATCCTCGCGCTTAACGCAGCGGTGGAAGCGGCGCGCGCAGGCGAGCATGGCAAAGGCTTTGCCGTTGTCGCCCAGGAAGTACGCGCGCTGGCGGCACGCAGTGCTAACGCGGTGAAAGAGATCGACGCGCTGATTGGCGATACGCTAAAAAAAGTGGGCGAAGGTCACTCTCAGTCGGAAGCGACCCGCATCGCGATGCAGGCGATCATCAATCACATGAACAATATCAACCAGTTGGTTCATGAGATTAACCATGCGTCCCATGAACAGTCTGCCGGGATTAATCAGGTTAACCTGGCGATGACGCACATTGGCGATGCCACGCACATCAACGCCGGACGCGTGACCCAGAGTGAAGAGACCGCGCGCATTCTGCGTGAAAAAGGGGCGCATCTGAGCGAGCTGGTTAGCCTGTTCCGCTTAAAAATGGATTAATGGGCTCCGCCCGTGGCGCGCAGCAGCAGGTCACTTTTGACCTGTTCATCCAGTCGCGACGCGCCGCGGGTATCAAGCATCATCTGGCACCATGCCTGCGCTATCGGCGGCGATGCGTGCCGCAGCATTTGCGCACCGACGCCCAGTAGCCAAAGTTGCCGGGTAATCTCCCGCCCTTGCACCTCGTCCGGCTTACGCAGCCGCGGCTGGAGCTGTCGCCAGGCGCGTTCGAAATGGCGATCCCGCCCTTTGACCGCCGCAAACTCTTCGCTTAATAGCGCCAGCACGCCCGGCTGTTTGGCCAGCACGCGCAGCACATCCAGGCACATCACATTTCCCGAACCTTCCCAGATACTGTTGACCGGCACTTCGCGGTAGAGCCGCGGCAGTTCGCTCTCTTCGCAGTAACCGATCCCGCCCAGCACCTCCATCGCTTCGGCGACGAACGGTATGCCGCTTTTACACACTGCGAACTTCGCCACCGGCGTAAAGAGCCGCGCCCATAACGCGTCCTGTTCATCAGCCCGGTTATCCCATGCGCGGGCGAGGCGAAAGATCATTGCCGTTTGCCCCTCCAGTTGCAGTGCCATGCGGCTGAGCACGTCGCGCATTAAGGGCTGATCGACAAGGTTTTTGCCAAATGCCTGGCGATGATGGGCATGATAGAGCGCCACGGAGAAGGCGCGGCGCATCAGGCCGTGGCTGCCGAGCGCGCAGTCAAAGCGCGTCAGCCCGCCCATTTTGAGGATCTGGCGCACGCCGTCGCCCTCTTCACCCAGCAGCCAGCCGCAGGCGTCAACAAACTCCGCTTCGCTGCTGGCGTTCGAACGGTTGCCGAGCTTCTCTTTGAGCCGCTCGAGGCGCACGCCGTTACGCTCACCGTCCGGCAGAAAGCGCGGCACAAAGAAGCAGGAGAGCCCGCCCGGCGTCTGCGCCAGCACTAAATGCGCATCGCTTTGCGGCACCGAAAAGAACCACTTATGCCCCACCAGCCGGTAGTGATCGCCGCTCCTCTCCGCGCGTGTGGTGTTACTCAATACATCGGAGCCGCCCTGTTTCTCTGTCATCCCCATGCCGATAAGCAGCCCGCGCTTCTCCCCGCCCGGCAGCAGATGGGGATCGTAGCGATCGCTCAGCAGCGGTTGCTGCCAGCCAGCAAAAGCAGCGGGAAGTGCCTGCTGCAATAGTGGCGTGGCGGCAAAGGTCATAGTGACAGGGCACAGCGTGCCGGACTCCACCTGCGCATGCAGCACGAAACGGGCACTGCGCGCGACAAACGATCCGGCGCGCGCCTGCTCTTCCCACGCCAGGTTATGCACGCGGTTGCTGCACAGTCCCTGCATCAAAAGGTGCCAGGCCGGGTGAAAGCGCACATCATCCAGCCGCTCGCCGGTGCTGCTGTAGCGCAGCAGTTCCGGCGGATTGGCATTTGCCAGCCGACCAAGCTCAAGGGATTCCGCCGTGCCGAGCTGCTGGCCGATGCTGGCGAGCAGTTCTGCATCCCACGCCGCGCCCTCGCGCATCACTGCGTCGTAGAGCGGGCGGTCAGACAGAAACAGGTTGCTGTTATGCAGGGGAATGGGTTGGTTAAAAACGGTGTGCGTTTGCCAGCGCATGCTCTCGCCCTCCTTCAATGGCCACGCCGCTAAGTATGGACAGCCCGCGCTGGCGCTGCATGGGAGGGGGGTCACACAGCGGTAATATCATTGCGATCAATCGTGAAACGGCTCACATTATTCAGGAATAATATATTTCTCTGCGAACATTCTAATGAATAATTTATTCTCACCTTCACAACGAGAATCATTATGCATTCACCTCACCCTGCGCCAGATGCGCACAAGCGTGCGCTTATCGCCGGCTCGATTGGCAACTTTATCGAGTGGTACGAATTTGCGGTGTATGGCTTTCTCGCCACCGTGATTGCGAAAAACTTCTTCCAGCTGGCGGGCGACACGGGGTTGACCAGCCTGATCCTCACTTACGCCTCGTTTGCCATCGCCTTTTTCTTTCGCCCGCTGGGCGCGGTGCTGTTTGGGCGCATCGGCGATCGGCTCGGGCGCAAACCGACGCTGATTATCGTCCTGGTGCTGATGACGCTGGCGACCGCCGCTATCGGTATGGTGCCGGTCTATGCCTCGATTGGCATTGCCGCACCGCTGATCATTACCGGGCTGCGCATTTTGCAGGGGCTTTTTGCCGGCGGTGAGTATGGCGGCGCGGTGTCGCTGATGACCGAGTTCGCCCCGCGCGGTAAACGCGGGCTGTATGGCGCCTGGCAATCCTTTACCGTTGCGCTGGGGCTGCTCAGCGGCGCGGGCGTGGTGGCGCTGCTCTCGACGATCCTCACGCCGGAAGCACTGCACGAGTGGGGCTGGCGCATCCCCTTCTTCCTCGCCCTGCCGATGGGCGTGGTTGCGCTGTGGCTGCGAGTGAGCATGGAGGAGACGCCGAGCTTTGTGCAGCAGCAGGAGAAACCGGTCGCCCAGCGCGCCAACCGCGCCGCGACGCTGAAAGCGATTTTTATGGGTATCGGCCGGGTGATGGTGTGGTCCGCCGCCGGGTACACCTATCTGGTGATTATGCCGACCTACCTGCAATCGGCGCTGCATACCGGCTTTAACCAGGCGTTGCTGATTGCGGTGATCTCCAATGTCGGCTTTGCGCTGACCATCATTCCTGCCGGGATAGCGAGTGACCGTTATGGCCGCCGCACGGTGATGGTGACGGCGACCATCTTGCTGCTGATCCTCGCGCTGCCGCTGCTCAAAATCTTGCAGGCAGAGTCGAGCACGCTGGCGGTGAAAGCGGTGGTAGTGCTGATTGCGGGCGGTCTGGTGGGCGTGCTGGCAGGCCCCGGCCCGGCGATGTTGTCAGAGATGTTTCCGACGCGCGTGCGCTACACCGGCCTCGGAGTGGCCTATTCGCTCTCAAACGCGCTCTTTTCAGGCTGTGCGGGGTTGATCATTACCGGGCTGATTAAGGAGACCGGTAACCTGGATATTCCGGCCTATTACGTGATGGCGACAGCAGTGGTGAGTATTGCAGCGCTGATGACGCTCAATAAAGATGACCATCTGCGGTCGCTTGAGGAGTAACGGTGGCTATTACGTAGGCTGGATAAGCAAGGCGCCATCCGGCATTACGTGCACTTAACTGCGCTGGCGCACCGCTTCAAACAGGCAGATACCGGTCGCGACCGAAACGTTTAGCGAGGAGACGCTGCCCGCCATCGGAATGCTGATCAGCTCATCGCAGTGCTCGCGGGTCAGACGGCGCATACCTTCGCCTTCCGCGCCCATCACCAGCGCCATCGGGCCGGTCATTTTGCTCTGGAACAGGGTGTGATCCGCTTCGCCCGCAGTGCCGACGATCCAGATACTCTCTTCCTGTAACAGACGCATGGTGCGTGCCAGGTTGGTCACACGGATCAGCGGTACGTTCTCCGCCGCGCCGCAGGCCACTTTTTTCGCCGTGGCGTTCAGCTGCGCCGATTTATCCTTCGGCACGATCACCGCATGGACGCCCGCCGCATCGGCGCTACGTAAACAGGCCCCGAGGTTATGGGGATCCGTCACGCCATCGAGGATCAAAAAGAAGGGTTGATCGAGGCTGGCGATCAGATCCGGCAGATCGTTTTCCTGATACTGACGGCCAGGCTTAACGCGTGCAATGATCCCCTGGTGCACCGCGCCTTCGCTCTTCTCATCCAGATACTGGCGGTTCGCCACTTGGATCACCACGCCCTGCGCTTCCAGCGCGTGGATCAGCGGCATAAGACGCTTATCTTCGCGGCCTTTCAGAATAAAGATTTCCTGAAAACGCTCCGGGGCGCGCTCCAGCAGGGCCTGCACCGCATGGATGCCGTAAATCATTTCACTCATTGATGGTACTCATTTGGGGCGGTTTGCGCCGGGTTGTTAGGGCCGTGATAGATATCACCGGCGCCCATTATAACTAACCCACGCCTCAGGTCGAACTTAACCCGCCGCACGAGGCGGCAGGTTTATCTAAACCCCGGGCAATGCGCGTTAAAAACTCTCCCAGCTTGTCTCTGCCAGCGCCGGTTTAAGCGCGGCGGCCTTGCTTGCCGCTGGCTTTTTCGCGGCCTGCGCTTTATGGCCGGAGAGGGTAAAGATGGAGATGGTCTGCTCCAGCTCGCGCGCCTGCTCTTCGAGGGAGCTTGCCGCCGCAGAGGACTCCTCCACCAGCGCGGCGTTCTGCTGGGTGGTGGTATCCATCTCTGCCATCGCCTGACCAATCTGCGAGATGCCGCGGCTCTGCTCTTCAGACGCGCCGGCAATCTCATTCATGATATTACGTACCTGAGCCACAGAGGTGACGATCCCCTCCATCGCTTCACCGGCACCCGCCACCAGCTTAGAGCCGTTCTCAACCTGGCTGCCCGCTTCGTGGATCAGGGCTTCAATCTCTTTCGCCGCCGTGGCGCTGCGCTGCGCCAGCGTTCTTACCTCGCCTGCGACCACCGCAAACCCGCGTCCCTGTTCGCCCGCACGCGCCGCTTCTACCGCAGCGTTGAGCGCGAGGATATTGGTCTGGAAAGCGATGCTGTTAATAACGTTGATGATATCGCCAATTTTGTGCGAGCTGGCGCGGATCCCCTCCATGGTGGTGACCACTTCACCAACAATCTTGCCGCCGCGATCGGCGCTGGAAGAGGCCTCTGCCGCCAGTTTGCTGGCGTGGCTGGCGTTTTCCGCATTCTGTTTCACCGTCGAGGTCAGCTCCTCCATGCTGGCGGCAGTTTCCACTACCGCAGCGGACTGCTGTTCCGTACGCGAAGAGAGATCGATATTGCCGGCGGCAATTTCTGCCGAGGCGCGCGACACGCTCTCCACGCCGCTACGCACACGAGAGATCACCTCTTTCAGGTTCTCATTCATCACGGAAACCGCTTGCAGCAGCAGCCCCGGCTCATCGCGACGTTGGGTTGAGATGGACATGGTGAGATCGCCCTGCGAAATGCGCTCGGCAATATGCAGCGTTTCACGCAGCGGACGGGTAATGTTGCGGGTGATGCGCCAGGCAATCAGCAGTGCAATCGCAATGCCTACTGCGGCGGCAATCAGCATGATAGTCATCGCATGAGACATGGTTTCCTTCACCTGCGCCTGCTGCCAGACGAAGAAATTCTCAACGGATTCGTTTAACTGAGTGGCGGTACCGGTCAGGGTTTTCGACTGCGTCGCCTGATTGGCAAACGTAGTAACGAACTGGTCAATATTCCCCTGCAGGCTGGCAAGCTCGGTGGTCAATGCGGCATTTAAAGAGGCGAGATCTCCGCCCTGCGCGACCAGCGCTTGACCATATTCCGCGCTTTGCTGAAGCGCGGTGCTGAGACGGGCGGCGGTATCAGCGCTGCCGGAATCAATCAGCTCTTCAATTAACAGCGCCGACTGCTGCAACCGGGCTTCAAGGCGCACGGCCACCACCGCGCTTTCCGGTGTAAGGCTATCGCTGGTGCTCAGTGCCGCGGCCTGCCGGGCGATATCTTCAATCTTTGCGCTGCGCAACGCGGCGGCCAGTTCATTACGGTGCTGTATTGATGAGACAAAGACGCTCCTTTGTGCCATGTACGTTTCGGTTTGCTGTTGCAGGCTGTCAATTTTTGCCTGCCCTTCCTGGCTCCAGGAAAAGGTATCCAGTGTTTTCGCCAGCTCGATAATTTGTTGTAAAGCCTTGAGGTTTTTATCCGCGTTTTCTGCCGAGCCGGTATATTGATAAAGGGTGCGGTTAAGGCGTGCGGTGCTGAGTGTATTTACCATCTGCACGGTAACCGCTTCTTTGTCCGCATTTTCTTCAACTTTTTTAAAGCCAATAAGACCTGTTGCAACGGTAATCATCATAATAATAAGCACGATAATAAAACTGGAGGTCAGTTTTTTGCCGACGCTTAGATTATTCGCGATGTTTCCTACAAAAGCGGTAACGGACATACGGTTCACCATAAAGTTAGATTGGGGGCGCTATTTCCAGTTATCGTCAGCCCTAAAATTTAACTTTATGATTTATTCTTCAGCTTATGCGTAAAGTACAGTATTCATGATCTAAATCACGTATTACTGCAACGCACAACGAATTCATTTCGGCATAAAATATTACCACCTCGCTTAGGATATATCATATTTATTTAGCTTTTTAGCGGTGGCATTTTATTAGGGTGCTATTAATGTCGTTAAAAATAATTTTACACCACGCGGTTGCGCGCTGGAGCAAGCGTGCTTTAGCGAAGCGGAGCAGCCCCTCAGCAATGGCCGATAGATAATGCAAACCTGTAAGCAAGCAGGGTTATAAAGTTCGTGACAGATATAATTATTTCAAAGAATGTAACTGCATATTAAGGTCAAAGAGAAATGATTATTATTAATTGCGACGGTAATACTTTTCACATTTAAATCGATGGTTAAAAAAAGAGCAACCAGGGAAAATATTCACTATTAATTGAGGCGGGGAATTAAACCAACGCTAAACCAGACGGGTAACCAGCATTGACTTCGTTAAATAATAGCCATAACGAGCATTAAATATCAGTCGTTACGCAATTTACATTTTGAGACCAGCGCAATTTTTCAGACAGCCGCTCACTTGATAAGTTCATTGCGAAATTATTGAGGAGTAGCAAACGTGAAAAAATTATCCGTACTTTTATCTTTATCTCTGGTGATGGCATCGGGTTCAGCGCTGGCAATGGGTTTTACCGCCGAACAAAGTAAGAACTACACCAATCTCAATGCTGAATTAGGCAAAAGCTCAGACGGCTTATATGCAGAGAGCAACTGGGTAAAAAATACCAAAGATGGCGCGCAGCTCGGCAGCCTGGGCGTGGGCTATAACTTTGGCCTTGGTCCGTTGACCCTCTCAGCCGGCACAAAAGCCGTCTACCTCGGGCCGAAAAAAGGCGATAACGGCGTGGCCTTCCCGATTGGCGGCGGCATCGACTGGGCGCTGACGGACAGCATTCATCTCTATGGCGAAGGCTACTCTGCACCGGAAGGTCTGACCAACAGTGTGAAAAACTACGTTGAAGCGAATGGCGGCATCAAGTGGACACCTTTCACCCCGCTTACGCTCAAAGCCGGTTACCGCCACGCAAGCGTCGATGGCAAAGATGGTCGTCCGGGCCACACCATTATTGACGGGGCCTATTTGGGCGCTGGCGTCACCTTCTGATATTTGTGCATACCGGGGAGAATGCTTCTCCCCGTTTCCCTCGCCTTAACATTGGCGTGCAGGCAGGATCGATCCTCTACTGCGCCTCTCCTTCCAGTAACAAAGACAAAACCCTGCGGGCCCAGGGATGACACCAGCCCAGGCATTACCGCATAAAGCTTATTTTTTACATGCTTATATTCATTCGAATAATAACTTCTCTTGACCATCATATTTGTTACTATTTCGATGTTCTTTATATCCGTTCAGGGCAACCAACCATGGAATGAATAGATTATGAGCGAACAACATCTTTTGACCGAAAAGGCCGGGAACACGATCAATAAGCCAGTGTTTTTCTCATCGGCGTTATTAATCGTGCTCCTTGTGGCTTTCGCATCGCTTTTCCCCGAACTCGCCGACACGAAATTCAAGCTCTTACAGCAGGAGCTTTTCACCAATGCCAGCTGGTTTTATATCCTTGCCGTCGCGCTGATCCTGCTGAGCGTCACCTTCCTTGGGCTTTCGCGTTACGGCGATATAAAACTTGGCCCCGACCATGCACAACCCTATTTCAGCTACCACTCCTGGTTCGCCATGCTCTTCTCGGCAGGGATGGGGATCGGCCTGATGTTCTTTGGTGTGGCAGAGCCGGTGATGCACTATTTATCGCCACCGGTGGGGACACCTGAAACCATTGAGGCGGCGAAGCAGGCGATGCGCCTGACCTTTTTTCACTGGGGTCTGCATGCCTGGGCCATCTACGCGATTGTCGCGCTGATCCTCGCCTTCTTCAGCTATCGTCACGGTTTACCGTTGACGCTGCGCTCCGCGCTCTACCCGATTATCGGCGATCGTATTTATGGGCCTTTGGGTCACGCCGTCGATATTTTCGCGGTGATCGGTACGGTCTTTGGCGTCGCCACCTCGCTGGGCTACGGCGTATTGCAGGTCAATGCTGGTCTGAATCACCTTTTCGGTGTGCCGATTAATGAAACCGTGCAGGTCATTTTGATCGTCGTAATCACCGGCCTTGCCACCATTTCCGTGGTATCGGGGCTCGATAAAGGGATCCGCATCCTCTCTGAACTGAACCTCAGCCTGGCGCTACTGTTGTTGGCACTGGTGATGCTGCTTGGCCCGACGGTGCTGCTGCTTAAATCCTTTGTCGAGAATACCGGTGGATATCTCTCTGAACTGGTGAGTAAGACCTTTAACCTTTACGCCTATGAGCCGAAATCGAGCAACTGGCTGGGCGGCTGGACGCTGCTCTACTGGGGCTGGTGGCTCTCCTGGTCGCCGTTTGTCGGTATGTTTATCGCCCGCGTCTCCCGTGGCAGAACGATCCGTGAGTTTGTCACCGGCGTACTGTTTGTTCCGGCAGGTTTCACGCTGTTGTGGATGACGGTGTTTGGTAACAGCGCGATCCATCTCATCATGACCGAAGGCGCGCGCGACCTGGCTGACACCGTGCAGCAGGATGTCGCGCTGGCGCTGTTTAACTTCCTTGAGCATTTCCCCTTCTCCAGCATCCTGTCGTTTATCGCCATGGCGATGGTGATCGTCTTCTTTGTCACCTCTGCTGACTCTGGTGCCATGGTGGTGGATACGCTTGCCTCCGGTGGCTCAAGCCATACGCCGGTCTGGCAGCGCATCTTCTGGGCAGGGCTGATGGGCGTGGTGGCGATTGCGCTACTGCTGGCGGGCGGCTTAAGCGCCCTGCAAACGGTGACCATTGCCAGTGCGCTGCCCTTCTCGGTGATCCTGCTGATCTCGATTTATGGGCTGTTGAAAGCGTTGCGCCGGGATCTCACAAAACGTGAAAGCCAAAGCATGGCGACCATCGCGCCGACTGCGGCGCGCAACCCGATTCCGTGGCAGCGCCGGTTACGCAATATCGCCTATCTGCCCAAACGCTCGCTGGTAAAACGCTTTATGGATGATGTTATCCAGCCGGCCATGACGCTGGTGCAGGAGGAGCTGAATAAGCAGGGAACGCGCAGCACCATCAGCGACGCGGCGGACGATCGTATTCGCTTCGAAGTCGACCTCGGCGATGAGCTTAACTTTATCTATGAAGTGAGGCTGCGCGGGTATAACACCCCTACCTTTGCGATTTCGGGTCTGGAGAGCGATGAACAACAGGCGGAGCAGCATAAGTACTACCGCGCGGAAATCTACCTCAAAGAGGGCGGGCAAAACTATGATGTGATGGGCTGGAACCAGGAGCAGTTGATCAACGATATTCTTGATCAATATGAAAAGCATCTACACTTCCTGCATCTGGTTCGTTAACCACGACAACACCGCCTGCGGGCGGTGTTTTTTCATCTGGTTATCTAAGCCTGACGCGCTTAATTTTGCCGAAATGACAACAAGTTAATGGAGACCCTGGATGGCCAATTTTTTTAAGAAGTGGTTTGGCGGCGGTAACGATAACGCGAAGGATGAAGCGCTTCGCGAACCCGAGCTGACCATTGCCCGCGCCAATAATGAGATGCAGCAGCGTACGCAGGCGGCAACGGAGATGTGGGGGATCGACAGCGCCGAGTGGGGTGTCGATCTCGATGCCGGCACCATTACCTTTACCAATCATGAAAAGGGGTGGGTCATTACCGCGCCGGTTCAAGTGGTGGGCACCTATGATACGGAAGAGGGCTCCTGGTTATGGGGCTGGGAGCACCCTTCTGTGCGCGAACCGCTCGGCGAATATGCCGCCTGCGTGCGCACGTTCGGCGAGCAGCATGGTCTTGAGGCCTTAACCACACGCCAGATTAGCGCTTCAACAGAAGATGCCTGGACCTTTACCGCACTCGCCTGCAATCTTGGCGGCGGTCAGGGTGGATATAGCGGCCTCGCTGGCACGACCCGGGTATTTATGGTCTATGACAATGTGACTATTAATAAACAAGCGTAACCGTATGTTGCAGATCTGGAAAATAACCTTCACGGCAGCTTTTTTCCGGATCTCAGCATTAAGCAAAATCTCAATTCATGCTCAACTGTTATCAAATAAATAGAGCAGACTGTTATGGTTTTTAATAACTTCCCATAGCCACCCGCCTGATACAAAAAAACATCTAACTATATGAAATACAAACTCTTTTAAACCACAGCTTTTATGCATATTTATTATTAATAACAGAATAAAAAGCAGATAGTTCTCAAAAAAAAGAGAGCGCGCAAATGTCTTTTATAATTAAATAAACAGTGATTAATTCAAAACAGCGGCTTATTATTTATTATACAAAGTGTCTTACCGCTTATAAGAAAACTTTTTTTAGCGACAACGCTTATAAGGCGATTTAAATATGCATCTTTATTCGCTCAGGGCGATTTTTTATTAATTAAAAGATGCAGGTTTGACTCAGCTGGAGATCTTTTCCAGAGAACGCTCACCAACGCAGGGGCGGCAGAAAAAGCAGAGCGCACTGAAAGAGTGAGAGCCTCGCTTCGCAGCCCCTTACAGGAGGAGACCATGAGCACCATTGATACCGAAAAAAAGGCAGGCGTGCTTATCGAGAAAGCTGTTAAACAGCTGCTGAACACGGATGAGGCAGTCTCTTTTCGCGCCGTGCTGGAAATACTCAATGACAAACGCAAACAGGCAGTAAACCGCGAAGGCATTGCCGCCTGCGACAGCGCTATTGATGAGATTCAGGCGATGATTGCCAAAACGACGAACGAACGTTCGCGTGCGCCGGTGAGCCGTAAGAACTTCCTCGCACAGTGGAAGCCAGGCGCAGACGATAAGATCCATTAATAAAAAACGGCAGCCTCCGCTTGCGCAGAGGCTGCCGCGATAAATCCATTTACTTAGATATCATCCTGAGTGCGATGAACAATCATCTCCAGCGCGTTGCGCAGGATGTCATTCTGGACAACATCGGATTCCGTCTCGAGGCGGCTAATAAGGGCCAGAATCAGATCCTTATTGGTTACCACGGTTTTCACTGATTTCAGTGCAAAGGTCAGCTCGTCAATAATCTGTTTTTCGGCCTCAAAGGCATGAAGCTTGCTGTCTGTAGTCTCAAATGTCTTAAAAGTCGCGTTATTCATCATAAACTCGCTAGAAAAAGTGACGTGGCTATCCTTTGCAGTCAGCCCAGTATGTTGTACAGATTTCCCCACGAAACTTGTACAACACCGACAAGTTAGACGTGAAAACGTTAGCGCGCAATCTTTTTAAAGATATATCCTCTCGTTTTGATAACCTTCTCCCTACCGAACCCTTGTAGAGCGCGCTCTGACGCGGCTTTTCGTGGGGATGCAAACCTGCTCAGGAGAGAAGAAATGGGCTGCGATGACCGCGATTTTTATCAAGATGATGAAGGTATAACGACAGATTTAACCCTGCCCGCTTTTGGCGCGCAGGCGGTGCAATGTACTGCCCTTGAGTGCGATGTGGTGGATGAAAATATAAGGGAGACAATCGCCTTTCTTATTCATCAGCAACACGCCATTTTTGATACCGCGATTATCGCAGCGCAGAACTATACGGCGCGGATCTATTCCGCAGCGCTCAGCGATCTGACATTAATAAAAATCTATCTACTGTCGCAGGAAGAGAGGGAGTTCGGTTTACTCTTTTCGACGGAAATCGATCCAGAGCACGGCATCGGTATGAAATTCAATGGATATGACTTAACGGAAATTGGTAGCGCCGAAACGGCTTTCCTCTGACGCATTATTTCGCGGAGCGTTATTGCCCTGACGCTATAAAGAAAAACCCCCTCTTTGCAGAAGGGGTTTTGATTATCAATCGGCTTTTTTCTTGCGCGACGCGCGTTTTGCTTTGGTCGCGGCGGCTATTTTTTGCGTTTTCTCAGAGGGCTTTTTCGCTTTTTTTGCTTTGCCCTTGGCTTTATCGCCACGGAATTCGCTATCCGGTTCGAAATTCACCTTTTTATTGGCCTGCCGACGCGGCGGTTTTTTGCTCGCGTTGCTGCGACCTGCGGTGCCTTTCTTATTACGCTCGCGATCGGTTTTACCCGGGTTACGCGGGGCGCGCTCGCTGGAGATAAGCGAGAAGTCGATCTTACGCTCATCCATATTGACCGCTTCAACCTTCACTTCAACCCGGTCGCCCAGGCGATAGGTCTGACCGCCGGATTCGCCAATCAGGCGCTGACCAACCTGGTCAAAGCGGTAGTAGTCGTTATCCAGCGACGATACGTGCACCAGACCATCGATAAACAGGTCAACAAGACGCACGAAGAAGCCAAAGCCGGTGACGCTGGCGATGACGCCGGAGAAGGTGTTACCCACCTGATCCTGCATAAAGTCGCACTTCAGCCAGTCCGCAACATCACGGGTCGCTTCGTCGGCGCGGCGCTCGGCCATCGAACAGTGCTGACCCAGCTGGAGGATCTCTTCCATGCTGTAGTGCCAGCCGCCCGTTGCGGTGCTGTTACCCTTCTCGCCGTTCTCTTTCGCCAGCAGATACTTGATCGCACGGTGCAACGAGAGATCCGGGTAGCGGCGAATCGGCGAGGTAAAGTGCGCATAGGATTGCAGCGCCAGGCCAAAGTGGCCGCGGTTTTCCGGATCGTAGATCGCCTGTTTCATCGAGCGCAGCAGCATGGTTTGCAGCATCTCGTGATCGGGACGATCGGCGATCGACTCCAGCAGCGCGGCATAATCACGCGGCTCCGGCTTGTTGCCGCCCGGCAGCTCCAGACCCAGCTCGGCGAGCACAGTACGGAACGAGGTAATAGCGTCGTTGGTCGGTTTATCGTGAATACGGAATAGCGCTGGCTCTTCTGCCTTCTCAACGAAGCGTGCCGCAGAGATATTGGCGAGGATCATGCACTCTTCAATCAGCTTGTGCGCGTCGTTACGCTGCGTCTGCTCAATGCGCTCAATGCGGCGTTCGGCGTTGAAAATGAACTTCGCCTCTTCGCTCTCAAAGGAGATGCCGCCGCGCTCTGCGCGCGCCTGCTCAAGGGTTTTATAGAGGGTATGCAGCTCTTCAATGTGTTTTACCAGCGGCGCGTATTGCTCGCGCAGCTCGCCATCGCCCTGCAGCATATGCCACACCTTGGTGTAGGTCAGACGCGCGTGGGAGCTCATCACCGCTTCGTAGAACTTGTAGCCGGTCAGACGCCCTTTGGCGGAGATGGTCATCTCACACACCATACAGAGGCGATCGACCTGCGGGTTCAGCGAGCAGAGGCCGTTGGAGAGCACTTCCGGCAGCATTGGAACAACCTGCGACGGGAAGTAGACGGAGGTGCCGCGATTACGCGCTTCGTTGTCCAGCGGCGTACCGTGGCGCACGTAGTAGCTGACATCGGCGATGGCAACCCATAAGCGCCAGCCACCGCCGCGTTTCTTCTCGCAGTAAACGGCGTCATCAAAGTCGCGGGCATCTTCGCCATCAATGGTGACCAGCGGCAGATTACGCAGATCGACGCGGCCCACTTTGGCCTCTTCCGGCACCTGCTCTTTCAGGTCGGCAATCTGCTTCTCAACTTCTGGCGGCCACTGGTAGGGAATTTCATGGGTGCGCAGCGCCATATCGACGGCCATGCCGGTGCCCATGTTATCGCCCAGCACTTCAACGATTTTACCCACCGCTTTGGTGCGGCGAGTCGGGCGCTGGGTCAGTTCGACCACCACTACAAAGCCCATGCGCGCGCCCATAATCTCTTCAGGCGGGATAAGGATATCGAAGCTCAGGCGGCTGTCGTCCGGCACCACAAAGCCGACGCCAGCGTCGGTGAAGTAGCGGCCGACAATCTGCCCGGTTTTCGGCACCAGCACGCGGACAATGCGCGCTTCGCGACGCCCTTTGCGATCCGCGCCCAGCGGCTGTGCCAGCACCTGATCGCCGTGGATACAGGTTTTCATCTGCTCGCTGGAGAGATAGAGATCGTCTTTGCGGCCTTCGACGCGCAGAAAACCGTAGCCGTCGCGGTGGCCGATAACAATGCCTTTCAGCAGGTCGAGACGTTCCGGTAAGGCGTAGCACTGGCGGCGGGTGAAGACCAGCTGCCCGTCGCGCTCCATGGCGCGCAGACGGCGGCGCAGGGCTTCGTGTTGTTCTTCGCCTTCGATATTGAGCTCAACAGCCAGTTCATCGCGGCTGGCAGGCTTTTCGCGTTTGGAGAGATGGTCGAGGATAAATTCGCGGCTGGGAATAGGATTAGAGTATTTTTCAGTTTCGCGTTCGAGGAAAGGATCTTGTGACATAGCGGTTCCTCCGTTGTCAGCTCTGGCGGAGCGTTTCGTCATTCCACCAGCAATAATTTGTAAAGCGGTTGATTCTCTTCAACCAAATCGGCAAGCGTGTAGTTATCAAGTTCCTTCAGGAAACTCTGCACGGCTTTTGAGAGGGCGACTTTCAGTCGGCAAGCGTTGGTGATGTGGCAAAAATCGCTGTGGCAGTTCACCAGCGTTAGCGGTTCAAGGGAGCGCACAACATCACTGATACGAATATCTCGCGCGGGCTTGCCCAGACGGATACCGCCATTTTTTCCACGCACCGCCGCGACATAGCCTTCACGACTTAGCTGATTGATTATCTTAACCATATGATTACGGGAGACACCATACGTTTCTGTCACTGCAGAAATGTTGGTCATCTGCCCTTCCGGCAATGCCGCCATGTAAATCAAAGCGCGTAAACCGTAATCGGTAAAGCTTGTTAACTGCACACCAACCTCAATAACAGGAAAAAAAGCGAGATACCCGCAGGTATTGACTTTATTGATGATAAACCAGCCACCAGTCAGGTCGCTAATTTATTTGAACAGAAAGGTAAAAAAAGCGAGGAGAAAGGGCGCGGATTTCGCGCCCTTAAGCAGGATTATGCGTCGAACGGGTCGCGCAGAATCATGGTCTCAGTGCGATCCGGACCGGTAGAGATGATATCGATCGGTACACCAGTAAGTTCTTCAATACGTTTGATGTAATTGAGCGCTGCCTGCGGCAGACCGCTGCGCTCTTTCACGCCAAAGGTGGTTTCAGACCAGCCCGGCATGGTTTCGTAGATCGGCTCGATACCTTCCCAGTTGTCGGCAGCCAGCGGCGTGGTGTCCACTTCGCGGCCATCCGGCATACGGTAAGCGACGCAGATTTTCACCTCTTTCAGGCCATCCAGCACGTCCAGCTTGGTCAGGCAGAAACCAGAGAGGGAGTTGATCTGTACGGCACGGCGCACGGCAACGGCGTCCAGCCAGCCGGTACGACGACGACGACCGGTTGTCGCGCCAAATTCGTTACCCTGCTTGCAGAGGAACTCGCCGGTTTCATCAAACAGTTCGGTCGGGAACGGACCTGCACCCACACGGGTGGAGTAGGCTTTGATGATGCCCAGCACGTAATCAACGTAGCGCGGGCCAAGGCCGGAACCGGTCGCAACACCGCCAGCGGTGGTGTTAGAGGAGGTGACGTACGGATAGGTACCGTGGTCGATATCCAGCAGCGTGCCCTGCGCGCCTTCGAACATCACGAAGTCGCCGCGCTTACGCGCCTGATCCAGCAAGTCGGAAACGTCAACAACCATGGCGGTCAGGATGTCGGCGATTGCCATCACATCGTCCAGCACTTTCTGGTAGTCAACCGCTTCAACTTTGTAGTAGTTCACCAGCTGGAAGTTATGATATTCCATCACTTCTTTCAGTTTATCGGCGAAGGTCGCTTTATCGAACAGGTCGCCAACGCGCAGACCGCGACGGGCAACTTTATCTTCATAGGCCGGGCCGATACCGCGACCGGTGGTGCCGATCGCTTTCGCACCGCGCGCTTTTTCGCGAGCGACATCCAGCGCAACGTGATAATCAAGGATTAACGGGCAGGCTTCAGAGAGCAGCAGACGTTCGCGAACCGGGATACCACGGTCTTCCAGTTCTTTCATCTCTTTCATCAGCGCAGCAGGCGACAGCACAACACCATTACCGATGATGCTGGTGACGTTTTCGCGAAGAATGCCTGATGGAATAAGATGGAGGACGGTTTTTTCACCGTTGATTACGAGAGTATGGCCTGCGTTGTGACCGCCCTGGTAGCGTACAACATATTTAGCCCGTTCAGTCAGAAGATCGACAATCTTCCCTTTACCTTCGTCACCCCATTGGGTGCCCAGTACGACGACGTTGTTACCCATTTTTTCAAAATCACCGTTTGCTTAAAAATGGATTCTACCACCGCTTTTTTAGAGAATCAGCACTTTTTCCGTGCAAAATTCCCGCGAGTTAGCCGATTATTGCCTCAGCCAATCGTTTTCCTCAACATGTAGTAGACAACGATGCCTGCAACCACAAGTCCGCCGCCAAAACGGCGCAAAATATTATCCGGAAGCTGGCTCAATGAGGCGATCATTCGCCGCCAGGCACGCGGATAAAGCATCGGGCCAAGCCCTTCAAGCACCAAAACTAACGCCAGCGCGAGCCAGATTGTTGCGTTCATGGGTCATCCTCACAAAAGAAAAACCACCGCCCGGATTGAGGCGGTGGTTTTCATTATCAAAACCGTTGACGCGATATTAACGTGCGGTTGAGGTCGGCGTCTTCATATAACGGAAGAAATCGCTGTCCGGGCTCAGCACCATCACATCCTGGTTGCTGTCGAAGCTGTTTTCGTACGCACGCAGGCTACGGATAAAGGCGTAGAAGTCCGGATCCTGGCTAAAGGCATCAGCAAACAGTTTCGCCGCTTCGGCATCGCCTTCACCACGCATGATGCGACCCTGACGCTCGGCTTCCGCCAGCGTTTTCGTCACTTCATAGTCCGCAGTAGCGCGCAGTTTTTCCGCCTCTTCCTGACCCTGTGAACGGTGGCGACGCGCAACCGCTTCACGCTCGGCGCGCATACGGTTGTAGATCGCATCCGACACTTCCGTCGGCAGGTTGATCTGCTTGATACGCACATCGACCACTTCAATGCCCAGCGCGGCCATACTGTTCGGGTTGATGACCGGCACTTTACCGTTCGTTTCAGCCTGAACGCGTTCAGCGGCTTTCGCGATAGCGTCATCCGCCGCTGGCGTGACCACTTCATCTTCGGTGCCCGCAGAGCCGGAGTTCAGCGCGTCGCGCACTTCCGAGGTCAAACGGCCGCGGGAGTCGGTGACGATATCTTTAACATCCAGGCGACCAATCTCAGAACGCAGACGGTCAGAGAACTTACGTTTCAGCAGCACTTCTGCCTGGGAGACGTCACCGCCGCCGGTAGCCAGGTAGTAACGGCTGAAATCGCTGATGCGCCACTTGATATAGGAGTCGACGATCAGGTCTTTCTTCTCTTTGGTCACAAAGCGATCCGCCTGGTTATCCATGGTCTGGATACGCGCATCAAGCAGTTTGACCGATTCAATAAACGGCAGTTTGAAGTGCAGGCCCGGTTCGAAGACTAACGGCTTGTTGTCGCCGTCACGCAGCACTTTACCGAAGCGCAGCGAAATTCCGCGCTCGCCCTCTCGCACCACGAAAATCGAGGTGAAAAACACTACCAGCACGATGATGATGATCGCGATTACTGACTTAC
The DNA here is from genome assembly GCF_016624785.1 of Kosakonia sp. S42. NCBI lineage: Bacteria > Pseudomonadati > Pseudomonadota > Gammaproteobacteria > Enterobacterales > Enterobacteriaceae > Kosakonia > Kosakonia sp. S42. The sequence continues at coordinate 10,718 of NZ_JACVTW010000022.1, read as the reverse complement.
GCATCGTTATTCCCCCTGACGCTGGTAGTCGTTACGCTGCGCGTTGACGCGGCGTTGATCCATGATATCTCCCGCTGAGGAAGTCGAATTGCTGTTGGCGTTGCTGCCAGAATTGGAGGCAGGCGGCAGACGCAGCAGATTATTTGCGCCGTTGCTGTCGCTCTTCGCCGCCGGCGCGTTACCGCCTTTCAGCATCTGATCCAGCGGAAGCACCATCAGGTTGCCGCCTTTATCATTCACCAGCACTTTACGGGTGTGGCTCAGCACTTTCTCCATCGCTTCGATATAGAGACGCTCACGGGTGATTTCCGGAGCAGCTTTATACTCAGGCAGGATCTTGGCAAAACGCGCCACTTCACCCTGCGCTTCCAGCACGGTCTGCGTTTTGTACGCGCGCGCCTCTTCGAGGATACGCTGCGCCTGACCGTTTGCACGCGGCTGCACTTCGTTGGTGTAGGCTTCCGCTTCACGGATGAACTGCTGCTCGTTCTCACGGGCGGCAATCGCATCATCAAACGCGGCTTTCACCTCTTCCGGCGGACGAGCGGCCTGGAAGTTGACGTCCAGCAGAGTAATACCCATGTTGTAAGGACGAATGGTCTCTTCCAGCTCGCGCTGGGTATCGCTACGAATAACGGTACGCCCTTCGGTCAGAATACGATCCATGGTGTATTTACCGATCACGCCGCGCAGGGCGCTGTCCGTCGCCTGACGCAGACTGTCGTCAGCGCTGGTGACGCTAAACAGATAGCGCTGAGGATCGGTTACGCGGTACTGCACGTTCATCTCAACGCGCACGACGTTTTCATCAGAGGTGAGCATCACGCCAGAGGCAGCCAGTTCACGAACGGATTCGACGTTCACCGCCGTCACGTTGTCGATAAAGGTTGGCTTCCAGTTCAGACCCGGTTCAACCAGGTGACTGAACTTACCAAAGCGTGTCACCACGCCGCGCTCCGCTTCTTTAATGGTGTAGAAGCCGGTCGCAGCCCAGATCACCACGGCAGCAACGGCAGCGATGCCGAACACGCGCCCGCCCAGTGGACTGCGAGGGCCAGAAGCGCCTGGATTACTCCCGCCGGTGCCTTTGCCACCGCCCAGACCGCCGAGCTTTTTGCTCAGCTTGCGGAAGATATCATCCAGATCAGGTGGCCCCTGATCGCGACCGCCTTTGTTTCCATTTCCCTCAGAGTTGCCGCCTGGTTTGCTGCTTCCCCACGGGTCGCGGTCTTGTCCGTTGTTACCGGGCTGATTCCACGCCATGTATGTGCTCCATATTTATTTTGCGGTGTATGCCCGCACAGGCGGGCACCCCCAAAGGGGAAAAATCTTCAGGCTTTGCCGATCAAACGATGTACTCTTCGAGCGCCGGTTCTTGTTTACAGAGTCGACGCCAGTCAACGATGGGCATCCGTATCTGCATACCTACGCTGCCATCCTCTTCCGTCCACTCTTTTTCTATTGCCTGAAGCTGATAAAACCGGCTTCTTAAACGCCCCTCTTCCGCTGGCAGTCGCAGCGTGTGCTGCGCAACTTCGCCGGCAAGACGTTCTGTCAAAGCCTGGAATAACAGTGGTACGCCAGCCCCCGTCTGGGCGGAGAGCCAGACGCGGGTCGGTTTGTTCTCTTCATCTCTGTCGATACGCGGTTCGAAATCCTCCAGCATATCGATCTTGTTCATCACCAGCAGCGTCGGGATCTCGTGTGCGTCGATCTCTTCGAGCACCGTGTTCACCGCGTCGATATTTTCCTGTACGCGCACATCAGCGCCGTCAATCACGTGCAGCAGCAGCGTCGCCTGGCGCGTCTCCTGCAGCGTCGCTTTAAACGCGGCAACCAGATCGTGCGGCAGATGGCGAATAAAGCCGACGGTATCGGCCAGTACGGTTTCACCGACATCGGCAACGTCAATGCGTCGCAGCGTCGGATCCAGCGTGGCGAACAGCTGGTCAGCTGCGTAGACCTGCGCTTCGGTTATCTGGTTAAACAGCGTCGATTTACCGGCGTTGGTATAACCCACCAGTGAAACCGTAGGAATATCCGCCTTGGTACGGGAACGACGCCCCTGTTCACGCTGCTTCTCAACCTTTTCCAGGCGCGAGAGGATTTGGGTAATGCGATTACGTAACAAACGACGGTCGGTTTCGAGCTGGGTTTCACCCGGACCACGCAAACCAATCCCGCCCTTCTGTCTTTCAAGGTGGGTCCAGCCACGCACAAGGCGCGTCGCCAGATGGCGCAACTGCGCCAGTTCTACCTGCAATTTCCCCTCGTGCGTTCGTGCACGCTGGGCAAAAATATCCAAAATCAGGCCGGTGCGATCGATAACGCGACATTCGCACAGTCGCTCCAGGTTACGTTCCTGGGCAGGGGATAGCGCATGATCAAAGAGTACGACGGACGCACCCGTTGCTTTTACGGCTTCTGCAATCTCGACTGCTTTACCTTCACCAACGAAATATTTGGGGTGCGGTGCTTTACGGCTACCGGTAATCACCTGCATTGCTTCGACACCGGCGGAAGAGACCAGAGCTTCAAACTCCTGGAGATCTTCCATATCTTTGTCTTGCGAAAAATAGATGTGTACCAGCACCGCCTGCTCACCGGCGTCATAACGGTCAAACAAGCGTAAACCCTCATTAAATACCAGCGGGGAACACAGCGAAACTGGCTCCCCGATCTGGAAATCAGCCTTCAACCTTACTCGGTTTCTTCGCTGTCCTGCTGTGCAGAGCCTTGCGCGTTGCTACCATGGTGGTAGTTGTTGTTGGAGCCGCCACCCGCATTGTTGCTGTGATGTGAAACCGGGCGGGACGGAACAACAGTTGAAATCGCGTGCTTATAAACCATCTGGCTGACTGTATTCTTCAGCAAAATTACGAACTGATCGAAAGACTCAATCTGTCCTTGCAGTTTGATACCATTCACCAAATAAATTGAAACTGGAACACGTTCCCGACGCAGTGCGTTCAGGAACGGATCTTGTAAAGATTGCCCCTTAGCCATTCTATCTTTTCCTTATATGCTTGTTTTGTACTTAGAACCCGGAAGCTCTGAAAACTGCGTAAAAATTTGCGCACGATACGCGGTAATTGTACACATTCACCCTGCGATAGCACTAACTACCTGTAACACGTCATGGTAAGACTTTTCTGGCTTTTCACTCTCTAACCAGTGAACCTCATCCCATCCGCGTAGCCAGGTCATCTGTCGCTTGGCTAACTGCCTCGTCGCGCAAATACCTCGATAAACCATTTCATCGTATGAAATCTCGCCTTCGAGATAGGACCACATCTGGCGGTATCCCACACAACGAACGGAAGGCATATCCGTATGCAAATCTCCGCGAGCAAATAGCGCCCGCACTTCTGCTTCAAAACCTGAAGCTAACATCTGGTGAAAACGCTGCTCGATTCGCTGATGGAGCAGTTCACGGCTCGCCGGGGCGATGGCGAACTGATGCACCTGGTAAGGCAGAGCGTCTCCTGACGTTTGCGTCAGATCTGTTAAAGTTTTACCCGAAATGAAAAAAACTTCCAGTGCCCGGGAAAGCCTTTGCGGATCATTCGGATGGATTCGTGCTGCAGCGACAGGATCGATTATCTGTAACTGCGCATGTAACGCATCCCATCCACGCTCTGCAGCCTGCTGTTCAATCTCGGCTCGTACCTTCGGATCGGCTGATGGCAAGGGGGATAATCCTTCCAGCAGCGCCTTAAAGTAGAGCATCGTGCCGCCCACCAGCAGAGGAATACGGCCCGCATCGGTGATGGCTTTCATTTCTGCCAGCGCATCGCGGCGGAAATCCGCTGCCGAGTAGGCCTGCGCCGGATCCCGGATATCAAGCAACCGGTGCGGCGCAGCGCGAAGCTCTTCCGCGTTCGGTTTAGCTGTACCGATATCCATGCCTTGATAAATAAGGGCTGAATCAACGCTTATCAACTCAACTGGCAAAACTTTACGTAACGCGATTGCGAGCGCTGTTTTACCGGAGGCCGTTGGGCCCATCAAAAAAATTGCCTTCGGCAGGCTTGCCTTACTCACTTCACTCATCGTTCAGGGCGTTCATCGCCTTTTGTAAATCAACAGGTTGTAATAAACCATCCGGCGGGGTCTTTACCAGATGCGGACAAAGCCGTTCGACGTCGGCCAATAAAGTGATCGCCTGAGCGACGCTCCACTGCGCATGTTCAGTCGCCAGACGGCGCGCCAGCCAGTGGGCAATATTCACCGCGTCAATGCTTGTCTGCTGCGCCAGGTAGCCTAACAGTTCAGGAATCAAGTTTTGTAAATTTTGTTGGCGCAAGGGTAAAGGCACCGCGCGAATGGTCACGTGATGGCCATCCGGCACAAATTCGATGCCCATTTGCGTCAGCACGGGCTGCGCGCGCTTAAGCGCCGCGCGCTCGTCAGTAGAAATTTTCAGCCGTACCGGAATCAACAACGGCTGCCCGCAGCCCGGCCCATTATCGGGCGAGAGCTGCGCATGACGCAGCCAGCGCTCGGCCACCGGCAGTGCCAGCAGCGCCAGCTTGCCGTCGCGCTCAAGCAGGGCATAGTGCGGGGCAATCAGCGTCAGCACGCGACCAAAACTCTGGCTATGCCCGTCGAGCGCAGGCGTCGCAGCGGGTGCTCGCTTCTCCGCTTTCGGTTCAACCACCGGCGTTTCCAGCAGCTTTTGGTAGAGCGCGCCCTGCTGTTTCTGATAACCCGGCTGCGCATTCGGCCAGCCGCGATCGCTATTTGCAGGCGTACGGGAAGAGGCACCGGAGGAGGATCCACCGCTGGAAGAGGGTGAATAAGATCCTGTCTCGGGTTCGCGCGCAGCACGCGGTTCAGCGAACTGATTGCGCCCGGCGGCCACGCGGTTTTCCGGAAGCACGCGCGGCGCAGGTTCGTCCGAGAGCGTCAGCGTCGCGTCAAGCTGCTGCTGCAGAACGCTCAGCACGCCCTGATAGATAAAATCATGCACCAGCCGCGACTGGTGAAAGCGCACTTCATGCTTGGCCGGATGGACGTTAACATCCACCTGGTGTGGGTCAATCTCCAGATAGAGCACAAAAGCGGGTTGCTGATCGGCGCCCAGCTTATCTTCGCAGGCCTGGCGAATGGCATGGTTAATCAACCGGTCGCGCATCATGCGGCCATTCACATAGCAATATTGAATATCGGTAAACGCAGCGGTATTGCTCTTCGGATCGGCAACCCAGCCGCGCAGGGCTAAATCGCCGTGCTGCCACTCAATCGCCAGCGCCTGCTCCAGGAAAGAGGTCCCGCAAATGGCACCGAGACGACGCTCTTTCTGCCCGCCTTGCGCCACTGCGCGGTACTGGCGCACCATCTTACCGTTATGACTGAGGTTAATGGTGACGTCGAAGCGCGCCAGCGCGATGCGGCGGATCACCTCATCGATATGGTTGAACTCGGTCTTTTCCGTGCGCATAAACTTGCGCCGCGCCGGGGTGTTATAGAAGAGATCCAACACTTCAAGGGTGGTGCCAACCGGGTGAGCGGCCGGTTTTACCGTGACCGCCATCTCGCGCCCTTCGGCATAGGCCTGCCACGCTTCCTGCTGCTCAGCGGTGCGCGAGGTGAGCGTTAAGCGCGAAACCGAACTGATACTCGCCAGCGCTTCGCCGCGAAAGCCGAGGCTAATGATCGCTTCTAAATCATCGAGAGAGGCAATCTTACTGGTGGCATGACGCGCTAACGCCAGCGCCAGCTCCTCTTTTTTGATGCCGCAGCCGTTATCGCGGATGCGGATAAGCTTGGCACCGCCGCGCTCAATATCGATATCGATACGCGTCGCACCAGCATCCAGGCTGTTCTCCACCAGCTCTTTTACAACCGACGCAGGGCGCTCAACCACTTCGCCTGCGGCGATCTGGTTCGCAAGCTGTGGCGGTAGAACCTGTATCGGCATGAAAAGAATCCTTAGTTAAGCAGACCATCTGCGGGCGCGCCCGCATTCGCCATTTGCGCGCCGCCCTGCGGGGCTGATTGCAGAGGATGCGCAAGGAAGTAGTTACGCAGACCGCCATAAATGGCCGCTGCGATTTGCTGTTGGTAATCGTCGCTGGCAAGCAGCCGCTCTTCGCTGCGATTGCTGATAAACCCGGTTTCCACCAGCACCGAGGGAATATCCGGCGAGCGCAGCACGCCAAGGCTCGCATGCTCCGGGCGGCGTTTATGCAGCGCGCCCACGCGCTGAAGCTGGCTCAGCATATTGGTGGCGACATCATAGCCAACACGCTGGGAGTGGCCGAATTGCAGATCAAGCACCGCCTGGCTGAGGTAAGGGTCGGACTGGCTGTTAGCCAGCACATCGCCCGCGCCGCCCAGCAGTTCGGACTGCTTCTCGTGCTGCTCAAGCCAGCTTGCCATTTCGCTATTCGCGCGGCGGTTTGAGAGCACCCACACCGAGGCGCCCGTCGCGTCGCGGTTCGGCGCGGCATCCGCATGAATTGAGACCAGGAAGTTGGCATTCTGTTTACGCGCCACGTCGGAACGGCCCATTACCGAAATAAAGTAGTCGCCGTCGCGGGTCATTACCGGCTTAAACATCGGGTCGGCATTGAGCAAAGCGCGAAGCTTACGCGCAATGGCAATCGTCACGCTCTTCTCCTGCGTGCCGCCTGCGCCAATTGCGCCAGGATCCTGGCCGCCGTGACCGGCATCAATGGCGATAATCACTTTATCGCCCGGGGCGACTCGCGCCTGTGCGGCGGGCCGGGTGGTGGTATTACTGCTCACCACGCTGGTGATGCGATCGTTGCCCGGTTTAAACGGGTTGCGCGCAGGCGCGCTCGGCTGCGATGTCATGACCGGCGTCTCGGCGCGCTTCACCACCACAGGTGGTGGCGGAGGCGGAGGTGGTGCATCAGCATCGATGGTGAAAACCACCGTATACCCTGCCCCGCTCTGCTGCTTTACCGCGCGGGTTTTGCCGTTTTGCGTCAGGTCGACCACCAGGCGGATCGACTGGTTATCCTTCGCCGTCCCGGCACGGATGCTCTTTACCAGGTTGTTACCGCTAAATTGCAACGGCAGACCCTGAATAATGCCGGTCTGCTTAATATCGAGCGCCACGCTGCGCTTGCCCTGCTGGCTAAACGCATAGTCAGGATCGCCCATAAAACTGAAGGTGATACGTGCCTGGCTCTCGCCATTCGATACCTGAATATCCGCTAAACTCGCGGCGTTAACCTGGAAACAGAGCATCAACAGCGTAAGCGCCAACCAACTTGTCATGCGAGAGATCATCCCGTCACCTTTCCTGTTAACCAGCCATACGCGCCAGTAACGATTCGCCCGATGAGGATACCGCGCCAATGCGCGCCTCACGCCCCTGCGCCTGATACTCTAAATGGATTTCAATATCCGGCTCCGGCAATACGCCTGTGCCCTGCTGCGGCCACTCGACGAGGCAGATTGCGTCGTTGGCAAAATAGTCGCGGATGCCCATAAACTCCAGCTCTTCCGGATCGGCAAGCCGATAGAGATCGAAGTGATAGACCATCAGCTTATCGAGGTCGTACGGCTCTACCAGCGTGTAGGTCGGGCTTTTTACATTCCCGTTGTGACCCAATGCCTGCAGGAAGCCGCGGCTAAAGGTGGTTTTGCCGGCACCAAGATCGCCATACAGATAGATCACCGTTGCGCCCGCGCACGCTTGCGCCACGCGCTGGCCGAGATCGAGGGTGGCTTGTTCATCAGGTAAAGGAATCACGCGATTAATCATTTTCTGTATCAATTACATCCGGGTTAACAACACGCAGCAGCGTGCTAAAAAGATCGGTAGCCAGCATGCCGCGCTGGCCATACTGCGCTGCCCGCAGATCCGCCGCCGCGCCGTGCGCGACGCAGCCTGCACAGGCAGCATCATACAAACTGAATTTCTGTCCAAGCAGCGCGCCGATAATACCAGAGAGCACATCGCCCATGCCGCCGCTGCCCATTCCGGCATTGCCGGCATCAATGATACCGCATTCGCCGTCCGCGCTCGCCACCACCGTGCCCGCGCCTTTCAGCACTACCACGCCCGCATAGCGTTTTACCAGACGCTGTGCCGAAAGTAAGCGATCACTCTCAATTTCCGCCACGCTACAGTTAAGCAGACGTGCCGCTTCGCCGGGGTGCGGCGTCAATACGCGATTGTGACGTTTATCGGGGTTGATTGCCAGAAGGTTCAGCGCATCCGCATCCCACAGCATCGGTTTACGGAAGTTCTCCACTTTTTGCAGGGCTTTTTTGCCCCACTCCTGCTGCCCAAGGCCGGGGCCAATTACCACCACGTCGGCCCATTCGAGGCTCTCATCAAGGGACGCTGGAGTAAGTTCATCAACCATAAGCTCTGGCCGCTGGGTGATGATGGGGGCAATGTTCTCGCGCCGCGTCAGAATACGCACTAAACCAGCACCGGTGCGCAGAGCCGCTTCGCCCGTCATGCGGATCGCACCCGCCGTACCGTGGTCACCGCCAATAATCACCAGTCGCCCGTTGTCGCCTTTATGGGAGGTTGGCGGGCGCGGCGTAAACCATTCTGAAAGTTGGTTGGCGTCAAAACGGGAAAGGGGTGGCTGCTGCCCATCAAGCCAGGCCTCAAGGCCCAGCGCATGGTGATGCAGTTGGCCTACCACATCGCGCGCTTTGCCGGTCAGCAGGCCTGGTTTCAAGGCGATAAAAGTAATGGTATGACTGGCCTGAATAACAGCGCCAGGTGTCGTGCCGGTCTGCGCATTAAGGCCCGAAGGGATATCGAGCGCAATACGCGGCGCAGCGTGCTGGTTGGCACGCGTAATCAGCGCCGCAACGTTGTCGCGCGGCGCGCTACTCAAGCCGGTGCCGAGCAGGCCGTCGATAATCAGATCAATGCCTTCAGGCCAGAGCGCCTCTTCGGCGTGGATTGTGCCGCCAGCATTGAGCCAGGCCTCACGCGCCTGCGCCGCCTCTTCCGGTAGCGGTTTATCGCTCTCGATCGCGATGAGCGTAATCTCAATGCCCGCAGCGGCAGCAAGGCGCGCGACCACATAGCCATCGCCGCCGTTATTGCCATGCCCGCAGAGCACCAGCCAGTGCTGCGCCGCAGGGAAATTATCCCGCGCCACCTGAAAGGCGGCCTGGCCAGCGCGCAGCATCAATTCGTATAACGTAATGCCGAGGCTGTCGGCCGCCTCTTGTTCGAGACGTTTCAGGTCGCCAGCAGGCCAGATGGAGTGTGGTATACTTGCCGCGTTTTTTTTCATCTCTATGGTCCGTCATGTCACAGCCCCTCGATCTCAATCAGTTAGCGAAACAAATCAAGCAGTGGGGCACTGAATTAGGTTTTCAGCAGGTCGGTATTACCGATACCGATCTCACCGCCAGCGAGCCGAAGCTGCAGGCGTGGCTGGATAAGCAGTATCACGGCGAGATGGAGTGGATGGCGCGTCACGGTATGATGCGCGCCCGCCCCCATGAGCTTCTCCCCGGCACGCTTCGCGTTATCAGCGTACGTATGAACTATTTGCCGCCGAACGCGGCCTTCGCCAGCACGCTGAAAAACCCGGCGCTCGGCTATGTCAGCCGCTACGCGCTGGGCCGCGATTATCATAAGCTGCTGCGCAGCCGCCTTAAAAAGCTCGGCGAGTTGATTCAGCAGCAGTGTGCTTCGCTGAATTTTAGACCGTTTGTCGACTCCGCGCCCATTCTTGAGCGGCCGCTGGCGGAAAAAGCCGGGCTTGGCTGGACAGGTAAGCACTCACTTATTCTCAGCCGTGATGCGGGGTCGTTTTTCTTCCTCGGCGAACTGCTGATTGACCTCCCCCTGCCCGTCGATCAACCAGTCGAGGAAGCATGCGGACGCTGTGTCGCCTGTATGACCATCTGCCCAACCGGGGCGATAGTCGAGCCCTATACCGTCGATGCACGTCGCTGTATCTCCTATCTCACCATTGAGTTAGAGGGCGCGATCCCCGAGGAATTCCGCCCGCTTATCGGGAACCGGATTTACGGCTGCGATGACTGCCAGCTTATCTGCCCGTGGAACCGCTTCTCGCAGCTTACGGATGAGCCGGATTTCAGCCCGCGCAAAGCCCTGCACGCGCCAGCATTGGTTGAATTGTTCGCCTGGAGTGAAGCGCACTTTTTAAAAGTCACGGAGGGATCGGCTATTCGCCGTATCGGTCATCTGCGCTGGCTGCGCAATATTGCGGTCGCGCTGGGCAATGCGCCGTGGGACGAGGCAAATATCGCGGCGCTGGAGCAGCGGCTGGGTGAGCACCCACTTCTTGATGAGCACATAGCCTGGGCGATTGCGCAGCAAATTGAGAAGCGTAATGCCTGCGTCGTAGAGGTACAGCTGCCACAAAAACAGCGCCTGGTGCGGGTGGTGGAAAAGGGTCTGCCGCGCGATGCCTGAGCCATCCACAGCTTGTGAATAAAATAAAAAACACATTACGTTTCAACGTTAACAAATTCGTCAAGCGATCGTGTTAACATTTTGAAATGTTATTTTTATTTTATAATTCAGATAGTTATAAAGAAATAATTTGGTAAGCGAAGCAATAGAAATCCGGCTAAGCAAAGCTCGCCCTGTGGATAACTCTGTTCACAATACTTTTTCAGCACGAAAGGAAATCGCCCGCAGCGCGGTTCTTCGCTGTGGATAATTTTTTGGAGATGAAAGATTGGAGCGGGAAACGAGACTCGAACTCGCGACCCCGACCTTGGCAAGGTCG
>NZ_JACVTW010000021.1:0-77497 GCF_016624785.1 Kosakonia sp. S42 | reverse complement strand
GTTTCGCCCACCATCTGCAGGCCGGACCAGGCGTACTGCATACGTTCCGGTTTCCGGGCATGGCGTCGCCACACCTGTTTTTCCGTACGGCGGCCCAGGGCGTCGTAGCGATATTCTGCTTTTGTAAACTCCGCGTCGCCGTCTATTTCCACCCGGCTGATACGGTGCTCGTCGTCGTAGCTGAAGCGCTGCGTCACTCTCCGGTGCGTGTCGTGGCGCACGGTCATACGCCCGAAACCGTCGTACTCACGGCTGACGCCGTCCAGGCGTTTCAGCAGGTTGTTCCACACCGGCTGTAGTTCCGGCGTGGTGCGGTTGTCCGCCGCGTCATACCAGAAACGCTCTTCCCCTTCCGGCTGCAGGCTCTGCGTCATGCGCCCGGCCGCATCGTAGCCCCACAGGGACTGACGGTACTTCTCCGCCGGGGTGGACGGCGCGCCGTCGGTGTACATGCGGCGGATTATCTGGTCCGCGCGGTCCCACTGGTAGCGGCGCTCCGAAACCAGACGGTCGCGCAGGTTGTCGGTGCAGCGCAGGTGCGTGATGCGCCCGGCCATGTCGTAGTGCGTCTCCAGCTCCAGCGCGCCCATCGTGCGGTGCGTCTCCCGGTGCAGGCGGTCACGCTGGTAGCCGGTGACCGGCAGCGTTTTGCCGCTCAGGGAGAGCTGCATCTCCAGCAGGTGCCCGGTGCCGTAGCGCAGGAACTTCAGTTCCCGCCCGTCCGGGAAGGTGGTGGCGCTGAGGTTGCTTAAGGCATCGTATTCATGCTGATAAACGCCGGAGTGGTTCTCCTCGCGGACCAGGTCGCCACGCTTGTTACGTGCCAAAATGATGGCTTCGCTGTGCGCCGGCTCGCGCATCTCCACCGCGGCCTGACGCCACTCAGTGTAGGCAAACCGTGTTTCGCGCCCGTCGGTACGAATGCAGAATGGCGGGGTCCGACGGGGCTGTTAGAACACTTATTTCTTTAAAGCACTGGGATCAAATACGATCAGGTCATGGCCTTTAAGACCACAGGGCCAGCCGCCTTTTTTATAGCAGTCAAATATTTCCTCAAAAAGGTTATTGCGTAGAGGATTATCTAAGAATCTATTTATTGCCACTGTGGAGAGAACAAAAAAAGCATCTTCGCGAGCATCAGAAAATAAAAAATCATCATAACCGGTGTTGAGTTTTTTTACTTTTTTCTTCCTGTGTTCCAATAAAACACCAGCATGTTGGATTTGTAAGTTTGCTAAATATTCATTAACAACCTCTTCCGCATCATCAAACTTATCATGAACCCTTAAATCTTTTATATTATTTTCAATAACATCCTCCCAGACTTTATATGGCGCGGGTAGATTTTTCTCAAAAGCAAATTCACAGGCGTCCCTCAAAGAATCTGTAATCACATAACTTTTAACATCTTCTGCAGATAAACCTTTAAAAAAAGAATTTGTAAAAATAAAATCTATCGGTTCAAATACATAGTTTGTATTCATTACCACCCTCCTTTACTGAAAATTTTGGCCCATACGTCGTTAACTTCACCAAGTCATCTTCTTTCAAGAATGTTGTAGTTTGCTCTGCTAGTAACAGAAGCTCGTTGAAAGCAATTTCGCTTATCAAAAATAAAGGCAGGTAACAACATATTGGTCACTGCAAAATCACAACTCTATTTCGTGAAGGTTACCCAGGAATTCAGTAAAAGTCTCACTCACTTTATAAACATTAGACATATCAGGCGAATCAGCCTCAAACTCATGATCCCAGAAATAAATTCCTTGGTGTCCATTTACACCAATCAACACAAGGTTACCACCAGCATCATGCGCGATTGGTATTAATCCCTGAGGCACCCTATCTTTATACTGATCATAATACTTTTGTAAATTACTATATTTCTCCTTCCCTAAACTAAGAAACCAATCAACTGCAGAACCATCATCTCTATCAGAATAAAAGCTGAAAGCATTCGGGACTGGTTGGCCTCCGTTATATTTCTTTAAAAAATCTTTATAATCCTCAGGAAAGGAACCGCCAACTCTTTTTTCGAAAGTTGTGATTTCTTCTGTACTAGCTGGACTATTATAGTTCACGATATTAACCATTATTATCTCCTGTTTGTAGCAATGCCACCAGAGTGCCTTACAGCGTCATGTATTTCAGTAGGAACAAGTTGCATGTAACCAGAATCCTGATGATGATGCCATGTATAACCTCTAGGTCTAGGATTATTTGGGCTGTAACCTGCAGCGATATCTGCGCGGCCAAAATCAACATCATCTCTTATCTTACCAAGTATTATACGCACGTTTTTAATAGACAGCGTGTTGCTGCTCAGGGAGAGCCGCATCTCCAGCAGGTGCCCGGTAGGGCAGGGACTTCAGTTCCCGCCCGTCCGGGAAGCTGGTGGCGCTGAGGTTGCTTAAGGCAATGACTATCGCAATTTTTGATACTTAACAGATGAAGTCATCTAACTAAAAATGATATTTGTAAAATTTAATAACTGAAACTTCGCTGTCTAAATCAAATATTAAACATACTCAATTTAATATGATTTGTGGTAAGATAGTACAAATATAGCTTATATAGTAAAAGTTGGAGCGAGAATTTCATGAAAAAAAACACAATAAATGCCCCTCAACCAGAAAAAGAGATTAGAGCATTCTATACAGAAGACTTTATTCGCGTTTACCAGGCATACTCTGACAATATTGCAGACAGTGCTCTTGATAATAAAAGCTTTGTTTCTCCTCCTTTTAGCATGTCGAGAATGACATGGATTAAACCCTCTTTTTTATGGATGATGTATCGTTCTGGATGGGGGAAAAAAGACTATAATCAAAGTCGTATTTTGGCAATCGACCTCAGCCACCAAGGCTTTAAAGAGATCCTTTCTCAAGGGATACTAAGTAAGCATCAACACCATGAGACAGAACAGAATACAGAATGGAAGAGAAAAATAAAAGAATCAGACGTCGTTATACAATGGGATCCAGAGCGAGACATATTTCTAAATAAACTTAATTATCGTACGATACAGATCGGATTACGGAATCAAGCCGTAATTGACTACTGTCAAAAATGGATAGTTAACATATCAGATTTAACTAAAGATGTCAGAGACATACACAAATTAATTAAATCAGATAATATCAGCGAAGCAAGAAGCCTTCTACCAAAGGAAAGTGTTTATGTTGTTACCTTATAAAAAATGAACAATTAAAACTGCCTTAGTAAGCTGCTGGCACAATAGTATCGTACGTTTAGCTTTAACAAATGGGAGTTAATTACTCTAATATGACGCTTGACCATCTAATGTGCTAGTTCTACTCAGCCCTCTCAAAAATCAATAAACTAACAAATAATTCAATTTTTTTTCCTAACATCTATTATGACGTTATTTTAAGTCTATAAATATTATTTAATTTAAACCTCCACACCTTCTAAATTCTCTTAATTATAAAAAATAAATTTTTCAATAATTCTTTTCTATGATCGACACAATTTCTTATCCAAAAACATTGACAATCATTTAACAAATCCTCAGCACAAAAATAAAGTAATTCTCCCACCCAATCTCGTGGCACATACTATTCATAGTGCATATTTTTCACATATTGTGGGTAAAGTTTTTTCCTCGTCGAAGTTAATATAAAAATCAGACATAAGATCGTAAATACCCCACCATGAATTTTGTATTGATAATCGCTTATAAAATTCATCAGCAATCTTGTTTTTCTTATAAAGATATCCATCTTCAATCAAACAGTATATCAATTCATCTGCATTTTGTTGATTAACAATAGGATACTTTATCTTTCTTGATGAACATCAAAATCCAAATGGTCAATACCATTTTTCACGAAACTTACATTTCTTTAAAAGCGATAAACTACTAAAATAGGAATCTTTTTAAGATAACTAAAATATTTTCATCTTAGTTAATGTGCATTAACCTCCCTTATATCAAGAAAATATTGAGCATGTGCACTATCTCCAATATTAATATTCAATGTCCCACGCTGAATCTTATGACTCCGAGACTCATCTAAAATGATTCTAACCCGGTTGACGTTAGACGGAGTACTTCCCTGAACCTTAAAAATAGATTCGGTAGTATTGCTACTCACTGTTTTACACATTAACCCCAACGGATCCACCCACCCCAGTGGGTCAACCACATAGGTATAGGTATTCAGCCCGCCCGCCAGCCCTATCGGGTCCATCTGGGTGTAACACCCGCCCGCCGGGTCGTAGTAGCGGAAGGTGTTGTAGTGCAGGCCCGTTTCGCGGTCCAGGTACTGGCCCTGGAAGCGCAGGTTCTGCGGGGTGTCCCAGTTTACCGGTGTGCTCTCCCGCAGGCTGCGGCCCCAGGCGCTTGATGCGCCGCGCCAGACAGTCTCGCCGTTGCTGTCGGTCACGCTGTCCGGCAGGCCGTTCAGTTCCGTGTGATACCAGAAGATATCAGCGTGCTCACCGTGGCTGTCGACGCGCGCCAGCGGCTCATAGCTGTTTTCGGTGTGGATATACTGCACCGCCGCGTCCGGGTGGCTGTCGCTGGTTTCGCCCACCATCTGCAGGCCGGACCAGGCGTACTGCATACGTTCCGGTGTGGTATAGGTATCATTAATATACTGAAATTTCGATTCAAAAAAAGATTATTCCTTAAAGTCGTTATTGCAATTAGTTATGTTTATAAACATATCCAAAAATTAACTCTAATAAAAAAACATGATGATTATTATTTCCTCTGATTTGCTATTTACAAGAACAAATATTCACCTCTTCCAATTCATCAGTACCCAATTTCATGAATAAAACCTCTAAAGCTTCTGATGGAAAAGGGTGTTCGTGTACTAATATACTAATTTTTAAGTGGGTCTCGTCTATCGCATTGACGCTCCATAAAAACCAGAATCTGTTTTCAGGTTCAAACCAGTAAAGCCAATTCTCAAAGGTCCAATCGTCACCATCACTTGAAAAAGAACTAGTAAAGCACTTAGGTAAAATTGCAAGCCAAAAATCTAGATCGGGCCACTTAGGGAAAGTATTCTGATTAATTGTTAATAATATATCTCTCGCTTTTTGCAATATAAAATCGCCGCAACCAGCACGACAAGTTGTAGTATACTCGACGATAAACCCATTATTTTTTTTAAGACAAGAAGATGAGGAAATTCTCTCCCCCTCATCTTCTAAGTACACTTTCAACACATCCAAATAATTCATAATGTTCTCCCAGAACCTTGTATGATGTTTTCCAATAATTCATTAATCTGCTCTGGCCTTAATCCATATTGATCAGGCGTTTTTTTATCAACTCGTAATGGCCTGTTTCGATCTGCTTTGTTTTTAGATTTACCTAACTCTCTTTCAGTCATAGACGTTTCCCGTAGTTTGTCCAGGAAGGTTTGTTTAACCTCGAAAGTTTTAACTTGTTTATCACCCATACCACGAAATTCAGCAGCTCTTTCTTTACTACCAAAGTTTAAAAACAACATTCTTTCTCTATCGGGAATAGTAATATTTCCTAACTCATCAATAAAAATCCTTTGACTTGCTACAACATCAGTTTCGACACGATAAACAGGAGTTGTTTTACCACACATCAACCCCAGCGGATCCACCCACCCCAGCGGATCAACCACATACGTATACGTATTCAGCCCGCCCAGCAGACCAATCGGGTCCATCTGCGTATAGCACCCGCCCGCCGGGTCGTAGTAGCGGAAGGTGTTGTAGTGCAGGCCCGTTTCACGGTCAAGGTACTGGCCCTGAAAGCGCAGGTTCTGCGGGGTGTCCCAGTTTACCGGTGTGCTCTCGCGCAGGCTGCGGCCCCAGGCCGTGGAAGCACCGCGCCAGACGGTGTCGCCGTTGCTGTCGGTCACGCTGTCCGGCAGGCCGTTGAGTTCCGTGTGGTACCAGAAAATTTCCGCATGCTCACCGTGGCTGTCGACGCGCGCCAGCGGTTCATAGCTGTTTTCGGTGTAGATGTACTGCACCGCTGCGTCCGGGTGACTGTCGCTGGTTTCACCCACCATCTGCAGGCCGGACCAGGCGTACTGCGTGCGCTCCGGTTTCCGGGCATGGCGTCGCCACACCTGTTTCTCCGTGCGGCGGCCCAGGGCATCATAGCGGTATTCGGCTTTTGTGAACTCCGCGTCACCGTCGATTTCCACCCGGCTTATACGGTGCTCGTCGTCGTAGCTGAAGCGTTGAGTCACGCCGCGCTGCGTGTCGTGCCGCACGGCCATACGTCCGAAACCGTCGTACTCCCGGCTGACGCCGTCCAGGCGTTTCAGCAGGTTGTTCCACACCGGCTGCAGTTCCGGCGTGGTGCGGTTGTCCGCGGCGTCATACCAGAAACGCTCTTCACCTTCCGGCTGCAGGCTCTGCGTCATGCGCCCGGCCGCGTCGTAGCCCCACAGGGACTGACGGTACTTCTCTGCCGGAGTGGAGGGTGCGCCGTCGGTGTACATGCGGCGGATTATCTGGTCCGCGCGGTCCCACTGGTAGCGGCGCTCCGAGACCAGACGGTCGCGCAGGTTGTCGGTACAGCGCCGGTGCGTGATGCGCCCGGCCATGTCGTAGTGCGTCTCCAGCTCCAGCGCACCCATCGTGCGGTGCGTTTCACGGTGCAGGCGGTCACGCTGGTAGCCGGTGACCGGCAGCGTTTTGCCGCTCAGGGAGAGCTGCATCTCCAGCAGGTGCCCGGTGCCGTAGCGCAGGAACTTCAGTTCCCGCCCGTCCGGGAAGGTGGTGGCGCTGAGGTTGCTTAAGGCATCGTATTCATGCTGATAAACGCCGGAATGGTTCTCCTCGCGGACCAGGTCGCCACGCTTGTTACGCGCGAGGATGATGGCTTCGCTGTGCGCCGGCTCGCGCATCTCCACCGCGGCCTGACGCCACTCGGTGTAGGCATAACGGCGGATTTCGGTGGCCAGCGCGCTGTAACGGTACTCGGTGCGGTGCTCCGGGGTTTCCCGCGCCGTCATGCGCCCGAGGGCGTCATATTCGTAATTCAGCACCTGCGCCGGCAGGTCGCTGCCGCGCTCCGGGTGGCGTACAAGCGAAGCCACCTGCTGCGCGGCGTTGTAGTGATACTCCGTCTGCCGCCCGGCGTAATCCTGCTGACAGGTCAGCAGCCCGGTCGGGGTGTAGTCGAAACGCCACTCCTGGTTGTTAGCGTTGGTGAGCGTCACCAGACGGCCCGCCCGGTTGAAGCGGAAACGGGTCACATGCCCTGCCGGGTCGGTGGCTTCCGTCACCTGGCCGCGCGCATTGAGTTTTACCCTGCGCGTGCTGACGCCGTCGACGCTCTGTCCGCAGAGCAGGCCGGATTTTGTGTAGCTGAACTGCGTCTCGCGCCCGTCGGCACGGATATAGGTCTGCAGGCGACCGGCGGGGCTCCAGACGTAGCTGTCAGTATTGCCGAGCGGGTCGGTGCTGCGGATAAGGCGCCCGGCACCATCATACTGATTCTGGCTCTGGTTACCGGAGCAGTCCTCCTCGCGGATCAGCTGGCCCAGCGCATCCCACCAGAAACGGTGGCTGTTCTCCAGCGCATCAATGCGGCGGATTAAGTCGCCCTGATCGTTCCACTCAAAGCGCGTCACGCCGCCTTCAGGATCGGTCAGCGCCACCACATCGCCTGCCAGGTTGTATTCGTACTGCCAGACGCCGCCGTCCGGCAGCACCTCTTTTAACGGGAAGTCGTACAGCGGATGCCAGGTTTTCAGCGTTGCGCGTTCGAGCGGGTCGTGCTCCAGTGTCATATTGCCGCGATCGTCCCAGGCATACTCCCAGCGCCCGCCGTCGGGCTGAACGGCTGACAATAGCTGTTCGGACTGTCCCGCCCAGTTGAACTGCCACTTACCGCCGTGCACATCGGTGTACGCTGTGATGCGGTAGATCTCATCCCAGTAGTGTTCGCTGACCACGCCTTCATCATTGCTGACGCGGGCGTAGCGTCTGCTCTCATCGGCGTCGATACGCCAGTTTTCCAGCACCGCGCCCTGCTCGTCGTGAACCTGGTAAGCCTTCACGCGCCAGTGTTCTGCATCTGCACTCGGCTGCCACTGGTAATGCACTTTCAGGCCGGTCGAGAAGCTGTGCCAGGCCAGCATATCGCTGGCGCGATCCCAGCCAAACTGGCGGGTTACCACATCATCGGCATCGATGACCGCAATCAGCTGCGCCTGGTCGTTGTAGCGATAGCTCACCAGCAGCTGGCGTGCGCCGTCAACAATCTGGTAAACCGCGCGTAAGCGCCCGCTATGGGCGTCGTACTCAAGTTCGACATCCAGCGCTTCGTTGTCACTGGAGATACGCGCCAACTGGCCCTGCTCGTTCCAGCTGAAGTAGTGGGCGTTTTCATGGCGGTCGTAGATGCGGTGCATGCGCCACTCGCCCGGGCGGGTGGGATCCGGCTCATAGACCTGATGATCGCCTTCGCCGGTCTGGATCGCGATCGCACCGTTCGGGCTGGAGAAGAGCCTGAGCCCCTCGTCCGGATAGGAGATCATATCGCCGCTGAGCACTTCACCAAGCCCCAGCTCGCGCCCGCTCATGTCTTTGAAAATCAGCTGATTGTCCGCCAGACGGTAAAGACGCGTCTCAAACGGCATCATCCAGCCGGGGCCAAACATGCCGGAGGCGCGGTTGCGGCTGTTGTAGATACGCTGCCAGTAGAGCGGCATACGATCCGGCAGCACAAAGTCGAGATCCTCCTCTTTGGCGAGGATCTTTGCGCCGCTGGCAATATTGACCGGAAAAGCGGTGCTCGCTGCGGAGATAAGAACGGAAGAAACCGCATCTGAAACTACCGCGCTGCCAAAAGCACAGACGATATTTTTCAGCACGCTGCGGGTTAGCATGCGTCGGCAGAGCATTCTTGCCAGATTGGGCAGTTCAGCAACCCCCAGCGAGCCGACAATCGCGCCCAGCATATAGGCCAGCTGGTTTTTGCCACTCCGGATATCGCGAACGGTGATGGTGTCACCACCGATGCGAACCCGCGGATCTTCACTGACTTTGATTTCCGCTTCGCAGGTGCTTTTCTCACCATTGCGCGCTGCGGGCTGATTATTGATTAGGACGCTTTTGGAACCCTGGGCGATAAAGTTACTGCTGGTGACCGCATGGCCTTTTTTGCAGTCGACGTTATCGAGTGGCATCGGGGTCGCATGGGGATCGGCACTTTCAACCAGTGGTTGCGAAAGTGATTCCCACAGGTTCGATCCCCACTTTTTCATGTCATCGAGGGTGAGACCTTTGGCGCGTTCGGCAAGCGCCATCGTCACGCCGCCGGGCGTCAGGATGAGCTTTGCCGCTTCAGCCGCAGTGGCCAGCGCCAGCACGCCAACAGCCGCCCAGTCGATGCTCTCTTCAGGAGCAGGAGGCGCGAGCAGATAATCGCGATCCACGGTTCCGGCGGCACGCGCGGCTTTTTTGCCCTTGATATGCACGTTCTCAGAGCCGGTGACGATATGCGCGTCGGGGGGCCCGGGGTCTATCAGGCTGTCGACCAGCCTCCCGGCGGCGTCACCGATTTCCTGCAGACCGCCGCCGAAGACCAGAACGGCAATTGCCGTGCCAGCCAACACTGCACCGACAGGCGTAGAGCAAGCAAACAGGAGCCCGGCGATAATCGCCCCTTCAACGACAGCACCAACAAAATCCGCCAGCGCTGAACTGTGGATGAGTGGGTCATCAATACGGGCCGCGATGTAATCCGTCATCCTTACGCCCCTAACTGTAAGCCCGATTTGATCGACGCCCAGAATGCATCAGCAGGCGCGTCAAACGGCGCGGTACGGCTGAACGTCAGCACCAGAAGATGATCCTCCACGCGGGTGATGGCCAGTTTCTCATGCACCAGCACGCCCTGGTTTTCAAAGCGCAGCGAAACTTCACGGGCAGGCTGGTTCGCCACCTGGCTATCTCCCACTTCGCCCATTACGACTTTCTTCATGCTGCGCTTCACTTTCGCCAGCTGCTGGCTGATAAACGCCTCTTCCTCACCTGCCTTGATGTCCCACGCACGGGTGATCACCAGCGTCGCGTTGCTCTCATTAAAGCGCAGCACGTTAATGCTGCGATCCTGGCATGCTTCCGGCAGGTTGAGGATGCCTTCCGAAATAACAAACTGTGCGGTCGCCATTATTTATCCTTCCCTTGATTAAATGCTTGTTTTACCGCGTCCTGGATCTGCGAAATGGTAGGGGCAATTTCACCCTGCGGTTGTGGCTTCGATAAGTTCAAATCCAGCAGCCCGCCGGTATTAATCTGACCGCTACCCTGCGCGTCGATTTTGAAATTCTCACACTGCAGCGTAACCGTGCCGTTGGCACCCAATGTCAGCACCGATTTACCAGAAACAAGCTGAATGCCGGTGTCAGAGGCCTGCACCAGGGGGCCCTGCACTTTCTGCGTAAAGCCACCGCCAATCACCTCGTCGTGGGATAGCTGCGTCGCCTGGAAGTGGGTTCCGGCCACTTTGCCGCTGTGATCGCGCGTGATGTTCACGGTCTGTGAGCCGCCAACGCTGCGCGTCTCATCGTTTTTCACATGGGTATCGAGGTTACGCTCGGCCTGGATCCACACCTGCTCTTCGCCCGCTTTATCTTCAAAGCGCAGGGCATTGGCGTTATCTACCGAGCCATCTTTCGAGCGGCTGAGGAAGCCCATCTGCGTTGCGGCGGCAGGCAGCGCCCAGGGCGGCATGCTCGCTTCGTTGTATACGCGGCCGGTGACTATCGGGCGGTCCGGGTCGCCGTTGATAAAGTCGATGACGACTTCGTCGCCGACGCGTGGGATCTGTACGCCGCCATAGCCCTGACCGGCCCAGGCGCTGGAGACGCGCACCCAGCAGGAGCTGGTGTCATCGCCTTTCGCCAGTCGATCCCAGTGGAACTTCACTTTTATGCGGCCATATTTATCCGTCCAGATGCTCTCCCCCTGCGGGCCAACAACGCGCGCGGTCTGCGGGCCGTAAGTGCGCGGCCAGGGAGTGTGCTGCGGCGGGCGAAACACCACCGAGGAGGGAATAACGCTGAAGTCGATGCGGTGCACCGTCTGGCTGTCGGCACCGCTGGCGTAGCGGTTCTCTTCAAAATTGTAGTGGGCGGCGGTAACAAGATATTCGCCATTGTCATTAAAGAACGCGGCGTTGGTCAGCTGGAAAGTGCAGCCCGGCGCAATACCGATTGCCGTGGCGGTGCCTTCGATTTGTTGATGCTCAACCTGCCAGCGCTCCTGGCGAATGCGGGCGTAGAATTCGCCATGCCCATGCTCGACGAAGCGGCCCGGCCAGTCATAAACATCAATAGCGCCGGGAGACGGAGAGTTCGGGTTTTGCCGCGCCTGGAAAAGCCATGCGTTCGGTTTGCGGAAATCGTAATCATCCAGGCTGTAAATCCCTGGCGTCACGCTATCTTCCAGCGCCCACTGGCTAATTCCCTCTTCATCGGTGCTACCGCCCGATGGCGTCTGGTGATAGGGAATAAATTCATAGCCGCTAAAGGGCTGATGTTGGGTAGCCGCGTCGGTCAGCACCAGCGTGTGTTTGTCCGCTTCATGCCTGAAATGGTAGGCGATGCCTTCCAGCTCCATCAGACGGCTGATGAAATCGAAGCTGCTCTCCTGGTACTGCACGCAGTACTCCCACGTGCGGTAGCTGCCTGTCAGCTTATCTTCAATATTGACCTGGTATTCGCCCAGCAGGGTTTTCACGATTTGCGGCACCGTCTGTCCCTGGAAAATACGCAGGTTGCGGTCGCGCTTCATCGGCCAGAGATCCGGCTCAACGGTAAGTTGGTAAACGGCATAACGCGTACCGCTCAGCTCGACGGCGCTTACGGCGACGCGGGTGATTTTACCGTTAAGGTAGCGGCTGCCGGACAAGCCCTGGGTTGGCAGGGTGACGGTGACCGGTTTACCGAGCAGCTGGCTGCGATCCATGCGCGCGTCAGTCCCGAGCAATTGCAGGGTAAAGGAGAATGCTTCGGACAGGGCTTCACGACCAGAAATTTTCCAGAAGAGCAGCCCCTCGGCAGGTAACTGAACAGTGATGCGATTGCTCATAAAGCGGATCCTGACATAAAACGCACCACTCCAGGCGCGTTCATCGGTTTAACGTGGCGGGCTTGATAAAAAGCTACCGCACCCTTTCTGAAAGCGAAAAGGCCTCTATTGTCTGATTTTTCGGCGAAATAAGTGCCAGGAATTATCCTAATCCATAGCAAACCTACCAAAAAAAGCGTCTGTTTTTAGCGAGTTAATGAAGCTCCCGCAAAAATAAAGACGCGTAAATCAATGGCCTTCAGCGTAATTTGCTTTAAGTGAAAAGGATTGTGTGAGTGCGCAGCCGCAGAGTCAAATGCTCTCATTGCGGTTTCGCGAGGGCTCTCGCAATTTATTGCCTGAAAAAGATGCATTACATGCGGCAAACCGTGGGCGATCGAAAAACGCTTATGCCTCTTGCTCCGCTAGCGCCTGTGCGCAGGCCCACGCGCTGGACCATGCCCACTGGAAGTTGTAGCCCCCCAGCCAGCCGGTCACATCCATCACTTCGCCAATAAAATAGAGCCCCGGCACGTTTCGCGCTTCCATGGTGCGCGAGGAGAGTTCATGGGTATCCACGCCGCCGAGCGTTACCTCTGCGGTGCGGTAGCCTTCGGTGCCATTGGGCTGGACACGCCACGCGGTCAGGGTCTCGACCAGCTTCTCCTGGTCACGGCTATTGAGCTGTTTCAGCGTCACATCAGGGATCTGCCCAAGCTGCTGCAAACACTCCACCAGGCGTTTGGGCAACTGCATGCCGAGGGTGTTTTTCAGACTCTGATTAGGGTGCGTATCGCGCTGCTGATTGAGGAACTCCGCCAAATCGCACTCCGGCACTAAGTTAATAGTGACAAACTCGCCCGGCAGCCAGTAGCTGGAGATTTGCAGCACCGCAGGCCCCGACAGACCGCGATGGGTAAAGAGCAGGTTTTCGCGAAATACCGTCCCGTTTTCAGCGGTGATAAGAGACGGCACAGAGACGCCGGAGAGGGTCTGCACCTGCTCAAGCAAAGGTTTGTGCAGGGTAAAGGGCACCAGACCGGCGCGGGTCGGCAGCACCTTCAGGCCAAACTGCTCGGCGATTTTGTAGCCGAAAGGCGAAGCGCCCAGCCCCGGCATCGACAGCCCGCCGGAGGCGATCACCAGTTTCGCCGCCTGCACCGTGCCGCCGTTCAGCTGTAAGGTGTAGCCGTTGTCATCACGCTCGACGGAGAGGATTTCCGTGCGCAGGCGCTGGGTGACATTGCCCTTCTCGCATTCCGCCACCAGCAGATCGACAATCTGCTGCGCGGAGTCGTCGCAAAAGAGCTGGCCGAGCGTCTTCTCATGCCAGGCGATGCCGTGTTTACCCACCAGATCGATAAAATCCCACTGGGTGTAGCGCGCGAGGGCAGATTTACAAAAATGGGGGTTCTGGCTTAAGTAAGCCGCCGGTTCGACATAAAGATTGGTGAAGTTGCAGCGCCCGCCGCCGGACATCAGGATCTTACGCCCCGGCTTTTTGCCGTTATCCAGCAGCAGCACGCGCCGACCCGCTTGCCCCGCCAGCGCCGCACAAAACATCCCCGCCGCGCCAGCACCGACTATAATGGCATCAAAGCTTTCCACATCTTCACCCTCTCTCTTACCTGGTCGCGAATTGTAAAGAGTTCAGGCTGGTCACACCAGCGCGGTGTGGTGAGAAAAGAAACATACCATTGAAATTTATAAGATAATTTTAAAAATTCAGCGGAATGTAAGCGATGATGTCAAAAAAAGTCGATATTTCACTTTGCCCATACCGCCAATGTCCCTGATAATGCGCGGCGTTCGTGTCCCCAAAATGGCTTAACGACCTATGGTACATTTGTTTGCCGGCCTGGATCTCCATACCGGGCTACTCCTCGTGCTTGCACTGGTTTTTGTTCTGTTTTACGAGGCCATTAACGGCTTCCACGACACAGCGAATGCCGTGGCAACCGTGATTTATACACGCGCTATGCGTTCTCAGCTGGCGGTTGTGATGGCGGCAGTGTTTAACTTCTTCGGCGTTTTGCTGGGCGGGTTAAGCGTTGCGTATGCCATTGTGCATATGTTGCCAACCGATCTGTTGCTGAATGTTAGCTCCGCACACGGCCTGGCGATGGTCTTTTCCATGCTGCTGGCTGCCATTATCTGGAACCTCGGCACCTGGTATCTGGGCCTGCCTGCTTCCAGTTCTCACACCCTGATTGGCGCAATTATCGGTATTGGTTTAACCAATGCACTGATGACCGGCACCTCGGTGGTCGACGCGCTGAACATCCCGAAAGTGCTGAATATCTTTGGTTCGCTGATCGTTTCACCGATCGTCGGCCTGGTATTTGCCGGTGGATTGGTGTTCCTGCTGCGTCGCTACTGGAGCAGCACCAAGAAACGTGCGCGTATCCATATGACGCCTGCGGAACGTGAGAAGATCGACGGCAAGAAAAAGCCGCCTTTCTGGACGCGTATCGCACTGATCCTCTCTGCTATCGGCGTCAGCTTCTCTCATGGGGCAAACGACGGTCAGAAAGGTATCGGCCTGATTATGCTGGTGCTGATCGGCGTTGCGCCGGCGGGCTTCGTGGTCAACATGAACGCCTCCGGTTATGACATCACCCGTACGCGGGATGCCGTCAACAACGTGGAAACCTACTTCCAGCAACATCCGGCGCTGCTGCAAAAAGCGACCGGTGTCGATCCGCTGATCCCAACGCCGGAAGAAGTAGCCACTAAGCCTGGCGAGTTTCACTGCCACGCGGGCCGCGCTATCAGTGCGCTGGACCGTGCGAAAGCGATGCTCACCGGGATTGAAAGCTACGATCAAATCCCGCTGGAACAGCGCGGACAGCTGCGCCGGATTATGCTCTGCCTCTCCGATATCACGGATAAAGTGGCGAAGCAGCCGGAGATCAGCGCCGACGATCAGCGTCTGCTGAAGAAACTGAAAGGCGATATGCTCAGCACCATCGAGTACGCGCCAATCTGGATCATCATGGCGGTCGCGCTGGCGCTGGGTCTGGGGACGATGATTGGCTGGCGTCGTGTTGCCACCACCATCGGCGAGAAGATCGGTAAGAAAGGCATGACCTACGCTCAGGGGATGTCCGCGCAGATGACCGCAGCGGTGTCGATTGGTCTGGCAAGCTATACCGGTATGCCGGTCTCGACCACCCACGTGCTCTCTTCGTCCGTAGCCGGTACGATGATTGTCGACGGCGGCGGTCTGCAGCGTAAAACCGTGACCAACATTCTGATGGCCTGGATCTTCACGCTGCCGGCGTCGATTATTCTCTCCGGCGGTCTGTACTGGATTGCGCTGAAGCTTATTTAACCTAAGCCTCAGAGAGACAAAAAACGGGTCAGGAAACTGACCCGTTTTTTTATTGCCGGAACCGTGCACATTGCCGGATGGCGGCTGGCGCCTTATCCGGCCTACGCCGGAAGCTCAGCCCGGTAACCCGTAGGCCTGATAAGCGCAGCGCCATCAGGCAGTTATCAAAACAGCGCTCAGTGCCAAATCATCAGCCCAATCAGGCTCAGCACCACCAGCCCGCATAACGAACTGGTCAAAATAAACAGGTGACGCACCCGCTCGCAGCGGCGGATAAACTCATCGTCATGGTGATCGCGGTAACGTTGGGCGTAGATGTACCACACCAGCCGCATCTGCTTGCTCGGCTGACCGTGGGCGGTAAAGAACCCACCGCCATCGACATATTGATACAGCAAGGGATCACACCCGCGAAGTACTACCAACAGGGCGCGCAGCGATGAGTAATAACGCGCCATGTTCACTACACACACCACACACAAAGCCCAAAACAGCGCAACAGTGCTGATCACCATATCCCCTCCCCGGCGAGAGCCCACAGAGTTTCACTCCAGCGCTCACGCTCCTGAAAACCCCACTAAGGTAGACAACAAAGAGTGTAACCAAGGCTCCGGACGGACCACAACGAAGGCGATGTTCCGTAGTTGACCTCGCGCAAGCATCAGGACAACTTCGGGACACCGTCTCTCTCTTCCGTACGGTTTCTTAATAGTGTAGGAGATAGCGCTCTTTTTTTGCCACAAGCGAACGCAGATCCCTGCATCTCGCTGTAAATATTACGTAAGTGAATCGTGATCCAGGTTGATTGACGGTGCTGTTAGAGCGTTATAAGGTAGGAATCATTTTGAATACGACCTGAAAAGTCGGGCGCAACGCTCACGTACAACGCAGGATGCGAGCGCAGCGCAACCCCATCAGGGTTTCACCCGGATGGCCATCGACAACTTATGGAAGGAGTAACATTATGGCTTACAAACACATCCTTATCGCCGTCGATCTCTCCCCTGAAAGCAAGCTGCTGGTTGATAAAGCCGTCTCTATGGCGCGCCCTTACAACGCAAAGATTTCCCTGATTCATGTCGATGTGAACTACTCCGATCTCTACACCGGCCTTATCGACGTTAACCTCGGCGATATGCAAAAGCGCATCTCCGACGAAACGCACCAGGCGCTGACGGAGCTCTCCACCAACGCAGGCTATCCGATTACCGAAACCCTCAGCGGCAGCGGCGATCTGGGCCAGGTGCTGGTCGACGCGATCAAAAAATATGATATGGATTTGGTGGTGTGCGGCCATCATCAGGACTTCTGGAGCAAACTGATGTCCTCTGCGCGCCAGCTGATTAACACCGTTCATGTGGATATGCTGATTGTCCCGCTGCGCGATGAAGAGGACGAATAATCGTTCGTTGACCTTTCGTCAGTAGCCTGAATACCGCCCGGTGCGCGCAACGCCACCGGGCTTTTTTATTCCCCGGAGCCGGGGTAAATATCAAACCGGTGGCTTTTGGTCACCACCGCAGATTGCGTAGCGACGCCTGCCAGCGGCGGCGCATAGTCGGGCCGTTTAACCACCACGCGTTTAATCGCTAACTGACGCGCAGGCTCCAGTAAGCCATCGGCATCAAGATCCGGGCCAACCAGCGACTGAAAGACCCGCATCTCCTTTTTCACCAGCGCGCTTTTCTGCTTGTGCGGAAACATCGGATCGAGATAGACCACCTGCGGGCGCGGCGTAATATCTGCCAGCCCCGAGAGGCTTGAAGCGTGAATAAGCGTTAATCGGTCGCGCAACCACGGGCCGACTTCTGCATCTGCATAGCCGCGCTGCAGACCATCCTCCAGCAGAGCGGCAACCACCGGGTTGCGCTCCAGCATGCGAACCCGGCAACCGACGGAAGCGAGCACAAAGGCGTCGCGCCCAAGCCCGGCAGTGGCATCCACCACTTCCGGCAGATAGCTGCCTTTAATGCCGACCGCTTTCGCCACCGCTTCGCCGCGACCGCCACCAAACTTGCGCCGGTGCGCCATCGCGCCTGCGACAAAATCGACAAAGATGCCGCCGAGTTTCGGTTCATCGCGTTTACGCAGCTCAAGATGGGTTGGCGTGCGAACCAGCGCCATCAGGTTGTCGTTATCCGGCTCCAGCCCAAAGCGGGCGATAAGATCGGATAAGGCACCGTCTCCGGTGCCTGTTTCATCCACTAAGCAGATCTTCAAGTGTTAGCCTTCGATACCATAATGCTCAAGCATCGCGTCAATCTGCGGCTCGCGACCACGGAAGCGTTTGAACAGCTCCATCGGCTCTTCTGAACCGCCGCGCGTCAGGATGTTATCGAGGAACGACTGCCCGGTTTCGCGGTTGAAAATCCCCTCTTCCTCGAAGCGGGAGTAAGCGTCCGCTGCCAGCACATCGGCCCACAGATAGCTGTAGTAACCCGCGGCGTAACCACCCGCAAAGATGTGGCTAAAGGCGTGCGGGAAACGACCCCACGACGGCCCAGGCATCACCGCGACCTGGCGTTTGATCTCGGCCAGAGTTTCGAGGATTTTCGCCCCCTCTTGCGGGTTAAATTCCGCATGCAGACGGAAGTCGAACAGGCCGAACTCCAGCTGGCGCAGGATAAACATCGCCGCCTGGTAGTTTTTCGCCGCCAGCATTTTATCCAGCAGCTCCTGCGGCAGTGGCTCGCCGGTCTCAAAGTGACCGGAGATAAATGCCAGTGCCTCCGGCTCCCAGCACCAGTTCTCCATAAACTGGCTCGGCAGCTCGACCGCATCCCACGGCACACCGCTGATGCCCGCGACGCCTGCGGTTTCAACCCGCGTCAGCATATGGTGCAGGCCGTGACCAAACTCATGGAACAGGGTGATCACTTCATCATGGGTAAAGAGCGCCGGTTTGCCGCTCACCGGGCGGTTAAAGTTACAGGTGAGATAGGCGACCGGCTTTTGCAGCGTGCCATCGGCGCGGCGCATCTGGCCGACGCAATCATCCATCCACGCCCCGCCGCGTTTGTGCTCGCGGGCATAGAGATCGAGGTAGAAGCTGCCGCGCAGCTCGTTGTTTTCGTCATACAGTTCGAAGAAGCGCACTTCCGGATGCCACACATCAACATCGGTACGCTCTTTAGCGGTAATACCGTAAATGCGTTTTACCACTTCGAACAGGCCGTTAACGGCGCGGTTTTCCGGGAAGTAAGGGCGCAGTTGCTCATCGCTAATGCTGTAGAGGTGCTGCTTCTGTTTTTCGCTGTAGTAGGCGATATCCCACGGTTGCAGATCGTCGACGCCAAACTCCGCTTTCGCAAAAGCACGCAACTGCGCCAGCTCTTTTTCGCCCTGCGGACGCGCGCGTTTCGCCAGATCGGTTAAGAACTCCAGCACCTGCGCCGGGTTTTCCGCCATTTTGGTCGCCAGCGATTTATCCGCGTAGCTCTCAAAGCCGAGCAGTTGCGCCAGTTCGTGGCGCAGGGCGAGGATCTCTGCCATCACCGGGCTGTTATCCCATTTACCGGCGTTCGGCCCCTGATCGGAGGCGCGGGTGCTGTACGCACGGTACATCTCTTCGCGCAGCGCCTGGTTGTCGCAGTAAGTCATCACCGGCAGGTAGCTCGGAATATCGAGCGTTAACAGATAGCCCTCTTGCTCTTTAGCTTCAGCCTGCGCTTTCGCCGCCGCTAAGGCGCTTTCCGGCATGCCGGAGAGTTCAGATTCGTCAGTAACCAGCTTGCTCCAGCCCATGGTGGCGTCGAGCACATTGTTGCTGTAGAGGTTGCCCAGTTCAGAGAGGCGCGCGGCGATTTCGCCATAGCGTTTCTGCGTCTCTTTCGGCAGGCCAATACCCGACAGTTTAAAGTCGCGCAGGGCGTTATCGACCGATTTTTTCTCGGCAACGCTCAGTTCAGCGTAGTGGTCGCCGTCGCGCAGATCGCGATAGGCGTTATAGAGCCCTTCATGCTGGCCGACCCAGGTGCTGTACTCGGAGAGCAGCGGCAGGGTCTGTTCGTAAGCTTCACGCAGTTCCGGGCTGTTTTTCACGGAATTCAGGTGGCTGACGGGAGAGAAGAGACGACCCAGGCGGTCATCGACTTCCGCCAGCGGCTGGCAAAGATTGGCCCAGGTATAGGGGCCACCCTGCGCGACAACGCTCTCAACCGCGTTTCGGCAGTCGTCCAGCGCTTTCGTTACCGCAGGGACAACGTGTTCAGGACGAATGTGGGAAAACGGCGGTAACTCGAAAGGCGTCAAAAGGGGGTTGGTCATATGCGCAGTCCTGTTGAAAAGGGTGTTTGATTAGCATGGGGCTAACTTATGGAGATTTCAATGCCGGAGGGTGCGCTTAAGCCGGGTATCGCTGCAATAAGCGGAGGGTTGAGCGGTAATCCGCCGCGATCTGCGATAGACTGTGCGAAATCTCGTTTAATTTCTGGAATCTCCAACGCTATGCTCAGTTATCGCCACAGCTTCCACGCGGGCAACCACGCCGACGTCCTCAAACACACCGTTCAGAGCCTGATCATTGAAGCGCTGAAAGAAAAAGAGAAACCGTTTCTCTATCTCGACACCCACGCAGGCGCGGGGCGTTATCAGCTCTCCGGCGAGCATGCGGAGCGCACCGGTGAATATATGGAAGGGATTGCGCGCATCTGGCAGCAGGATGACCTGCCTGCCGAACTGGAACCCTACATGAATGTGGTGCGTCACTTTAACCGTGGCGAGCAGCTGCGTTACTACCCAGGTTCACCGCTGATTGCCCGCCAGCTGCTGCGCGAGCAGGACACATTGATGCTGACCGAGCTGCATCCGAGCGACTTCCCGCTGCTGCGCCAGGAGTTCCAGAAAGATGAACGCACTCGCGTGGCGCGCGCCGATGGCTATCAGCAATTAAAAGCCAAACTGCCGCCGGTCTCTCGCCGTGGTCTGATCCTGATCGACCCGCCGTATGAGATCAAAACCGACTATCAGGCGGTAGTGAGCGGTATCAGCGAAGGCCACAAACGTTTCGCCACCGGCGTGTACGCCCTCTGGTATCCGGTAGTGATGCGCCAGCAAATCAAACGCATGCTGCGCGATCTGGAAGCCACCGGCATTCGCAACATCCTGCAAATCGAGCTGGGCGTGCGCCCGGACAGCGATCAACGCGGCATGACCGCCTCCGGCATGATCGTGATTAACCCGCCGTGGAAACTCGAAGCGCAAATGAACAACGTGCTGCCGTGGCTGCACAAGAAACTGGTCCCGGCCGGTACAGGCCATACGCTGGTAAACCAGGTAGTAGCAGAGTAATCGCAGCCATCGGTGGCGCATTACGCCCGGCGCGTTACAATCGCGCCACGACTGTCGACTTCGTTCAGGATTAAGGAAACGACCATGAGCAAACATTATGACTACCTCGCCATCGGTGGCGGCAGCGGCGGTATCGCCTCGATCAACCGTGCCGCCATGTATGGTCAAAAATGCGCGCTGATCGAAGCCAAAGAGCTGGGCGGCACCTGCGTTAATGTCGGCTGCGTGCCGAAAAAGGTGATGTGGCATGCGGCGCAGATCGCCGAAGCGATCCATCTTTACGGCCCGGATTACGGTTTCGACACCACGGTGAATCACTTCGACTGGAGCAAACTGGTCGCCAGCCGCAGCGCCTACATTGACCGTATTCACACCTCTTATGACAACGTGCTGGGCAAAAATAACGTGGATGTGATCCGCGGCTTTGCGCGCTTTGTCGATGCCAAAACTGTGGAAGTGAACGGCGAGACGATCACCGCCGACCATATCCTGATCGCCACTGGCGGTCGCCCGAGCCACCCGTCGATTCCCGGCGCGGAATATGGCATTGATTCCGACGGCTTCTTCGCACTGCCCGCGCTGCCGAAACGCGTGGCGGTGGTAGGCGCAGGCTATATCGCCGTCGAGCTGGCGGGCGTGATCAACGGCCTCGGTGCCGAAACGCACCTCTTTGTGCGTAAACACGCGCCGCTGCGCAGCTTCGATCCGATGATCACCGAGACACTGGTGGAAGTGATGGCGGCAGAAGGCCCGAATCTGCACACCCACGCGGTGCCAACTGCTGTTGTGAAAAACGGCGACGGCAGCCTGACGATCACACTGGAAGATGGCCGTTCGCAGACCGTTGACTGCCTGATCTGGGCGATTGGCCGCGAACCGGAAACCGATAACTTCAACCTTGCCGCGACTGGTGTGAAAACCAACGACAAGGGCTATATCGAAGTGGATAAGTTCCAGAACACCAGCGTTCCCGGCATCTATGCGGTGGGCGATAACACCGGCGCGGTTGAGCTGACGCCGGTTGCCGTGGCGGCGGGTCGTCGCCTCTCCGAGCGCCTGTTTAACAACAAGCCGGACGAGCATCTGGACTACAGCAATATTCCGACCGTGGTCTTCAGCCACCCGCCAATCGGCACCGTTGGTTTAACCGAACCGCAGGCGCGCGAGCAGTATGGCGACGACCAGGTGAAGGTCTATAAATCCTCCTTTACCGCGATGTATACCGCCGTCACCTCTCACCGCCAGCCGTGCCGCATGAAGCTGGTCTGCGTCGGGCCAGAGGAGAAGATTGTCGGTATTCACGGTATCGGCTCCGGGATGGATGAGATGTTGCAGGGCTTCGCCGTGGCGCTGAAGATGGGCGCGACCAAGAAGGACTTCGACAACACTGTCGCCATCCACCCAACGGCGGCAGAAGAGTTCGTCACCATGCGTTAATGCTCCACGCAAACTGGCCCCCGCGGCCAGTTTTGCTTTTACACAAGGTTTGAAAGATGGCGGCGCAACTCCCCGTGTTTGATGGTCATAACGATCTGCTGCTGCGGTTGTGGCTGGAGCAGCCAGACACCTCTGTCGCACAGGTTTTCAGCGGCCTTAACGGCGGCCATCTCGATTTTCCCCGTATGCAGCGCGCCGGTTTTGCCGGCGGGCTGTTCGCCGTCTTTGTGCCTCCCATTCGTTATATCGCAGAGATGCGCGGCATCACGCCCGCTGAAGCGCAGGCGCTGCACGATCCGCTCCACATCACCCACCAGCAGATCGATCTCTTTTACCGCATGGTCGACGCCTCAGAGGGCAGAATGCGCGTCTGCCACAGCGCACAGGAGATTGCGCAGTGCCTGCAAGAGGGCACCATTGCGCTGGTGCTGCATATTGAAGGTGCCGATGCCTTAAACGCAGAGTTAGAGCCGCTTGATGCGCTGGTCGCACGCGGCGTGCGCAGTATTGGGCCGTTCTGGAACCTGCCGAATGTGTTTGGCGAAGGGGTAAACGGCCGCTTTCCCGGTTCGCCGGATACCGGGCCGGGCCTGAGCGAGGCGGGCAAACGGCTTATCCGTGCCTGCAACCACCGGCGAATTCTTATCGACCTCTCGCATATGAATGAACGGGCGTTCTGGGACACCGCTGCCCTCAGCACTGCGCCGCTGGTCGCCAGCCACTCCAATGCTCACGCCCTCTGCCCGCAGCCGCGTAATCTCACCGATGCTCAGCTGGAGGCGATTGCCGCCAGCGACGGGCTGGTGGGCGTTAACTTCGGCACCGCCTTCCTGCGTGAAGATGGCAAGCGCGACGCCCGCACTCCTTTACACAAAATTTTCCAACACATCGACTATCTGCTTACTAAACTTGGTGAGGATCGTGTAGCATTCGGCTCCGACTTTGACGGCATCGACCTGCCGGAAGAGTTGGGCGATGTCACGGGGCTACCGCGACTCATGGCCCTGCTGACATCGTCTGGCATCAGCCAGCCGTTGGCAGAGAAACTTGCCTGGCGCAACTGGCTGCGAGTTCTGAATATGACCTGGGGTAACTGAATTACGCGGGTTACCTCCTCTCATCCCAAGGAGTTACGCTATGTGGACTAAACCAACGTTCGTGGATCTGCGCTTAGGTCTGGAAGTCACTCTCTATATTTCCAACCGCTAAACGCGCCCGCCCGCCTTGCTGCGGGCTTCCTCTTTTTGCTTACCGGTTTACACAGATGCTGATTACTGTTTTAGGTTCCGCAGCGGGCGGCGGCTTTCCCCAATGGAACTGCAACTGCCCGAACTGCGCGGGAGTGCGTAACGGCACAATGCAAACCTCAGCGCGCACGCAATCGTCGATTGCGATAAGCGATGATGGCAAAGACTGGGTGTTGTGCAACGCCTCGCCAGATATCAGCCAGCAATTACGCACCACGCCTGCGCTGAACAGACCCGAACAGCTGCGCGGTACCGCCATTGGCGCCATTATCCTGACCGACAGCCAGATTGATCACAGCGCGGGGCTGCTAAGCCTGCGTGAAGGCTGCCCACATCAGGTGTGGTGCACACCGGAAGTGCATGATGATCTCAGCACCGGCTTTCCCGTCTTCCCGATGCTCAGCCACTGGAACGGCGGGCTGCAACATCACCCTGTTCAGCCGCTGGCGCGCTTCCAGGTGGCGGTTTGCCCGCAGCTGCACTTTACCGCTATCCCGCTGTTGAGCAATGCACCGCCCTACTCGCCTTACCGCGATCGCCCGCTACCCGGGCACAACGTGGCGCTGTTTATTGAAGACAGCAACAGCGGGCAGAGCCTGCTTTACGCGCCGGGTCTCGGCGAGCCAGACGAGACAATCATGCCGTGGTTGCAGCGCGCCGACTGCCTGCTGATCGACGGCACGCTGTGGCGTGATAACGAGCTGAGCGCCACCGGCGTTGGCGGCCACAGCGGCAAAGCGATGGGTCACCTGGCGTTAGCCGAAGAGCAGGGTCTTGCAACTTTGCTCGCGACGCTGCCCGCCCGTCGCAAGATTTTAATTCATATTAACAATACCAACCCGATCCTGAATGAAGCCTCCCCGGAACGAAAAAGCCTTGAGCAACAGGGGATTGAAGTGAGCTGGGACGGGATGGTTATCGCGCTATAAGAGGTTTCATGAGTGAAGCAATATGCCTGACGCCCGAGGAGTTTGAGGCCGCATTACGGGCGAAGGGTCAGTACTATCATATTCATCACCCTTATCACATCGCGATGCATAACGGTGAAGCCACGCGGGAGCAGATCCAGGGCTGGGTCGCCAACCGCTTCTACTACCAGACCAGCATTCCGCTGAAAGACGCGGCGATCATGGCCAACTGCCCGCATCCGGAAGTGCGCCGCCAGTGGGTGCAACGTATTCTCGATCACGATGGCGAGGGGGAAAGCGAAGGCGGTATCGAAGCGTGGCTGCGTCTTGGCGAAGCGGTGGGGTTAACCCGCGAAAGCCTGCTCTCGGAAGAGCGGGTGCTGCCGGGCGTGCGTTTCGCGGTGGATGCTTACGTCAACTTTGCCCGCCGCGCCTGCTGGCAGGAGGCGGCATGCAGCTCGCTGACCGAACTCTTCGCGCCGCAGATCCACCAGTCACGCCTCGACAGCTGGCCGCAACACTACACGTGGATTGAACCGCAGGGGTATGACTACTTCCGCAGCCGTCTCGGCCAGGCGCGACGCGATGTCGAGCACGGTTTATCACTGGCGCTGGAGTGGTGCGACACCGCTGAAAAGCAGCAGCGAATGCTCGATATCCTGCAATTTAAACTCGACATCCTCTGGAGCATGCTCGATGCGATGACCATGGCCTACAGCCTTCATCGCGCGCCCTATCACACCGTCACCGCAGACGCGGTGTGGCACACAAGGAGACTGGTGTAATGCACATTCAGGCACATCACATTCCCGCCTTTCGCCGGGGCTACCGTTTACAGTGGGAAGCCGCGCAGGATTGCCATGTGATCCTCTACCCGGAAGGGATGGCGAAGCTGAACGACAGCGCCACGGCGATCCTCTCAGAAGTCGATGGCATTAAAAGCGTGGGCGAGATTATCGCCACGCTGGAGGCGCGTTTTCCCGACGCCGAAGAGCTTGCTGCCGACGTGCTCGATTTCCTGGCGCAGGCCTATGCACAGAAGTGGGTGATTTTCCGTGAGTGAGGCCGCCAAAAGCGTCAATCCGCCGCTCTGGCTGCTGGCGGAGCTGACCTATCGCTGCCCGCTACAGTGCCCCTACTGCTCCAACCCGCTCGACTTCTCGACCCAGGAGCAGGAGCTGACCACGGCGCAGTGGATTGAGGTGTTTCGCCAGGCGCGGGCGATGGGCAGCGTACAGCTTGGCTTTTCCGGCGGTGAACCGCTGCTGCGCAAAGATTTGCCGGAGCTGATTGCCGCCGCGCGCGGGATGGGGTTCTACACCAATCTGATCACCTCCGGCATTGGTCTGAGCGAGAAGAAGCTGCACACCTTTGCCGATGCCGGGCTGGATCATATCCAGATCAGCTTCCAGGCCAGCGATCCTGAGCTGAATGCCGCGCTGGCGGGCAACGAAAAAGCCTTTCATCAGAAGCTGGCGATGGCGAAAGCGGTCAAAGCGCTCGGCTACCCGATGGTGCTGAACTTCGTCTTGCACCGGCACAATATCGACCAGATCGACCGGATTATCGCCCTGGCGTTACAGCTGGAGGCCGATGACGTTGAACTGGCGACCTGTCAGTTTTACGGCTGGGCGCAGCTTAACCGTGAAGGGCTACTGCCGAGCCGCGAGCAGATCGCCCGCGCCGAAGCGGTGGTCAGCGACTACCGGGCGAAGATGGCGGAAAGCGGCAACCTGACCAACTTACTGTTTGTCACCCCGGACTACTACGAGGAGCGCCCAAAGGGCTGCATGGGCGGCTGGGGGGCGATCTTCTTAAGCGTGACCCCGGAAGGCACCGCGCTGCCGTGCCACAGCGCGCGCCAGCTGCCGGTGAAGTTCCCCTCAGTGCTGGAGCACTCGCTGGAACACATCTGGTATGACTCCTTCGGCTTTAACCGCTATCGCGGCAACGACTGGATGCCGGAGCCGTGCCGCTCCTGCCCGGAGAAGGAGCAGGACTTTGGCGGCTGCCGCTGCCAGGCCTATATGCTGACCGGCGACGCAGCGAATGCCGACCCGGTATGCAGCAAATCGCCGCATCACGGCACCATTCTCGCAGCGCGTGAAGAGGCCAACCATAGCCGCATCGGCGTGCATGAACTGCGTTTTCGCAACCGCGTTAACTCGCAACTGATTGTCAAAGGCTAACCATGCAGACCCGACAGCTCCACCTCGACAATGGTTTGCACGTCACCCTGGTGCATCAACCCGACGCGCGCCAGGCGGCAGCACTGTGGTGCGTCGACGCTGGCAGCCTGCAAGAGCCGCAGGGCTGGCCGGGGCTGGCGCATCTGCTGGAGCATATGCTGTTTCGCGGCAGCCTCGGTTTTCCCCAGGCGCAGCGCCTAATCAGCTGGGTACCGTCGCAGGGCGGGCGGCTTAACGCCTCAACCCGGCTGGCGCAGACGGCCTACTTTTTTGAGGTGCCTGCTGACCTGCTGGAGCCGGGGCTGTTACGCCTTACCGATATGCTGGTGACACCGCAGCTTAATGAGAGCGAGATCCTCGCAGAAGCCTCGGTGATCGACGCAGAGTATCTCCTGTTGCAGCATGATGCTGAAAAACGGCGCGAAGCCGCTCTGCTAAAGATGCTGGATGGCGATGGTCAGCTGGCGCGTTTTCGCATCGGCAACCACGCAAGCTTTGGCGACGAAGCCGCCCCGCTTCAGCAGGCATTGCAGGCTTTCCACCAGCAGCACTATCACGCCGGGAACCTGCGCCTCTTTTTACAGGGGCCGCAAACGCTGGAGAATCTCGAAGCGCTGGCGCGCTGTAGCGCCGCGCCGCCCCCCTCAGGCAGAGAGGCCGATGTCGTTATGCCGCTCGCCCTTGCACAGGGCGATTGCGCGCTGCATCAGCCGCGCGAAACCATGCTGGTGCTGAGCTTTACCCCTCCCGCCGCCGTCAGCGGTGCGCTGCGTCTGCTGGAAACCCTGTTGCTGGATGAAACCGCAGGCGGGTTGATGGAGACCTGGCGCCAGCGCAACCTGGTAACGGCCATCAACCTGCAGGCCGATTGCCTGAATAGCGAAACCCTCTGGCTGCGACTCACCTTTACGCTGCGCGATGAGAGCGTCAGCGCCGCACAGGTTGAAGCTCTCTTCTTCCACTGGCTGGATGCCGTCAGCGCCCTGAGCGAGGCGCAGTGTCAGGCGCTATGCCGCTTTACGCAGCACACTTTTATGCAGCTTGCGCCGCTTGAAGCGCTGCGTGCGCGCGCCATTGGCCTGCTGCCGCCCGATCCCGACGGCTGGCCTGCTTTGCTGGCAGCCCTTACCCCGGCAAACGCCAGCCGGTTATGGGCCTCGCCTGAGGTGAACGGAGAAACCGTGGAGAGCCAGGGTTTCTCCCTGATGCTGGCCCCTTTTGTCCCGCAAACAGCACCTGATGAACCAGTCTCGTTTACCCCCTTCCCGACGCCTGCGCCGCTGCATGCGCCTGCGCTCCCTTCCGCCACTGCGCCGCTGGCGTGGCAACCGGCAGAGGGCGACGCTTCACTGCGGCTGCGACCACAGCCCGCCACGGCGTTTAGTGATGAAACCGGCTGGTGGCTGGCCTCGCGCCTGCGCCCACTCAGTGCATGGGCGGCTCGCCAGGGCGGCGTGTTGACCGTGCAGCGTGAGCAGGGGATCTGGCAGCTTCACCTCTGCGGAGAGCCGCTGCTGATGCAGTCCCTGCTGGCGGAAATTACCCAGATTTTGCAGCGCGAGGATGCTAACGCCGGAGTGCAGGCGCGCCTTGCGCTGGCGCAGGAGACCGCCCGCGAGATGCAGGGTAGCGCCGTGCGCCGCTTACTGGCGCAATTGCCGCGCGAACTGACAACCTCTGTTGCTCAGCCCACTCAACAGGGCTGGCAAGCGCATCTGGCGGGCGGCGACGCGGCGCTGCATCAGGCGCTCTCCCGCTTGTTAAGCGCCTTTATCTTTCCTGTTGAGACCGAAACCGACGCGCCGCCGCTTATCGCTCCCGGCAAACACTTCACGCTGGATACGCAGGAGGAGGACAACGCGC
The DNA here is from genome assembly GCF_016624785.1 of Kosakonia sp. S42. NCBI lineage: Bacteria > Pseudomonadati > Pseudomonadota > Gammaproteobacteria > Enterobacterales > Enterobacteriaceae > Kosakonia > Kosakonia sp. S42. The sequence continues at coordinate 49,179 of NZ_JACVTW010000021.1, read as the reverse complement.
TGCTGCTGTTCCTGCCGGTTGAAGAGGAGATTGCGGAGATGCAGGCACTTGTCCAGCGCTATCAACCGCTCTTTTTCCACCAGATGCGTGTCGAGCGCAGCCTCGGCTACGTCGCCCAGTGCCAGTGGTACTACTGCGCGGATCGACAGGGTGTGCTGGTGGTGATGCAGTCGCCGACTCACTCCGCGGATGCGCTACGCGAAGAGGCGCAAGGGTTCTTTGTGCAGCAGGCCAGCGCAACGCCCGGCCCGCAAGCCGAGTGGCTGGCGCAGCAGATGCTGAATGCCTGGCGCGGCACGAGCGGGAAAGCAGCAACCGTTTAGTGAAACGCGTTAAAACTCGCTGTCGTTAACGGCGATAGGTTTCGCATGGCCTGCGTCAATCGCGAAGGCAACGTTAAAGCGACGCGTATTAAACGCCGTGGTCTGCGCTTTGGCTTTCGAGGAGAGCACAAACGTCGCAATGAATTGCCCGCTGTCAGGGAATTTATAGAGGCTGGGTGGAATACACATTTCGCCCTCTTTTACCGCTAACCGCGGCGCTTGTTGATACCAACGCTCTTTATAAGGGGTGGTGCGCGGCGCGATGGAAATAAAGGCGGGCTGATAATCTTCAGCGTCTTTAATGGTGAAACAGACCTGAGCGTTTTTTACCATCACCGGGGCGGTTTCTGCGGGCTTATAGCGCTGATCGACACGGTCGCCCATCGGGCAGCCGCTAAGTAGAGGCAAACATAATAAGGGGAGGAAGGCGTAATAGTTTTTCATTTTTATAACCCTGTGGGAAAGTTTCTTAATGCAACTTTATAGAGACTCTTTAATTCTTCTTCATACTGCACAACATTTTTCAGTGTTACTACTCCTGCGGTTTTTAATTCAATCCACTTCCGCAGCCCATACGTTTCAAGTATGAAATAGTCAGCGACAATTTGAGCCTGCTGCTCAAGAGGATATTGCGCTAATTTGCGTCCATCTAATCTGTAGCCATAGTCTGCGCGCCAGCTGTAAAGTCCGCGTAAGAAGACTTGCATCCCCCTCTCTCGCTGCCATACATGCATCATTTCGTGGATAAAAAGATGTTGTAGATCAGCCTCTTTTGTCGAAAAGTCATCCCGATACCATTCGCGAAAATAGATTTCACCGTTGGGTGACATTACATAATTATCAAACTGCAAGCCGAAAGGTAAATAGCTGTCATGGTGTATCCAGACAGTATGATAACGAATAGCGTTACCGAAAACCGATCTGGCCAACCGAAGCTCTCCTAAGGTCAATAATCTAAGGGTTCCCTCTTTTTTGCTCATATGTAACTCCATGTATTAATTATTTTCTTCCTGCGAGCCAATATAACGCCACGCCGGAATGCATTCCAGCAGGCATATTTATTCCGGAATTTATTTAGAATCAAGCCCCAAAAATTGAGACCAAAAAAGAAAGAGTCTAAACATTCACGGAGTAACTATTTGGTAGAAGTGCTGTGGAAGCGGCTTACGTTGAGATTCTGCCCTCCTATATCCGCACCGTTTTTAATTCATCGATCAGCCACTGCACGGCGGGTTGGTAGTCATAGAGGCGGTGCGAGAGCAGCAGTAAATCATATGAGGGCGCGCCTTCCGGTAGCGTCATGATGCGCAGCGGCAACATTTTTGCCAGCTCCTGGGCGATACGAAACGGGACGCACATTAAATATCCCGATGCCACCGCCACACGGCCGCCGACGGCGTAGCTTTGCACTACTGTTGCCAGCGGGCGGTAGAGGTGCTGCGATAAGAGCCAGTTGTCGATATGGTCCGCGCCGGAGCTAACGGCGGGCAGGTGGATTTGCGCCTCGCTGACCAGATGGCGCATCGTCAGCTGCTCCGGCAGATCGTTGCGCTCAAGCGAGGCAATGGCGACAAAGTGATCGGAGATAAGCCGGTGCTTATTAAAGTAGTGCGGGATGTGCTGCACATTTTCGACGCCGATAAATGCATCCAGCTGCCCGTTCTCCACGCGTTCGACCTTGATCGTCTCCGAAAGAATATCCACCGAGAGCCGCACATTCGGCGCGATAGTCTTAAAGCGCGCGGTGAGCACCGGCATAAACATAAATTCGAAGTAGTCGACCGCGCCAATATAGAAGGTGTGCGCGTCACGCGCCGGATCGAAGTGGCTTGGCCCGCGCGTGGCGGTATCAAGCTTGCTCAGCGCGCTCTCAATCACCGGGATCATCCGCGCCGCATAGGGCGTCGGCTCCATGCCGCTGTGGGTGCGAATAAACATCTCATCTTTCAGCTGTTCACGCAGGCGGTTAAGCGCGTGGCTAAAGGCCGACTGGGATAAATTCGCCTTTTGCGCCGCGCGGGTGACGTTTTTCTCTTTCGCCAGAATCGGAATAAGGCGCAGCAAGTTTAAATCGACCACTATTATGCATCCTGTTCATGTTTTCATGATAACAATACATTTTATTCATAACGCAGATCGTTGCTATAGTTTGCGCCACAACAAGTGCTGAAATTTTGCACTAACCGAACCGAGACCTACGGGAGATGTTTATGAGAAATGTAACTGTCGCCGCCACCCAAATGGCATGCACCTGGGATCTGGAGAAAAACGTACAGAACGCTGAGCGTCTGGTACGTGAAGCTCACCGCCAGGGCGCGCAGGTGATCCTGATTCAGGAGCTGTTCGCCGCGCCTTACTTCTGCATCGATCAGAGCCCGGAGCACTATGCGCTGGCGCAGGAAGTGGACAACAGCCCGCTGATTAAACATTTCTCTGCCCTGGCAAAAGAGCTGGAAGTGGTGCTGCCGCTGAGCCTGTTTGAAAAGAGCAACAACGCCTACTACAACTCGCTGGTGATGATTGATGCCGACGGCAGCGTGCTCGACACCTACCGTAAAACGCACATTCCGAACGGCCCGGCATACCAGGAAAAACAGTTCTTTATCCCGGGCGACACCGGCTTTAAAGTGTGGAACACCCGCTATGCGAAGATCGGCGTCGGCATCTGCTGGGATCAGTGGTTCCCGGAAACAGCTCGCTGCCTGGCCCTGCAGGGCGCGGAGCTGATTTTCTACCCGACCGCTATCGGTTCAGAACCGGCTTACCCGGATATCGACAGCCAGCCGCACTGGACCCGCGTCCAGCAGGGCCACGCTGCCGCAAACGTTGTGCCGGTTATCGCCTCTAACCGTATCGGTACCGAAGCCAGCAAATATATTGAAGGCCTGGAAATGACCTTCTACGGCTCCTCTTTCATTGCCGATCAGACCGGTGAGCTGGTTGAGCAGGCAAACAAAACCAGCGAAGCCGTGCTGGTGCACACGTTCGATCTCGATGCTATTGCCGCACAGCGTGCCTCCTGGGGCCTGTTCCGCGACCGCCGTCCGAATATGTACACCGCGCTGGCAACATCTGATGGCAGCGTAAGGAGCAAGTAATGTCACAGCTGACCATGCCGGTAAAAGACGGATTCAGCATGCCCGCCGAGTGGGCGCCGCATCAGGCCGTGTGGATGATTTGGCCCTACCGTACGGATAACTGGCGTGCCGACGCCGCGCCCGCGCAGCAGGCTTTCTCTGCGGTGGCAAAAGCGATCTCCCGTACCACGCCGGTCATTATGGGCGTGCCGGCAGCGGAAATGGCGAAAGCACGGGCAGCGATGCCCACCGACGTCACGCTGGTGGAGATGGAGAGCGACGATGCCTGGATGCGTGATACCGGCCCGACCGTCGTGACCAACGCTGCCGGCGAAAAACGCGGTATTAGCTGGACATTTAACGCATGGGGCGGCCTTAACGGCGGTCTCTACGCCAGCTGGGATCGCGATCAGTTAGTGGCTGAGCAGGTAGCAAACTACCATCAGATGCCGTGCTATCACACGGACCTGGTGCTGGAAGGCGGCTCGATTCACGTTGATGGCGAAGGTACCCTGCTGACCACCGCGGAGTGTCTGCTTAACGCCAACCGCAACCCGAACCTGAGCAAAGCGCAGATTGAGCAGCAGCTGCGCGACTATCTTGGCGTATCGCAGATCATCTGGCTGCCGGACGGTGTGTTTAACGATGAGACCGATGGTCATATCGATAACATGTGCTGCTTTGTGCGCCCGGGCGAAGTGGCTCTGCACTGGACCGACGATGAAAACGATCCGCAGTACGCCCGCTCCATGGCAGCGCTTGACGTTCTGCAAAGTGTGGAAGATGCGCAGGGTCGTCGCCTGAAAGTGTGGAAAGTGCCCTCTCCGCAGCCGCTTTACGCCAGCGCGGAAGAGACATGCGATGTTGAGAAAGGTACGGCGATTGAGCGTCACGAAGGCAACCGCCTGGCGGGCTCCTACGTTAACTACCTGGTCAGCAACCAGCAGATCATTTTCCCGCTGCTGGACCCGGCGACCGATGGCGCGGCGCAGGCGCTGTTTGCTGAGATGTTCCCGGATTTCATCATCACCGGCGTGCGAGCTCGCGAGATCCTGCTCGGCGGCGGTAACATCCACTGCATCACGCAGCAAATCCCCCGCTAACACCCTTCCCGGCGGCCTCTGTCGCCGGGAGTCGCCACTCTTTATTTCGCGCCGTATGGCGGGTATTGCAACATTGCTCTAACGTAATAAGAGCGTATTCTGATTTCTTTCCCCAGCGATAAAATGAACGACCCTGTTCTGCGGTGGTCAACTGCGTAATACCGGGTTAATTCACAAATCGTTGCAAAACGAATGCTCCGAAATTTACCACTACTTAAAGCACAGGAATAAGTGACTTATTCGTGCTTTATCAGCCAGTTGTGGATTTTTAGCTGCTGTAAGGCCGATTTCAAAACGTGATCATCCGCACACTTTGATCACCAGAGATCGAAGCGAATGTCTAAGCTTTATAGATAGCCGGGCAACACCCGTAGTTTTTTACGACGACATCCGGAGGCCAACGTCACTATGTTCAACCAGAAACTACAAAGCGCAGAATTAATGGAATGGGTATTCGAAGATGAAACCTACGACACCGATCCGTGCGAGTTAAAACTGGATGAAATGATCGAGGCGGAACCGGAACCGGAGATGATTGAGGGGATGCCCGCATCTGATGCGCTCACGCCTGCCGATCGTTATCTGGAACTGTTTGAGCATGTGCAATCATCGCGCATCTTCGCCGACAGCAAAACCTTCCCTGACTGTGCGCCGAAGATGGATCCGCTCGATATCCTGATTCGCTATCGCAAAATTAAACGCAAACCGGAATTCAACTTACGCCAGTTCGTGAAGGCGCACTTCTGGATGCCGGAAAACTACGCCAAAGAGTATGTCTCCAACCCGGAAAACTCGCTGAAAGAGCATATCGACCAGCTGTGGCCGATCCTCACCCGCGAGCCGCAAGACCATATTCCGTGGTCCTCCCTGCTGGCGCTGCCGCAATCCTATATTGTGCCAGGCGGGCGTTTCCGTGAGACCTACTACTGGGACTCCTACTTCACCATGCTGGGGCTGGCAGAGAGCGGGCGCGACGACCTCCTGCGCTGTATGGCCGATAACTTCGCGTGGATGATTGAGCGTTACGGGCATATCCCTAACGGCAACCGCACCTACTACTTAAGCCGTTCGCAGCCGCCGGTCTTTGCACTGATGGTCGAACTGTTTGAGGAGGATGGCGTGCGCGGTGCGCGGCGCTATCTCGACCATCTGCTGATGGAGTATGACTTCTGGATGGATGGCGCGGAGTCGCTGGTGCTGAACCAGGCTTACCGCCACGTGGTGCGTATGCCGGACGGCTCGCTGCTTAACCGTTACTGGGATGATCGCGATACGCCGCGCGATGAATCGTGGATTGAAGACGTAGAGACCGCGCGTCACTCTGGCCGTCCGCCGAATGAGGTGTATCGTGACCTGCGTGCTGGTGCAGCCTCCGGCTGGGATTACTCCTCCCGCTGGCTGCGCGATGCGCACCGCCTGGCGAGCATCCGCACCACGCAGTTCATCCCGATCGATCTGAACGCGTTTATGTTTAAGCTCGAGAGCGCGATTGCCAACATCTCCGGGCTGAAAGGCGACCGCGAGCGTGAAGCGCTGTTCCGCCATAAAGCGAGCGACCGCCGTGCGGCCATCAACCGCTATCTGTGGGACGACGAAAGCGGCTGCTTCCGCGACTACGACTGGCGTCGCGAGGAGATGGCGCTCTTTTCTGCTGCGAGTATTGTGCCGCTCTATGTCGGCATGGCGACTCACGAACAGGCTGAACGTCTGGCAGAAGCGGTTACCAACCGTCTGCTGACACCGGGCGGGATCCTGACAACGGAGTATGAAACCGCCGAGCAGTGGGATAAACCTAACGGCTGGGCACCGTTGCAGTGGATGGCGATTCAGGGCTTTAAGCTCTACGGCAACGATGAGCTGGGCGACCAGATTGCCCGCAGCTGGCTGAAGACGGTGAATGTTTTCTATCATCAGCACCATAAGCTGATTGAGAAGTACCATATCGCCAGCAGCACGCCGCGCGAAGGTGGCGGCGGTGAGTATCCGTTGCAGGATGGTTTCGGCTGGACCAACGGCGTAGTACGCCGCTTGATTGGCCTCTACGGCGAGCCCAAAGTGGACGAACCGGACGACAAGCCGCAAGAGCAATAACGCTGCACATTCCGTAGGCCTGATAAGGCGGAGCCGCCATCAGGCAGTGTTTGCCGGATGGCGCTAGCGCTTATCCGGCCTACGGGGTTACACAAACCGTCCAGCCTTTACTCAATCAATGGCGTTATAAATGGCGGTGTGCGTCTCTGCCCATTTACGGTTCTCATCGTTCGGACTGGCGTCATAACGCAACTGCGCCTGCTCCATCTCATAACGCTGGCGATCGACCACCGGTTTGGTGGTGCAAAATGCCTGCAGATAATTTTTGGTGATGGAGGTGAGCGGCTTATTGTTCGCCACCATCTCATGGGTCAGGGTGGTAATAAAACGTCGGCACGGGCGCTTCTCATCCATCTGTAACCGGTAGCGCAGCAGCAGATCGAGCACATCGTTGTAGTCCGAAATCACCGCATGTTCAGTCCAGGAGAGTTTCCAGTTCATGCCGGTACGCAAAAAGAGCGACACCACGCGAGTATCGTTGCGGTCGATAGCCGAGCGGAAGTTGTTCTCATCCCGCGGCAGCCCCATTGAGCTGAGCTCCTCTTTCGCCGACGGTTTCTGACGCTCCTCAGCAATGGGTACCGTAATATTGGTCTGACGTGCCACCGGCGCGGAGACGCCGCCCATAAAGAGCCAGAAAGCCCCAATCGCAATCACCAAAGCGACGACGCCCACTGCGCCCCACAGCACGCCAGAGACCATCTGTTCACGCTCTTCGCGGCTGCGCACCTGGCGGGTCGCCGGTTTATCAATACTGTCGCGAATCGGTTGGTTATCGCCGCCCGCGGCGCGATCCTTTTTGCGCGCCTGCTCCCAGTAAGCATCCAGCTCACCTGCCGCCTCTTTCAGTAACGCCGCGGGGTTAATTTTGCCGCGCCCCTCATCAAAGGCGCGCTGTACTGGCCCGGCGATCTGTGGATAGTAGCCCTCGAGCATCGCTAACTGGTTAGAACTCAGCGCATTGCCGGCGATAACGCTGGCGCGGATCTCGCGCACATCATCTAACAGGGTTTGCAGGGTTTTACGCGGTTCGACAAACAGGCTCAGACCGGACGCATCGTTAAACAGGCTGGCGTAGCGCTGACCATACTCTTTTTTATCCACCAGCAGCAGCGCCAGCTCGCTAAACAGCATGCCGCTTAACACATCATTGCGGTCGCCGAGGCGCAGCCAGCGGCGCACGCGATCGGCGCCAAACTGTGTTTTCAGGTGATTGCGCAGACGCTCCGCATCGGGCCACGCCTGCATCACCAGCCCTTTCATCATCATCTCCATCGCGCGCAGGTGTTGCAGCCCGCTCTGCTGCTGGAGCGGATCGTTAGGGCCGAGCGCGGTGCTGTAGGTCAGCAGTTTCTGCTTTTTACGCAGGTTCTCCAGCGCGGCGATAAAGCGCAGCGCGGCAATAAGCTGGTTTTCCGTGACGCTCTGACCGTTTTCATAGCGTGGCACCAGCTGTTGCAAGTGACGAAGCTGCAACGTAAATTGCGTTAACTCCGCATCGTTAAGTTTGAGTCTTTTCGCCACCGCTCCCCAACCACCCAAACTGAGGCGCGCAACATCAAGCTGTTCCAGAAACCAGCGCGGATCTTTTCCTTCATCAAAATGCACATTCAGCAGCAGCAAAATTTCGACAGAAGCCTGGCGAATAATAGCGATGCATTTTTCAAACTGTTCACCTGTATTAACAGGGGCAGGAGTTGTCATTATTTTCCCTTAAGTACAACTTAAGACATATTGCGCTGACCCGGTCAGCGGGTAATTTTTTCTTTAGTTATTAGTCGCTAAAAGATAGCTCAGCGGTGGCTGATTATCAGTGATACCTGTTTCAGAATAATAAAAACAGCCCCAAATATTCACGATATTTATTTTTTTACCCGCGGCCGCTTTTTTTATAAGACCAGGAAAACAGATAAATCGCCTGTACAGTTGCCCGCTCTCTGCCAGGCTTAAAGTCGTGTACTGGTAACAATCAGGAGAAGTTATGAAAAAAATCGTGCTTTCCGCCTGCTTAGCAGCTCTCTTTTCGATGTCAGCATTTGCAGATGAGGCACCCGGCCTGAAAGCGGATAAAGCCCCGCCGCCGCCACATAAAATGGATGACGGTTACCGGGGCATTGAAGATGCGCGCAGCATGAACGTTAAACAGGCGAAGAGCCTGCATGACGGCGCGTCCGTCTCGCTGCGTGGCAATTTGCTGAAGAAAGAGGGGAACGATCTCTATCAGTTCCGCGATAAAACGGGCCATATCCAGGTGCAAATTCCGATGGCGGTGTTTGAAGGTAAATCCTTCTCACCGGACGATCTGGTGGGCATCAGCGGCTCGCTGGATAAAAAGCAGAAGCCCGTGCGCGTGAAAGTCACGCACTTCCAGGTGGAATAAGTGGCCGCCCGGTAGCCTTCAGGCTGCCGGGCGTTATGCGCATTACAGGAACATCCCGCCAGAGACCTCCACCCGCTGCGCCGTCATCCATGCCAGCTTATCGCTAAGCAAGGCAGCAATCGCATCGCCAATATCATCCGGCTGCCCAACCCGCCCGAGCGCCGTCTGCGAAGCGATATAGTGATGAACCTGCTCGTTGTCCCGCACCACGCCGCCGCTAAAATCGGTCGCTATCGCGCCTGGTGCGATGATATTTACCGCAATACCGCGCTCGCCCAGCTCTTTCGCCTGGTAGCGGGTCAGCACTTCCATCGCCCCTTTCACCGCCGCATAGCTGGCACGTCCCGGCTGGCAAAAGCGCGTTAGCCCGGTAGAGACATTCAGAATGCGCCCGCCGTTTTTGATCAGCGGCAGCAGTTTCTGCGTCAGGAAAAAGGGGCCTTTAAAGTGGATGTTGACCATCTCGTCAAACTGCGCTTCACGCGTCTCGGCAAAAGCGGCCTGAATGCCGGTTCCGGCATTGTTCACTAAATAGTCAACGTTATCGCGCTGCCATACTGTTTGCAGCCGCTCCTGCACCTGCGAGACAAAATCATCAAATTGGCTGATATCGCCGACATTCAGCGCTAATGCTGTCGCCTTACCCCCTTTTCGCTCAATCTCATCCACGACTTTTTGCGCTTCAGCCTGGTTGGTGTTGTAGGTCAGGATGATGCCGATTCCGCTCGCCGCCAGCTTGAGTACCGCGTTTTTACCCAGCCCGCGGCTGCCACCCGTTACGATTGCGATAGGTTGTGTCATATATAGCTCCTCATTGTTGATAACCTGCACAACAAAAAGCTTATTGGCTGCACGGTAAACAATAAAGGTGCTAAATTACGCTTTACTGTTTCATAAATAACAACAATAGTGCACAGTGATGGATAAAATTTACGCAATGCAGCTTTTTGTCCGCGTCGCGGAGCTTTCCAGCTTCTCTAACGCGGCGGAGTCGATGGGGTTACCAAAAGGAAGCGTGTCGCGCCAGATTCAGGCGCTGGAAACGGAGCTTGGCACGCAGTTGTTGCACCGCACCACGCGCCGCGTGCAGCTGACGCAGGATGGCATGGTCTATTACGAGCGGGCGAAAGATCTGTTGGCGAATATTGAGGAGCTGGACGGGATGTTCCTGCACGATCCCTCAAGTATCAGCGGGCGTTTGCGGGTGGATATGCCGGTCGCGGTGGCGAAAAATTTAGTGATTCCGCGGTTGCCCGATTTTTTGCAGCACTACCCCGGCATTGAGCTGGAACTGAGCAGCAGCGATCGGCTGGTGGATGTGATCCGCGAAGGGTTTGATTGCGTGGTGCGCGTTGGCACGCTGAAAGATTCCGGCCTGATTGCGCGCCAGCTTGGCAGGCTGTCGATGATCAACTGCGCCAGCCCCGATTATCTGGCGCGTTTTGGCTACCCGGAGTCGCTGGAGGACCTCTCCTCCCACGCGCTGGTGCATTACGCCGTCAACCTCGGGGCGCGCCCGCAGGGCTTTGAAGTGTGGCTGGATAAGCAGACGCGCTGGGTGAAAACCGGCGGTATTCTCACCGTCAATAGTACCGAAACGTACCACGCTGCCTGCGTGGCAGGGCTGGGCATTATTCAGGTGCCGCGCGTCGGCGTGCGCGAGGCGTTACGCAACGGAAAGCTGGTGGAGATCTTGCCGCAATATCGCGCCGAACCGATGCCGGTTTCGCTGATCTACCCGCACCGGCGCAACCTTTCGCGACGCGTACATCTGTTTATGGAGTGGCTCTCAACCGTGTTGAAGGATTATGTCGACCAGTAGCGACTATAATTCTGCATACCACACATTCAGGAGAAGGAAATAAAACCTGATGAAAACGGAAGATGTCGAAAAACGTCCCACGCAAGACCTTGAGTATGAGCCTGTCAGGAAGATGGCAGAAACACCGGAAAAGCCGGAAAAAGAGACCTCTGATAAAGATAGCGGGGCGATTGCCGCCGTGACCGATACGGCAAAGAAGATCCAGCGTAAACCGTTGGTGGCGCATCTTATTCGCGCCACAGAGCGCTTTAACGACCGGATGGGTAACCAGTTTGGCGCGGCGATTACCTACTTCTCCTTCCTGTCGATGATCCCCATCATGATGGTCTCGTTTGCCACCGCCGGGTTTATCCTCGCCTCGCATCCGACGCTGCTGCAGGACATCTTCAATAAGATCCTGCAAAGCGTCAGCGACCCGACCATGGCCTCGACGCTGAAAAATACGCTGCATATCGCCGTAGAGCAGCGTACGACCGTCGGGATTGTTGGTTTTGCTATCGCGCTCTACTCCGGGGTGAACTGGATGGGCAACCTGCGGGAAGCGATTCGCGCCCAGTCGCGCGATGTCTGGGAGCGTAACGCGCAGGATGAAGAGAAGATTTGGGTAAAGTACTTCCGCGACTTTATCTCGCTGATTGGTCTGCTGGTGGCGCTGGTGATTACCCTCTCCATCACCTCGGTGGCCGGGGCGGCGCAGGAGCTGATTATCTCCACGCTGCACCTTGATTACATCGACTGGCTGAAGCCAGCGTGGGGGCTGATTGGCCTGATGATTTCGGTGCTCGCCAACTACCTGCTCTTCTTCTGGATCTTCTGGCGGCTGCCGCGCCATCGTCCGCGTAAACGCGCGCTGATCCGCGGTACGTTTATCGCCGCGATTGGCTTTGAAGTGATCAAAATCGTTATGACCTGGACCCTGCCATCGCTGGTGAAATCCCCCTCCGGCGCGGCATTTGGCTCGGTACTGGGTCTGATGGCGTTCTTCTACTTCTTCGCCCGCCTGACGCTTTTCTGCGCGGCGTGGATTGCCACTGCGCAGTATAAAGATGACCCACTGATGCCGGAAGGTCGCCGTCGTCGCACCGCTAAATAAGCTATCGGGCTGATAGATAGAATGAAAATATCAGCCCGATCCATAATTCCAGCATGAAAATCCAGTCCGTAACTTTTATTTAACCGAAAACCAGTTTTATCCACTAACTTCTAAAATGTGTGAAGCATTTCATAGATGTGAAATCACAGGTCTGAAAATTATTCGCTTTTTGCCGCTTTTTTGCCCGCCCGCCGGGTTTGTTACAGATTGAAATAACGCTTTTGCTGTGGCTAATATGCTCGTTCGTTCGCCTAAAAATAAGAAAACATTATGCAAGCTACAGCTACAACCTTTGACAACGAGCAGGAAAATCCCCCGGTAAACTCGCGCAAAAAAGTCGTCGTCGCCTCGCTGATTGGCACCGCCATTGAGTTCTTCGATTTCTATATTTACGCCACCGCCGCGGTTATCGTTTTCCCGCATATCTTCTTTCCCCAGGGCGACACCACCGCAGCCACGCTGCAATCACTGGCAACCTTCGCTATCGCCTTTATTGCCCGCCCTATCGGCTCCGCCGTTTTCGGCCACTTTGGCGATCGCGTCGGGCGCAAAGTCACCCTCGTCGCTTCGCTGCTGACCATGGGTATATCTACCGTCGCCATCGGCCTGCTGCCGGGTTATGAAACCATTGGCGTGATGGCACCGCTGCTGCTGGCGCTGGCCCGTTTTGGTCAGGGCTTAGGTCTGGGCGGTGAGTGGGGCGGCGCAGCGCTGCTGGCCACCGAGAACGCGCCGCCGCGTAAACGCGCGCTGTATGGCTCCTTCCCGCAGTTGGGCGCGCCTATCGGCTTCTTCTTTGCCAACGGCACCTTCCTGCTGCTCTCCTGGCTGCTGACCGATGAGCAGTTTATGCAGTGGGGCTGGCGCGTGCCGTTTATCTTCTCTGCCGTGCTGGTGCTGATTGGTCTCTATGTTCGCGTCTCGCTGCATGAAACCCCGGTCTTCGCCAAAGTGGCCGCCGCGAAGAAGCAGGTTAAGATCCCGCTTGGCACGCTGCTGACAAAACATGTGCGCGTGACGGTGCTGGGCACCTTTATCATGCTGGCGACCTATACGCTGTTCTATATCATGACCGTTTATTCGATGACCTTCAGCACCTCGCCGCAGGGCTTAGGTATGCCGCGCAATGAAGTGTTGTGGATGCTGATGATGGCGGTAATTGGTTTTGGCGTGATGGTGCCGATTGCCGGTCTGCTGGCGGATGCGTATGGGCGTCGTAAGAGCATGATTGTCATCACTACGCTCATCATTCTCTTCGCGCTGTTCGTCTTCCCGCCGCTGCTGGGCTCCGGTAGCCCGGCGCTGGTGATGACCTATCTGCTGATTGGCCTGAGCCTGATGGGATTAACCTTCGGCCCGATGGGCGCGCTGCTGCCGGAGCTGTTCCCGACGGAAGTGCGCTATACCGGTGCCTCGTTCTCCTATAACGTCTCGTCGATCCTCGGCGCCTCGGTAGCGCCTTATATCGCCACCTGGTTGCAGGCAAACTACGGCCTGATGTACGTCGGCTTCTACCTGGCGGCAATGGCGGGGTTAACCCTTATCGCCCTGCTGCTGACCCACGAAACCAAGCATCAATCCCTCTGATGATTCCCCCTCTCTGTCACCAGAGAGGGGTTTCACCTTTAGCGTTTCATCTGTGACAAAATCGCCTGGCACTGGTTCTCTTCGCCTTCCGACGGGGAGATAAGCGCCAGCAGTGCGGCGGCTGGCGTCACCAGTGTTGCCAGCGCTGCCGCCACTGCGCCACGGGCAATCAGCGGACCCGGTTTCACACCGGCCTGCGGGTTCTTAAAGCTGCCGCGCACATAGAGCGGTGAACGCAGCGTCACGATGCGCACCCCTTTGCTCTCCGGGTTGATGGTCAGGTCGAGCTGTTCCGAAGCCATGCTGGCGGTGCCGGTAATGTTAATCAGCGCGTTTTCCGTATCGAAGGCGAAGATCTGCGGCCGGGCAACGCCGTTAACCAGATCGAGGTTAGCCGCCGCGCAGTTGACGCGCACTTCATCATCGCCAAACAGTTGACCGACCACATAGTTCCCGACGTTGAGGCCGACGATCTCCATCAGGTTGCGGCTTATCAGCCCGTCGTTCATCAGCAGTTTCAGGTTACCGTTGCTGGTGCCGAGCAGGGCCGCTACCGAGTTGCCGACGCCGCGGAATTCAGCATCACCGTTCATCTCACCGAGGGTTTTCTGCATCAGCTCAACATCGGGCATCAGCTGTTTCAGCTTCAGCTTACGCGCCTGAATAGTGGCGCTACCCTGCATCGGCTTCTTATCCCCTTCGAGGTGAATGTTCGATGAAATAATGCCGCCCGCGAGGCCAAACTTCAGCGGTTGCAGGCGCAGGTCGGCGTTTTTCAGCAGGATATGGGTAGTGAGATCGCTAATCGGCAGCGAAGAGCCGTGCTCAATGCGGCGGCCTTTAAAGCGCACATCCGCATCCATCACGTTCCACTTATCCGTTTCAAAGCGATCGTAAGGCAGCACTTTGTCGGCAGGCTGCACCGGTTTCTCGCCCTTTTTCTGCTCCGATTTCTTCGACTGCTCGGCCCCTTTACCGGAATCGACGCCAATCAGCGGCCCGAGATCCGCCAGACGCAGCTGGCGCGACTCGACATCGCCCTCCAGTTTCGGACGCGGTTTGCCATTGGTATAGGTCAGCGTGCCGTGAATATCACTCTCGCCGATATGGCCGTTGAAGTTGCGATAGTCGTAGACCGCGCCCTTCTCATCATTGAGTTTCGCCACCAGACGACCATCCGTTTCAAACGGCGGTGTATCGGGCAGCAGCACGCCGGTCAGTTCATAGAGATCGCCCAGCGAATCGCCGCCAAACTTCAGCTTCAGATCGACGCCGCCCATATTCATCGGATCTTTCACCGTGCCGACAAACGCCACGCGGGTGTTACCGGAGCGGAAATCCGCCTGCACCGGGAATGGCGTCGTTTCGCTGCGCAGCGACAGCATGCCACCAATTTTACCTTCGCCGCTCAGCGGCTGGTCGTTGTAGCGCCCTTTCGCCTTCAGGCCGAAGACATAATCGCCCGCTTTGTTGCTGTCATCCTTTTTACCGGTCACTTCGCTGAACGGCAGCGGTTTGCCCAGCGGATCGACCTGAATGGTCAGGTCGGCACGGCTTACCGCGTCATCAATGACGATTCGTCCTTTATCAAACAGGATGTTATCGAGACGGAATGACCAGGAGGAGGGTTTAGCGTTGGCATCGGCGTTCTCATCCGCCGCGAGGGTAAAGGTCCAGTTGTTGAGCTTTTCCGAGCGGCGAATCAGCCGCGCATCGGGCTGTTGCAGCTTGATCCACGGCAGGTAAACGGTTTTGGTAAACAGCGCTAACGGCGAAATCGTCGCGTCTACGCGCGGCAGGTGCACCATGGTGATCTCATCGATCCCCGGCGGGTTACCCAGAATAATATCTTCGGCGTGAATATGCGGCCACGGGATCCAGCTGCGCCAGCCGGTCTCCTCTTTTTGCCGCGCCCAGTTAACGCCGAGATCGCCGCGGATCGCGAAGGGGCGATTCAGCTCAGTGGAGACTTTTTCATTGATGGTGGGTTTAAGCCGGTTCCAGTCAAATGTCGCAATGATGACGATGGCCACCACAATCACCAACAGCAGCGTCGACACAACCGCCGTCACTATTTTGCTCGTTCTTGTCATTGATATGCCTTTTCCTTTAAAGCCTTACCTCTCATAAAGATAGTAGACCTGACGGAAAGGGCAGCGGTTAAAGATCGAGTATTACATTCTCAAGATTGGCCAGCGGAACCGGACGCGAGAGGAAATAGCCCTGCGCGGCAAAGGCGGGCGAGTTTTGCACATCGCGCCACTCCTCCAGCGTTTCAACGCCTTCGACGATCACGCCCTGGCAGTAGTGGTTCATCAGTTGCAGCAGCAGGGTGAAGAGATTCTGCCCTTCCGGCGTTTTGCGCAGCATCATAAAGAGCTCCCGCGCGATTTTGATGTAGTCATAACGCACTTCGCTCAGCGCGGAGAAGTTGGCCATGCCGGTACCAAAATCATCCAGCCATAGCGGGCCAATCTCGCAGATGGAAGCAAACGACGAGTCCTGCGGTAAGCCAATATGCTCCACCAGTTCGAAACGGATCCACGGCAGTGAATCGACCAGCGCCATGACGTCACCATACTGCCGCATCGCCAGCAGCGTTGGGCCATCGACATTCACCGACGCCAGCACGCCGTGCTGCGCAAAGAAATCTTTCTGCTTCGCCAACAGCGCAAGCTGTTCATGCACCACATCAATACGCTGGCGCACCGGCACTTCTGAGAAGTAGCGATCGGGCGCGATACGTTTTTCCGGCTGCGAGGGGTGAGTTACTACGGTCAGCACTTCAATCGCCATCAGACGACCATCGGTTTTATAGATGGGCTGGTAAGTGTACGCACGCTCGCACTGCAGCCAGTAACGGTGCTCGTGCAAGCTTTCGACATTCATATGAGGAATGTCTGGCGGCGTGTTGACCTGCTGTAACGTCATTTCTGCTGTCCTGTCGATGGGGATGATCTGGAGGAACTCGTCAACAGGTTATCGGCGGGTGTTCTGAGAACTTTACCTCGGGTTACCCGGCAAAATGGAAAAAGCATAGCGTGCTAATTGCAGGTAATACGTCTTAGCTCAAAAAAATAGTGGAACGATGTTTTAATATAGTTGACCACAAAACAGCCCCATCGCACACTAGCGATAATTTATCTGATTCAGGTTACGACTATGTCCAGGAAAATTGCCGTCATCGGCGAATGCATGATTGAGCTGTCACAAAAAGGCGCAGAAGTTAACCGTGGCTTTGGTGGCGACACGCTGAACACCTCTGTTTATATCGCCCGCCAGGTTAATCCGTCGGCGCTGGCGGTGCATTACGTTACCGCGCTCGGTACCGACAACTTCAGCCAGCAGATGCTCGACGCCTGGCAGCAGGAAGCGGTTGATACCAGCCTGACGCAGCGTATGGAGAACCGTCTGCCGGGTCTCTACTACATCGAAACCGACAGCAGCGGCGAGCGCACCTTCTACTACTGGCGTAACGAAGCGGCGGCGAAATTCTGGCTGGAGAGCGAGCAGTCGGCGGAAATTTGCGAAAAACTGGCGACCTTCGACTACCTCTACCTGAGCGGTATTAGCCTGGCAATTCTCAGCCCCGGCAGCCGGGCGAAGCTTCTGTCGCTGCTGAAAGAGTGCCGCGCCAACGGCGGCAAAGTGATTTTCGATAACAACTACCGCCCGCGCCTGTGGGCGAGCAAAGAGGAGACCCGCGAGGTCTATCAGCAGATGCTCGCCTGCACCGATATCGCCTTCCTGACGCTGGATGATGAAGATCTGCTCTGGGGCGAGCAGCCAGTGGAGACGGTGATTGAGCGCACCCAGCAAGCGGGCGTCAGTGAAGTGGTGATCAAGCGCGGCGCGGACTCCTGCCTGGTGGCAATTGCTGGCGAAGCGGTGATTGAGATCCCGGCGGTGAAGCTGCCGAAAGAGAAGGTGATCGATACCACAGCAGCGGGCGACTCCTTCAGCGCCGGTTACCTTGCCGTGCGCCTGACCGGCGGCGAGGCTTCTGAAGCGGCGAAACGCGGACATCTTACCGCCAGCACCGTTATCCAGTATCGCGGCGCGATTATTCCGCGCGAGGCAATGCCGGAGTAATAACGTTAAGTCGCCCCGTCGTTATGCGGGGCGACCTGTTTTAGTTCTGTCACTCATTCACCACCAGCTTCTTGCCCTGCTTCGATACTGAAAATCGAGCCTCATATGAACGTAACCCTGTACCCACAGAGACGTTATATTTATTGCCCTCTTTGAAGGCAAAGCCTTCCAGGCCAGAAATGCATTTGCCAGGCTCAAGCAACTGCGGCGCTGTGGCATATGATTTTTCATAGACTTGCCGGGCGTTGGTGATATCCCAGACCCATATTTCCAGCGCCTTCTCTCCCGCATCGGGTTCTTCTACCGACACACAGAGCTGGTTATTTACCGCCGTAGATTGCGCGATGCGCATATTGATGCGATCGCCCATCGGGCAACCTGCGAGAAAGAGAGGTAGAAGGAGAGAGAGGTATTTCTTCACCACAACAGCCTTGTTTTAGATGAACTACTCTGGATATTCATTGGGGCCGCAGTTACGGCCCCATTTTATGCTTACTTACTGCTGCGGCGGGATATCCGACACATCCGGTCGCACATCCTCGCTGGCGGCGGCGGGCGCGGCGGTCTGCGGTTTCATCACCTCGTCCCACGTTGCCTGCAGATCCTGCATGTTATGCTCCGGCTCGCCTTTCGGCTGCATCAGCACCAGCGTCATCTCCTGAGACAGCTGCTGGTGCAGATCCTGGTTCAGCATCTGCGGCGTCAGGTTGTCGAGAAAACGCTGGCGCAGTTTCTGGTACTGCTCCGGCGCGATATCCACCACCTGGTTTTGCAGGGAACGCATCCGCTGGCTGATGAGAATATCGGTATCGGCGCGCGCATAAGTGGCAAACAGCTTTTGCAGTTCGAGGGATTTCTGCGCAATCAGCGCCTTCAGCTCCTCTTCCGGCAACCCTTTCTCCCGCACTTTCGCCAGCTCGCGCGCAATTACGCCGGTGTTGGCGTTCAGCTTGTCGTTTGGCGAATCAACGTTAATGGCGCACTGCGCACGCTGGAACAGCACGCGGCAGTCGAAGCCGAGGCTCAGATCTTTGGCATTGTTCTTGTTGAGGCTCTGCTGAACGTGCCAGAACAGCGCTTCACGGGCTAAATCTGCCCGCCAGTAGCGCTCCAGCTCCGCCGATTCGCGGATCGGCTGCCAGGCCGACTCCCACATGATCGACAGGCGATCCTGGGTGACCGCCTCGCTCATCAAGCTCACCGGCTGATGCGGCAGCGGCGAAAGCGTCGCCACCGGGGTCGGCGTATGGCGTTTGCCTTTCAGTTCGCCAAAGGTTTTGGTGATCTGCTCGGCGACCGCGCGGCTGTCGACGTTACCGACCACAATCAGCGTCATCGCATCCGGCGTGTACCATTTTTCATAGAAATCTTTCAGCTGCGCGGCATCGACCGGCGCTTTCACTTTTGCCGCCGGATCGTGGCTTAGCAGCGGCGACCCTTTCAGGCGGTAGCGCCACCAGCTCTCTTTGGTGTCGGCAGGCCAGGTCGCGACCATATCATTGCTGCTCAGCGCGTAATTTACCGTCTCTGGGGTAACGGTCAGTTTCCCGGCGGCATCGGCCAGGTAGACCATCGCCTCTTTCAGCAGATCGCTGCGGTTATTCGGCAGGCTGAGGTTATAGAGCGTGTATTCGTAGGAGACCAGCGCCGGCGGCAGCGGGCGTTTCGGGTCAATACCCTGTTGCCAGAGAGATCGCACCTGCGCCGGTTCGAGGCGGCCGCTATGGGTTAAGGCAACGCGGGGAATAACGTGACTGAAACCGCTCTGCTGCGCATTTTCGGTGAGCGAGCCGGTATCAATCGAGAGTCGGATTTCAATACGATCGCTGGGGCGCTGCGGAGTGGAGAGAACCTGCCACTGGAAACCATTCGCCAGCTTGCCTTGTTGCCATGCCGGATCGGGCTGGAGCGCCTCTGCCTGCACATAACCGGCCGCTGCCAACATCAGCAACCCGCCTGTTAACAATCGAATTTTTGTGCCCTGCATGAGAACCCCTAATCAACATTCCTGGTTAAAAAGTATGCCGCCCATAGGTCAATGGACAGACATAAAACACTCCGCTTTTAGACCGCAGGAAACGCAAAACGTCACAGCGCGAAGTGAAGAATCCCGAAAATTCAGCGTGAATTGTGACGGAAGCAAGGGGGTAATTATGCTTAGCTGCCCGTAGTCAGACAAGGACTACGGGCGTAAGTCTTGAAATTATGAAGAGATTTCTGACGTTTTTGCGGCGCTGGTTCGATTATTAAGCGTATCGTTAAGCTGTTTTTCATCCAGCTCTTTAACCCATTTCGCCACCACAATGGTCGCCACGCCGTTACCGACCAGGTTGGTCAGCGCACGCGCTTCGGACATAAAGCGGTCAATACCGAGGATCAGCGCCAGGCCCGCAACCGGCAGGTGGCCAACCGCAGAGAGCGTTGCCGCCAGCACGATAAAGCCGCTACCTGTAACCCCGGCCGCCCCTTTGGAGGAGAGCAGCAGCACCACCAGCAGGGTGATCTGATGGAAAATATCCATATGGCTGTTGGTCGCCTGGGCGATAAACACCGCCGCCATCGTCAGGTAGATAGAGGTGCCGTCCAGGTTAAACGAATAGCCGGTCGGGATCACCAGACCCACCACCGATTTGCGGCAGCCCAGGCGCTCCATCTTCTCCAGCATGCGCGGCAGCGCTGACTCCGAGGAGGAGGTGCCCAGCACAATCAGCAGCTCTTCGCGGATATAGCGAATGAATTTGAAGATGTTGAAGCCGGTGACGCGGGCGATGGAGCCAAGCACAATCACCACAAACAGAATACAAGTGGCGTAGAAGCAGATGATCAGCTGACCCAGCTGCACCAGCGAGCCGACGCCATATTTGCCGATGGTGAAGGCCATCGCCCCGAACGCCCCGATGGGTGCCAGGCGCATAATCATGTTGATGATGCCGAAAATCACCTGCGAGAAGCTTTCGATGACGTTAAAAATCAGCTGGCCTTTGTGGCCCAGGCGATGCAGGGCAAAACCAAACAGCACGGCGAAGAGCAGCACTTGCAGGATGTTGCCGCTGGCGAAAGCGCCAATCACGCTCGCCGGGATGACATCCATAATAAACGCCACAATCCCCTGCGACTGCGCCTGTTCGGCGTAGACCGCCACCGCCTTGGCATCGAGGGTGGAGGGATCGACGTTCATCCCTGCGCCGGGTTGCACGACGTTGACGATAATCAGGCCGATGATCAGCGCCAGCGTACTGACAATTTCAAAGTAGAGCAGTGCCACCGCGCCGGTACGCCCGACCGCTTTCATGCTCTCCATACCGGCAATACCGGTAACAACGGTACAGAAGATAACCGGCGCGATGATCATCTTGATGAGCTTCACGAAGCCATCACCAAGGGGTTTCATCTGTGCGCCGAGTTCAGGGTAGTAATGGCCAAGCAAAATACCGATAGCGATCGCTGTCAGGACCTGAAAGTAGAGACTTTTAAACAGGGAGGTTTTCATAAGGTGTCCTTGAGATTAACCTCAGGCTTTATAGGGTTTTCGGTTAGCCTGCGGATTAAAAATAACACCCGTCCTGAATGACAGAAATGTGCTTACGGCGTTTCTGAAACAAGAATGTTAAAAACTTTGAGCTGACTCGCACAATCTCGTAACAAAGTAACTATTTTAATCAACGCCCGCAGCGGCCAGATAGCGCTTCTCAAAGGCATCTGGCGATACCGCCTCATCCTTAGCGGAAAAGAGCTGACGTTCGCAGATATCAAGACGCAAACTCTGAGGCGGAAGATCGTAGTGGCGCAGCCGCTCAGCAACACCGGCAACATTCGCCTGCTGCAACAGTGCCTCAGCAGGAAGCGCAACCGCCAGCGGCAGCGTAATGCCCCGTGCCTGCCAGTCGGCCAGCAGGTGACACGCCTCTTCCAGCATCCAGTCGCACACTTTGCCCGTCAGCCCACAGGCCTCGATTTGCGCGAACAGTTCGGCGTCTGCGACCTCGTTATCATCAGACTTACGTAAACGCAGCAGCGCACGGGCGCTGACCACTTTGCTATCCGGCTGCGCCCGTAGCGGTTGCAGCCAGAGCGCAAAACGCTGCTGCTCAAGAGCAGAGAGAAGGTCAGCTTCCTGCAACAGCCAGCGCTGGGCCGCTTCGCGCTGCTGCGCATCGAAGAAGTGGATCTGGTTTTTACCATTTCGCTGGGCGGCGGCAAGCGCGGAAGTGGCCTGCTGCATAAGCGCCTGCGCAGAGTGCGTGCTGCCCGTCATTGCCACCCCAAGGTTGGCGTGAGGGCGCAACTGAATGCCCTTCAGCGGCACACGCTCGTTGATAACAGTGAGCACTTGCTTACTTAATTTCATCGCCTGCCAGGGCTGCTGAATGGCGGGCGCGAAGAGGGCAAAATCGCTGATATTAAGCTGCGCCAGCAGCATACCCGGCGACAGCACCGATTTAAGCTTCTCCACCAGCGTCAGCAGCAGCACTTCACGCTGATCTTCATGCAGCACCCCGGCGGTGTCGCGCAGGGTGTCGCTGGAGATTATCAACAGCGCCGCGCGCGCATCGGCAGTGAGGGCCTGCTCAAGCAGCGCCAGCAGGACGGCTTTATTCGGCAATTCGGAGACCGGGAAGCGCACCGTTTGCGTATGGCTCTCCTCCTGCTGATGCTGTAGCTGCTGCTGGTTGCGGTTATAGCTGCGCACGATGCGGCCAATTTCATCATCTTTATGATGGCGCGGCAGCGGCAACTGGTGGCCGGGGAGCGCCTGCGGCGGGATCTCATCCAGTTCGCGGGCGATTTTACGCAGCGGATGCATCACCAGCCGGTTGATACACCAGGTGAGCGCCACGGTCAGCATTAACGTCAGCAGTAAGTAAGCCGTCACTAACGTCGACAGGGTACTGATCACAAACTTATAGACGCGGTACGAGTCTGCCTGCAGCACAAGGTAGGCCAGCGGCTGCGGGTTGACCGGGCGCTCAAGCGAGTAGATAGGCAGTGAAATCTGGATCGGCAACTCAAACATGCGGGTAATGGTTACCGGCACCGGGCGCTCGGGAATAAAGCGCATGCGCAGCGCCTGGAACTGGTTGGGCAGCATCACGTCGGCGCGGCTTACCACCCCGGCGGGCTTAATCTGTTTGATGATCGCTTCGGCTTCAGGAATATCCGCCTTTAAAATTGCCGCCGAGAGGGGTTCGCGCACAGAGCGGGCGATACTTTCCAGTTGCGTAGCCGTGTTATAGCGATTCTGCTGCAGGAAATGGAACAGCAAAATAACGCAAAAAATAAGCACAAAGAACATGGAGACAACAGCAACCATGGCCATTTGTTTGATGGTTAAAGAACGGCTAACACGCAAAATCACTCTCCAGAGAAACAATCGGCGCAGAGGATGGGTCAGGATGACTCTGCCGCCAGAGTATACTCTATCGCAGGGCGATTAAGATAAGGGGCTACGCAGATTCTCATTGGCCCGCGAGTGGCGCAAAAAGATGTAATAACCTTTTGAATCTTATGCGATTAACCGCCGCGCAACGCAGCCGATGCGCGGCGATCTTCCGCCAGGAATAGTCTATTTTTACCAGTCGGCCTGCGGCACCAGCGGTTGCAGCGGCATATCCATGTCGCCCTGCCAGCCCGCGCCGGAGTAGCGCACATAAATCATCCCGTGGCTTGGGGTGTAATCTTTCGCCTGCTGAATATCAATGCCCGCACCGACAAACCAGTTGTTGGTCACCCGCCGCTCGACCAGCGCCCGCGCCGTATAACCAAAGCCGTTACTGTGGCTTCCCGTCTCCGGTACACCGCGCAACTGGTCGCGGAAATCAGCCGGAAGCAGGCCAGCACGCGGATAGCGCGGCATGGTTTTGTTACGCGAATGAGACCACGACGCGGAACCGCCCAGCTCCCACGACCAGTTCTCCGTGCGTTGACGCCACAGCACCGGCACCGCGAACGAGAGGTACTCCTGCGGGCTGTAGTAACCGCCCTGGCCCAGCGTGTAGTTACTCAGGTCTTTGTCGTAGTGCCAGATCATGTTGTTCAGGCCGACGGTAACGCGACGATTATTCTCGTTAATCAGCTTGTAGTAGTAGCCGGTCATCCAGCGCACGCGCCAGTTATCGTCGACGTTTTTCCCCTGCAGCGTATCCGCGCCGAGGCTTGCCCAGACGCCGTTCGCTTCACCCTTATCGTAACTGAGGCTCAGCGTCGCGCCGTTGGCGCGCACCCCGCCCCAGGTTTTCCCGGTGTTGGGATCTTTCTGCCCGCCAAAGGCCAGCAGCGAGCTGGAGATAGCGCGACGGTGCAGATCAACGGTATAACCGAGCGGCCCGGCATCTCCGCTGTAGCTCACGCCGCCAACCACATCGACAACGTTAAAGCCCATCGGCGTAGTACCGATATCCATCCCCCAGCGTTCGTTACGCCAGCCTGCGCCGATACTGACGCCGCGATCGGACTGATGGCGGTTACCGCCCACGCAATCAATGTCTCCACAGGTACCAAAGTTCGGGCTGTAGGTACCATCGGCATTCTGGCTGAAGGTGCCCACATCCATATCCACCATGTCGGCGCGCAGCAACAGCCGCCCGTCCGCCAGCGGCGTATCCGCCTGCAACATGGTGGTGTGGCCTTTCAAATCGGAATAGCCGCCGGTGCCGCTGGAGCCGGAGTACTCATGTTGCAGCGTGACGTTGAGATCCTGCTGGCGATAGAGATCCGCCGCATCGCTACGCACGCCGCGCTTCAGCCAGTCATCGCGCTCATCGTTGCGCGTCAGGCGAGTAAAGGTGTCGTTATCGGCAGGGCGCTGCGGCGTAATGCCTGCGGCGACCATCGCCTCTTTATAGTGCTCCAGCGCCTGTTGCGGCGCGCCGTTCTGCGCCTCAAACCGTGCGGCATCGCGCAGCACCAGCGCGCTCTCCATCGACGGCGGCTGTGCTTTGGCCTGCGGCACAATGGCGCTGAAAATGCGTTGTGCGCTGGCGCTATCGCCAAGCTGGTTCTCTACCAGCGCCAGTCGCCGCTGGGTGTTGATCGAGGGCGGTTCACCGCTGGCTGAGGCGGCAGGCAGTTTCGCCAGCTGCGTCCGCGCCGCCAGCGGATTGCCGCTGTAGGCATAGAGTTCAGCCAGCCCGAGCAGGGCCTCTTCGTTAGCCGGTTCCCGCTTGAGCGCCCGCTGATAGTAATCCTGCGCCTCGGTGGCATCGCCGCGCTGCTGCGCCCAGTCGGCAACGGTTAAATCGAGCCGCGTGCTCGCCGGCTGCTGAGTTAATAGAGCGATAGCCTCATCTTCGTGGCCGCTGTCGCGCAGGCGGTTCGCCCGCTCCAGCAGTTGATTGCTTTGCAGCCGGTCGGCCAGCTCCTGAATATTGCTGTTCCACTGCGCCTTCGGCAGCGTGTTGAGATGATCCAGCGCCGCCTGCGAATGCTCGGTGCCGGAGAGATAGAGCCCATAGGCGTAAACCTGCTCCGCATCGCCCGCTTTCTGCGTCGCCAGTTGCCGCATCAGGCTGTCCGCTTCGCCCGCCTGCCCGGCCTGGCGCAGATCGCTCGCCAGCCGGTAGGTGATCCAGACACTGCCCGGATCGAGCGCCAGCCGCTGGCGTTGCAGCGCGGCGGCCTGCGCCCACTCGCCTTTGCTCTCCAGCGCTTCGGCCTGCTGCGCTAAGCGGTCATTATTCAGGCCGCGTTCAATATCGTCGATGCTGCGCCGCTGGCTGGCGTTAAGGGAGCGGATAAAGCTTTCGGCTTTTTCCGGCGACTCGGCGCGGTAAATATTGGCCAGCCCGCGCACGGCATTGGTGTTTTCACTGTCCATGCGCAGCGCCTGGCGGTAGAAGGTTTCCGCCGCGGCGTTATCTTTGCGCGCTGCCGCCGCGTCACCAAGGCCGAGCACCGCGTAGCTGTCGCTATTATCCGTTGCCGTTGCCTGCTGGTAGTAACGCTCGGCCTGCGCCGGATTATTGGCTTTTAACGCCGCATCGCCCTGCTGGATCAGCAGCCAGTAGCGGTTGGTTTGCAGCAGGCTGTCCCACTTGCTGCGATTGCCGCTGTTCGGATCCATGGCGATCGCTTTTTCAAACTGCGCCACCGCGCGGGCGCGATCGCCGCGTTGGGAATAAGCCTGGCCCAGCGCGCCGACGGCTTCGCTGTCGGCACTGTTAGCATTAACCGCCTGCTGTAGCTCACCAATCGCTTTCCCGCCCTGCCCGGCATCGACTGCCGCAAGGCCGGTCGCACGGGCGCGAAACGCCGGGTCAGCCAGCTGTTTTTGCTGCGCCGCCAGCAGGGAACGGGCGTTATCGACCGTGTCGCCAGCGGAGAAGAGAGTCAGAAAATGTTGTAGCGCTTTCACGCTGGCATCGCTGACCGGCATGCGCTGGATCTGCTGATACCAGAGCCCGGCTGCGGTGTCGCGCCCGGCGTTCGATTTCGCCATCTCCTCCAGCAGCGCGTAGCCCTCGGCATCGCGCCCGTCGGCAAACAGCATCTGCGCCAGTCCGCCCTGCAGCTGCGCATTCCCCGGGTTACGGCTGTTCAGCGCCTGCAACCGGCTGACCGCCTCGTTGTGGCGCGCCGGCACTTTTGCCACCAGCAGCCAGTACTCAACGGCGATATCGCCCTCCGGCGGGTTGCCTTTAAACAGCGCGTCATAGGCGGCAATCGCCTCTTGCGTGTGGCCGGTGGTGGCCTGTAAACGCGCCTGTTGCAGCGTCTGGCGGCCTTCAGCCGAGGAGAGCGCCATGGTGGTAACCGACGCTTTATAGGCGCTGGAGTCCGGTGCCAATTGCTTTAAGCGGTCGAGCTGTTTCTGCGCACCGGCACTGTCGCCCTGGCGCAGCAGATAGCGCATACGCGCCGCTACGACTTCAGGGTTATCAGGGTCGATCAGTTCAAGGCGATAGAGCGACTGGCGCACCAGATCTTCGCGGCGGGCGCTTTCGCCCAGACGCACCTGCGAGAGCAACTGCTGCTGCGCGCTGGTCGGCTCGGCCGCCCCGGCGGCAGGTGCCAGCGAGAGGCCGATTGAAACACAAAGAAAACTTACGACGAACTTGTGCATTCCGCGCCCCAGTCAGGTTGTAACTCACCGCGAGAGGTGAAGCGAAAACGGTGTTGATCCCAGCCCTGGCCGAACAGCGTCAGCACCGCGCTGAAGTAAGCATCATCGCCAGGATAGTGGTCAGCAACGCGCTGGCGCTGCACGGCCTGCGCGTCACGATCCTGCAAGAAGGGAAGCATCGAGGCAGAAAAACCGACCGGGCCATCGCCGCGGATCTGCCCGCTGGCAACATCCACCTTCTCCGGCACCACGCCATTTTTAATGGTGGCGGCCGCCATCGGCTTCAGTTTGTTGAGCAGGCGCGCTTTCTGCGGATCGGCATCGTTCATCATGCCGACCCAGAGATAGACGCGGATGGCATCGTAGCTGCTGACCAGCGTTTTACCTAGCTGTAGTTGCCACCCCTTACCCTTCTCATAGCGCACCCAGTCCGGTGAGAAGCCTTTCGGCGCGGTCTCGAGCAGCAGGCGCAGGTTGGTTTCACGCAGCGTCGACCATGGCGCGCCAAAGCGAGTGAAGTAGCTCGCCAGCTGCGGCGGGAGATAGCTCGGATTAAAGCGCCACGTTGTCGGTTCAGCAAAGCTGACCTTGCCCGGCAGCAGCATGGAACCGAGCCCCGGCACCGTCACTACTTCCTCTTTCGCAATCCGCGTCAGCAGGGATTTACCCAACTGGCTGTAGCGATCCTCTTTCCACAGCCTGCCCGCCTCCAGCAGCGACCAGGCGATCCAGATATCGGCATCAGACGCGGAGTTGGTGTCGAGCACTTCCCAGCCGTTATCAGCCTTCTTGCCCCACAGCCAGGCGGGAAGCTGCTTGTTCAGCGAGCCGTCGGCGAGATTATCTTCGGTCCAGCGCAAAACTTTATCGAACATGGCGCGATCGTTCGCCGCCAGCGCGAAGAAGAGCGCATAACTCTGCCCTTCCGAGGTGGTGATTTTGCGCGAATCGCTCGGGTCGATAACGCGCCCGCCGTCGCTGATATAGGCCTGTTTAAAGTGGTCCCAGGCCGGCCAGCTACAGGCGGCGCGAACGTTCATCGCCGCCATCACCAGCATCACCATCACCACCCAGCGTACGCTTTTCATTACCGTTTACTCATGATCCGAAGGGTCAAGACGGCGGCGGCTAATGATACGCAGCAGGCGCCACAGCACCCACGCCATCAACACCACACAGACCGCAGCCAGCACCGCCAGCAGCACCGGATGGTTCGCCAGCGCATACCAGATGCGCTCAAACCACGGCAGGTGGCCAACATAATAAATATCGCCAACGCGCAGGCCATTTACCCCCGATTCACGGATCACCGTCACCGAGCCGTAGATCGCCGCGCGCTTGCCGCTGTCGTTAATCGCGCCGTTCAGCAACTCATAACCGCGCGGGCTATCGGCAAGCAGCGCCACCACGCTACGCTGGTCGTTGTAGGGTGACTGGAAGCCGATAATCGCCGCCATCGGGCCATCAGAAGTAATGCCGGTTTGCGTATCGGCCTGGCGGTCGGCGGCATCCGGCACAATCGAGGCGAACGGCGTCTGGCGCAGCGGGGTTTTTACCCAGCTCTGCGCGGCATTCACCAGCAGATCGATATGCTTATCATCTTTCAGCTCAGGCGGAATGGCACCGATAATCATGATATCGGCGTCTTTATCCTTGATCTGGTTGCCATCGCTGGTTAACTGCACGTTAATTGCCGGGAAACCGGTCTGCGCGCCTACCGTGCCCAACGAGTCAAGCAGCGTGGAGACCTGTGCCGGGGTCGGCTGCGGCGGCGTCACAACGATGGTTTGCGACAGATCCGCCATGCGGCTGAACGGGAAGCCCGCATTAGCAAAAGCACGCAGATCCGGCATCGCGAGGAAGTGGTAATACTTCGAGAAGTCGATAGTGGAGTCATCGCCAATCACCACGCGGTTCGGCACCTGCTGGAAAGTAACGCAGTTATCAATCGTGCCGCCCGGCATCGGGTTCATATACTGGAAATCGAAGCGCAGCTGGTTCACCGCGCCGAGTTTCAGCGCCGGAATGGAGACATCCGTTTTGCTGTCGAGCAGCCCTTGCAGCACCGGCAGACGCAGCAGCAGGTTGTTGCTCTCCTGGGTGCCGGTCAGGTTGAAGTATTGCAGGAACTGGTTATTCAGGCTGATATCCATCCGCGAGCCATCTTTGGTCGGCGGCGCGGTATAGCGATAGTTGAGGTTCATGTCGATGCCGGTGCTGCGCAGCAGATAGAGATCCGGCGGCAGGTTCAGCGACAGGTTGATAGACGACGGCTGAAGGCCGGTCGCCTGCAACTGCTCTTCGTAGCCTTTCAGCTCGCCAAAGGTCACCGCGCGGTCGGTGCGCACCCAGTTTGGCGCATCGTAAGGCTGGCGGGCCAGCAGCGGTTTCACCTCATCCACCGTCACGCTCTCGCCGCGGAACAGCACATTGCCCTGGGCAATGCCTTTCGCCGCCTGCAGCAGATCCTTATCGTCACGCCCGCTGATCACCAGCAGCTTCAGGTAAGGGTTGTTCGGGTGGTTAACCATTGAGATGGTCGGCCCCTTCGCTGGCGGCAAATCTTTAAGGAAATCAGGACGCTTATCGTTGGTGGCAAAGATAATGGCGTTGCTCTCCGGCAGCGCGTTATAGGAGACCGGGAAGGTCTGCCCGCGCCAGCCGGTGCGTGAACCGAACCACGAAGCGACAATCGCCGCCGCCTGCTGCTGCGCGATATCGGGCGCGCTGGCAAAGACTACCGGCAAGGTCAGCGGGCGGTTATCGCGCGGGTCGTAGAACGGGATCGGGAAGTGGGAGAGATCGTTTTTCACCGACAGCTTCTGGTAGGTGAGAGCCAGCGAACTGCTGCGCCCGATATCGAGCCACAGCGTTGAGCTGGCCGGGTTTTCACACACGTCGCGATAGTGGCCGACAAACTCCAGCCGCACACGGTTAAAGTCGGTGATAAACAGCGGGTTGATCGGCATCTGCGCCTGGGTTTTCTTACCCAGTTGCTCTTTGGTCACCGGCAGCACGCCCATCAGCTCATCGTTGAGATAGACCTTCAGCTGCGACTGCACCGGTAACAGCGACGGCGACGGCGTGTACTCAAGGTTGAGCACCGCATTCGAGACCACTTCATCGCTGCGCGTGCCGAACTCAATCCCGCCATTCGGGTTGATACCGCGCAGCACCATGCTGCCCGGCGGCGGCGCGATCTCGGCGAAGGTGAGCTTCACATCGCGCGACGGCGCATTGGCGGCCACCACGGGCGCATTCGCCCCCTGTACGCCCGGCATCACCTGGCCGATAACGGTCTGGCCTTCGGTCGGCATGGTTGGCGTAACGCTCTCCGTCTCTCCCGGCGCAGGCGTGACCACCGGTTGAGTCGCTGGCGCGACGGCGGGCACGCTCGGCGCGGGTTGCGCAGGCGCTGCGTGGGTCATCATTGGGGCCAGCGTGCTCATCCCCACTGCCACTGCACACATCCAGGATAATTTTCTTTTCATCGCGTATTCATCATTGTTAAGCCAATCACGTCATCGGTTGCTGCACGGCCACATTCCGTTCCGGGCGGCGCGGAATAAATGACACCACCCAGGACACCAGCGCGGTGAGCGAGCGGAAAATCACTTTGACGGACGATGGAGCAAATTCCGCGAGATGGCGGTAGCCGCGGAAACCCAGTTTTAAAATATCCAGCAGGCTCTCCAGAGGTTTATCCTCCGGGAAGCTGTCCTGCCATAGCGCCCAGGTATCGGCGCGGGCGAAGGTACACTGCACAAAATCGATATGCTGTTTGGTGGTCAGCGGCAGCAGTTGCAGACCCACTTCATTGCCGTTAACGCGCGCTACGGTCGCCGGGAAGGCGTACTCCTGCTGGCCGCGTTTAAGCAGCAGGCTCACCTTCTGCCCTTCCAGCACCTGCGCCTGGCCGTTGATCTTGATGCCCAGCCCACCGTCAGAGAAGTCCTGCACGGTACAGGAGAAGAGGTGCCCATCTTCACGGGCAATCGCCGCGGGCATGGTCATCTCCACGCGGTGCGCGCGGCGTACCTGTTTGCTCTCCACCGACACCGCCACCGCGCCGCCGAGGATCACCATGTTGTAGAAGACCCACGCGATACTGACGAAAACCGTGAGAATTTCATTTTCCGGGCCGTAGAAGTAGCGCCAGATGCCGACCGCCACGCCGAGCAGGTTGAGCAGCACGAGGAAGATATAGGGGCGCGAGATCACCCAGTCGACATACTCCTCTTCGACCAGCCCGCCTTTAGCGGTAACGTTGAACTTCCCTTTGTGCGGGTTAATCAGCGCCACCAAAGTTGGCGGTGCGATATACCACGCCAGCACCGTTTCGTAGATCTCACTCCAGAAGGAGTGACGGAACTTGCCCTGGATTTTCGAGTTGGTCAGGCTGGCGTGCACCATATGCGGCATCACGAAGAGCGCGATCATGATCGCCGGGGCATAGATGATGTAGGCATGCAGCAGCAGAAACGCCAGCGGCGCGGTCAGGAAGATAAGCCGCGGAATGCCCGACAGGAAATGGAACATGGCGTTGACGTAGCAGAGCCGCTGGGCAAACTTCAGCCCTTTGCCCATCAATGGGTTATCGAGGCGGAAAATCTGCACCATGCCGCGCGCCCAACGGATACGCTGGCCGATATGTGCCGAGAGGCTCTCGGTCGCCAGCCCCGCCGCCTGCGGAATACGCATATAAGCAGAGGTATTGCCGAGGCGGTGCAGACGCAGCGAGGTGTGCGCATCTTCCGTTACCGTCTCAACCGCAATGCCGCCAATCTGGTCCAGCGGCCCGCGGCGGATCACCGCACAGGAGCCGCAGAAGAAGGTGGCATCCCACATATCGTTGCCATCCTGCACCAGGCCGTAAAAGAGCGTGCCTTCGTTCGGCGTTTTACGAAAACGCCCGAGGTTACGTTCAAACGGGTCCGGCGAGAAGAAGTGGTGCGGCGTCTGCATCATCGCCAGCTTCTTCTCTTTCAGGAACCAGCCCATGGTCATCTGCAGGAAGGAGCGCGTCGGCACGTGGTCGCAGTCGAAAATCGACACGAACTCCCCTTTCGCATACTTCAGGGCGTTGTTGATGTTACCCGCTTTCGCGTGCTCATGGCTGGTGCGGGCGATGTACTCGACGCCGACCTGTTTGGCGAACTGGCGAAACTCTTCGCGGCCGCCATCATCCAGAATCCAGACCTTGAGCTTATCTTTCGGCCAGTCGATACCCAGCGAGGCGTAAATGGTGTTTTTCACCACGTTGAGATCTTCGTTGTAGGTCGGGACAAAAATATCGACCGACGGCCAGAGCGACATATCTTTCGGCAGCGGTACCGGCTGGCGGTTAAGGGGCCAGATCACCTGGAAGTAGCCGAGCACCAGCACAATCCACGCATAGGTTTCAGCAAACAGCAGCACCAGGCCGCACACCAGGCTGACCGGGTCGTCCCAGTTGAGGGTCGAGGTATAGCGCCACCAGATGTAGCGGCAGGAGACCGTCAGGGAGAGCACCACCAGCATCAGCACCGAGAAGCGCCCCGGAATGCGCCGCACCAGCAGCGCCACGCCCCACAGCAGAATCAAAAAGACGAATTGCGACAGCGGGTTAAAGGGCTGGGTAATACATAAAATGGCGAGCAGGAACGAGAAGACCACCACGGTGCCAAGAATAATGCGCCGCACTTTCGGGTTGATGTGCCCCAGCTCTTTTTTAGCGTCGAGATGACCGGTGCGCTGCGTCATGCGCTCCGGCAGCGTTTCAAGGAAGTTATGCCAGCGCCCGCGCAGCACGCGAAGACGGGCAAAGTGCTGGCGACGCGGCGATCTCGGCTCGCCCAGCGGGAGCGTCACCATCAGCCACAGGGTCTGAATCAGGTAGCGCGCCGGGTCGAGCGGGCGCGGACGGTCGGGATCGATATGCGGAAACCAGTGGTTCTGCTGCGCGCGCAGCTGCTGCCAGCGCGGGTGCTCCAGCGGGATAAACATCCAGGCGAGGATCGCCCAGAAACAGCCCAATGCCGCGCTAAAACGCGGTGCGCCATGGTCGCGATAATGCTGATAGCGCGCGTTCAACCGCGCGCCCACTGGCGAAATAAGCAGCCAGGTGGCAAGGCGAATCATGCCTCACTCCCCTGTGCAGCAGGCGCGAAATGGAGCAGACACCAGTTGGCCAGCGTCAGGATCTCCTCGGCCGCCAGCGCATCGCTGCGGTACTCACCGAGCGGCTGCTTCGAAGCCAGGCACTCCGCCATCGCCTCATCGCGGTGGATCACCATCGGCATCATGCGCGGCTGGCTTTGCAGCCACACCTGCCAGAGATCGTCCTGCAACTGGCTGCCAATACGCAGATCGTTAATTAACAGATGCGCGCCGGTGGGCAGCGGCTGCTGGTGCAGGCGCACATGGCAGTTGGTATCGGGCTTGATAATGGTAAAAAGATTGTCGCAGAGATCGATAAAGTGCCGCGCCAGCGGTGATACGCCGTGCGGCAGGTCAATCAGCACCCATTGATAGTGCTGCTGGGTTTTTAACCCTTTCAGCGCGGAGGTCAGCTGTGCGGCCACGGCGTCAAGCTGCGCGGCATTCTCCCACTCGTTGGCTGCCAGGCGGCCAAACGGCAGCAGATCGAGCTGGGTGGTGTAGCGCATGCCGGCATCGCGCCACTCGTTGCCGTCCAGCAGTGACCGCGCCCAGCCGGTTGGGTTCTCATACTCGACGTTAAATGAGAGGCGCAGAAGGTTATCCGGGCAGGCATCAATTACCAGCACCGACTCACCTAAGAGTTGCAGTGACCAGGCCAGAGCCGCGGTGATCGAGGTCGTCCCCACGCCACCACGGATCCCCTGTAGTCCCAAGATGGTCATCCACGGGTCCTTTATTGTTGACGGGCTAATTCAGCCAGCAGCGGCCAGCGTTTAATCGCAGCGGCCAGTTGTTCGCGCTGGGAAATATCGGCATAGTCGATTTCAGGCAGGGAAAATACCCGGCTAAGCACCAAAAAATCGTTCTGGAATGTGTAACCCAGAGTCGGGTCAGATTGCGTAACGGGTTCATTTTTTTTCATGTTGGCCCGATCCCAGTTGCATATAAAATGATGTAAGAAGTCACAAGGCATCGTGCCCAAGAAAATGCGTTTACATGCTAAATCTGATGTTCTTTAATTTCAATGTTAGGTTTATTTCTCGGCTTTCGCTAGTAAACTGAGTTACAGATAAATTCGCTGCAAGAGGGACACCGTGAACCCCATATTTTCTATCGGCATCCAATCATTATGGGACGAATTGCGTCACATGCCTGTGGGCGGGGTCTGGTGGCTAAATACCGACCGTGAACAGGACGCACTGAGCCTGCTTAATCAAACCCTTGCCGCGCAGGATAAAGCGGCGAAAGTCGCGGTAGCGGGCA
Organism: Kosakonia sp. S42; assembly: GCF_016624785.1. Lineage (NCBI taxonomy): Bacteria > Pseudomonadati > Pseudomonadota > Gammaproteobacteria > Enterobacterales > Enterobacteriaceae > Kosakonia > Kosakonia sp. S42. The sequence goes on along the minus strand of NZ_JACVTW010000021.1, from coordinate 15,149 downwards.
TGGGTCACGACCTGCAAAACCTCATTAAATTAGATAAAAATCACGGCCCGGAAAAAATCGAGCTCTTCTCCATGCCAAAAGAGGAGAATAGTCTATACTTTTTCACCCGCGATTTGCTCAGCTCTATTGACCCGGACAAATATTTAGTGTTCCTGCTCTGTGCGAATAATGCCTGGCAGAATATTCCCGCCCCTAAATTACGTAAATGGTTAGAAAAAACTCACGCCTGGGCGAAATATAATAACTGCACCCTGGTGGTAATTAACCCTGGCAGCAACAACGACAAGCAATCCTCGATTCTGATGAGTGAATATCGCTCGCTTTTTGGTCTGGCGAGCCTGCGTTATCAAAATGGCATTCCGCTATATGATGTAGCGTGGTGGTGTAATGAAAAAGGCATCAGCGCTCGTCAGCAATTACTGCTCACCGAAGTTGAGGGGCAGTGGCAATTAGCCAAACAGGAAGAGGCTTCCGTTCAGCCACGCAGCGATGAAAAACGGATTTTAAGTAATGTCGCCGTGCTGGAGGGCGCGCCGCCGCTCTCGGAACACTGGTCGGTGTTTGCCACCAACGAGGCGCTGTTTGAAGAGGCGCGCGCCAGCCAGGCAGCGACGCTGATTTTCGTCCTCGCGCAGAATAGCCAAATCGACGGCCTCGCGCGCCAGATCCACACCCTGCGCCGCCAGCGCGGCAACAATCTCAAAATTATCGTGCGTGAAACCATCGCCAGCCTGCGCGCCACCGATGAGCGCCTGCTGCTCGGCTGCGGCGCGAATATGGTGATCCCGTGGAACGCGCCGCTGTCGCGCTGCTTAACGCTGATTGAGAGCGTACAGGGTCAGCAGTTTACGCGGCTGGTGCCGGAAGATATCTCCACCCTGCTGTCGATGACGCAGCCGCTGAAGCTGCGCGGCTTCCAGCCGTGGGAGGTGTTTTGCGATGCGGTGAGCAATATGGTCAACAACACGCTGCTGCCGCCGGATGGCAAAGGGGTGCTGGTGGCGCTGCGTCCGGTGCCGGGCATTCGCGTTGAGCAGGCGCTAACGCTCTGTCGGCCAAACCGCGTCGGCGATATCGTCAGCATGAGCGATAACCGGCTGGTGCTCTTCCTGTCTTTCTGCCGGGTTAACGATCTCGATACCGCGCTGAACCACATCTTCCCGCTGCCGACGGGCGATATCTTCTCTAACCGCATGGTGTGGTTCGAAGATAACCAGATTGCCGCCGAAGTGGTGCAGATGCGCGCCCTGCCGCCGGAGCGCGCCTCAAAGCCGCTGCCTGCCACGCGTCAGGAGAAGAAGTTGATTAATGCCGAACACGATGGCACCAGCTGGCGTCGTATCCCCCAACCGCACCGGTTATTAAGCGATGTGACGGAGCCCTCCTCATGATGTCAATCAGCGATATTATTCAGCTTATCGTGCTTTGCGCGCTGATCTTCTTTCCGCTGGGCTACCTTGCGCGCCACTGGCAGCGCCCGTTACGTACCGCGCTCCGTTTAACTTTTACTAAACCCCGCTATGTAAAACCGATTGGCGTTTTACGCAGGGATCCGCACGCCAAGGCAGACCGTAAACATGACAAATAATCCGATCCCCTCCTCTGCGCCGTCGCCGCTGTGGCAATACTGGCGCGGCCTTTCCGGCTGGAACTTCTACTTTCTGGTGAAGTTTGGCCTGCTGTGGGCCGGCTATCTTAACTTCCACCCGATGCTGAACCTGGTGTTTATGGCCTTTCTGCTGGTGCCGCTGCCGCGCCTGAGCCTGCATCGCCTGCGCCACTGGGTGGCTGTCCCGCTCGGCTTTGCGCTCTTCTGGCACGACACCTGGCTGCCGGGGCTTGAAAGCATGATGAGCCAGGGCACGCAGGTGGCGGGCTTTAGCGCCGATTACCTGCTCGACCTGGTAACGCGCTTTATCAACTGGCAGATGATTGGCGCAGTGTTTGTGCTGCTGGTGGCGTGGCTCTTTTTGTCGCAGTGGATACGCGTCACGGTGTTTGTGGTGGCGATCATGATCTGGCTGAACGTACTGACCTTAACCGGCCCGGCCTTTAATCTGTGGCCTGGTGGCCAGCCGACTACCACGGTTACCACCACCGGCGGTTCGCAGGCAGCAACGGTTGCCGCTGCGGGCAATACGCCGGTAGTCGGCGATATTCCGGCGCAAACGGCCCCGCCAACCTCAGAAAACCTCAACGCATGGCTTGCCAGCTTCTATGCGGCGGAAGAGAAGCGTCAAACTACCTTCCCGACGCAGCTGCCTGCCGATGCGCAGCCGTTCGATCTGCTGTTTATTAATATCTGCTCCCTGTCGTGGGCCGATATTGAAGCCGCCGGTCTGGCGTCGCACCCGCTCTGGTCGCACTTCGATATTGAGTTTAAAAACTTTAACTCGGCAACCGCCTACAGCGGCCCGGCGGCGATCCGCCTGCTGCGCGCCAGCTGCGGTCAGCCGTCGCACAAGAATCTCTATCAGCAGGCGAATAATCAGTGTTATCTCTTTGATAACTTGTCGAAACTCGGCTTTACCCAACAGCTGATGATGGATCATAACGGCGAGTTTGGCGGCTTCCTGAAAGAGGTGCGCGACAATGGCGGCATGCAGGCACCGCTGATGAACCAGGCGGGTCTGCCACCGACGCTGCTCTCCTTTGACGGCTCGCCGATTTTTGACGATACCGCAGTGCTTAACCGCTGGATGGAGTCAGACAGCTTCAAGCAGGGCAAACCGACCGCCACCTTCTATAACCTGCTGCCGCTGCACGATGGCAACCACTATCCGGGCGATCGCAAAACGGCGGATTACAAACTGCGGGCGCAGAAGCTGTTTGATGAGCTGGATGCCTTCTTTACACAGCTTGATAAGTCCGGGCGCAAAGTGATGGTGGTGCTGGTGCCGGAGCACGGCGCGGCGTTGCAGGGGGATAAGATGCAGGTTTCCGGCCTGCGCGATATTCCAAGCCCGTCGATTACCAACGTGCCGACGGCGATTAAGTTCTTCGGCATGAAAGCGCCGCATCAGGGCGCGCCGCTGGTGATTAACCAGCCGAGCAGCTTCCTGGCGGTGTCGGAGATTGTCACCCGCGTGCTGGATGGCAAAATCTTCACCGAGGATAGCGTCGACTGGGATAAGTTGATTGGCAATCTGCCGCAAACTGCGCCGGTATCGGAGAACGCCAACGCGGTGGTGATCCAGTACCAGAACAAGCCGTACGTGCGGCTTAACGGCGGCGACTGGGTGCCCTATCCGCAGTAACAACCCTTGCCTGATGGCGCTGCGCTTATCAGGCCTACGAAAACCGCTCCGGTGGTATTCGCAGGCCCGGTAAGGCACCGCCCATCCATACCGCACTTTCCGTAGGCCGGGTAAGGCAAAGCCGCCACCCGGCATCAGGCACCACCCACCCAGACCGCACACTCCGTAGGCCGGGTAAGGCGTAGCCGCCACCCGGCATCGGGCACCGCACATTCACACCGCACACTCCGTAGGCCGGGTAAGGCAAAGCCGCCACCCGGCATCAGGCGTTAATGCTGCTGCGCCAGACAGACCAGCATCTTCAGGCTGGCGGAATAATAATCATCCTGGGCGGTGATCTGCGGCTCACCCGTCGGCTCGCCAAGGGTTAAATCCCGCACCGCCAGCAACCCCTCGTTCATGTTATAAGGCGCATTCTCGTTGGTCGTTACATTGACCCACGCCGGTGTTTTGTTGCGCTCAAACCCCTGCCACCAGCTGCGCCAAGGCGTCAACAACGCGCTCTGCGGATTGTGCCAGGCGATGTAGAGCGGCACGCGAATGGCGTCGTAACTCATGCGCGGCGGCCACTCTGTTGCCGGGCTAAAGGTACCGTCTGCCGAGAGCGACACCCAGTCGGTCGGCAGGCGCGGTTTACCGAAGGCCATCTTGCCCACCATTTTTTGCCCGTCATCAATCAGCTGCTGCCAGATCACCCGGTGGCTGCGGTTGGCGAAATCCTGCCACGCCGGAAAGATGAAGTAGGAGGGGTTCAGCGTCACGCGGCTATTGAGATTAAAGCCTTTCGCCCCCGGCAGCATCACATGATAGCCAGCAAAATTAATCACAGTATGTTTCAGCACCGCCTGGGTAATGGCGTCCGACGCGGCGGTATAGGCGGGCAGATTCCAGCGCTCGCCCGCCTTCAGCAGTGCCCAGGCGATAAGGATATCGCCATCGGTGGCATCGTTTTTATCGGCAATCGGATCGGCCTCCACCGGGTTATAGCGCCAATAAAAGAGGCCGTTTTGCTTGTTTTGCAGCGTGGTATGCGTCCAGCGCCACATGCTGTCGAACGCCGCTTTATCGTTATTGCCGACCGCCATCAGCATGGCGAAACCCTGCCCTTCGGTGTGGGAGACGTTGTTATTGCCGGTATCGACAATCCGCCCGTCGGGCATTAAAAAGCGCGCTTTGTAGCTCTCCCAGGCGGTCGCGGCCTGCGACACGGTGGAAAAGAGCAGGCTGGTTAACATCACTATCGCGGCAAACAGGGGTTTAAACATAGCGAGTCTCACTCTGGGTTGGCGTAGCGAAAGAGAACATCCGAGACAGAATAGAGCGCTTCCCGGCTAAACACGAGGCGCGCATCGCCGCCCTGATCCTGCATCCAGCGGCCATAAAGCCCTTCAAGCACGGCGCAAAAGGCGTGGCACCAGCGCGTCTGCTGTGCTTCATCGCGGGCGACGGGCAGCGCGCGGTGGCGAAAGGTCATGCCGCTGTCGCTGGCCTCAATATCAATTACGCCCCAGTTGAAGGCGGCAAGTCTGGTGTTGATCGCCGCTTCCAGCTCGCCGACGGTAGTTGATGCCATAAGCGGCATCTGCACGGCCAGCGTCTCGCCCATCTGACGCAAAAACGGCAGGCTCTGCGCTTCGCCGACGTTTCTCACCATGCCATCGACCATCACGCTAAGCAGATCAAACCAGCCCGGCGGCGTCTGCTGTTGCTGATGCCAGGCCAGTTCAGGGGTCAAGTTGGTGGTCATTATTTCTCTCCCAACATATACCGTAGCCAGAGGCCTGCGGTGCTTTCGTTATAACTGCCGAAGGTGTCGTACCCGACGTTGCCGCCCACCGACATATTTTTGTTCACGTTGTAATCGAGCCCGGCGCGGAAGTTATAGCCGATGCCGTTTTGCGACGAGCCACGATACTGCGCCTCTTTGATAAAGCCGAGCGCCGCCAGCTGTTCCAGCATCCCCTGCGCCTGCGGGGAGGTCGGGAAGTAGTCGCTCTTATCCTGGGTGTAGGATTGATACCCCACCGCCCCGCCAAGGCGCACTCTCCAGTTATCGATCTTCTGCGTGAAGTCCACCGGCAGCGAGACGCTGACGTAGTTCTGCGGGCTGAAGTAACCGCCCTGGCCGAAGGTGAAGTAGCTGAGGTTTTTTGCGTAATCCATCCAGCTAATGCTCAACCCGGTCTGCAACTGGCGGAAATCATCATGCAATGGGCGTAAATAGACCCCGGCGTTAGCGTTAAGGCTGTTGTTGCTGGCGACGTTTTCGCCGAGATAGCTGTAGCCACCGCCGCCAACATAGAACCCGGCATCGCCATCATCGTAGCTCAGCTGCGCGCTACCGCCGTTTTTGGTTACCCGTCCCCAGCGCTCGCCGGAGAACTTATCCTGCAAGCCGACGTAGGAGAGCAGGCTGTCGGTCACCGCGCGGCGCTCGCCGGTGAGGATCAGCGTCAGGTAGTTGGTCAGCTTCGGCGACCACTTCACGCCGCCCACCAGCGTGCTGAGATCTTCCCCCAGCGGCGTGGTGCCGATATCGAGCTTATAGCCCTCGCCGCTCAGCGCCATGTTCAGCTCGACGCCGTTGCCGTTCTGCGCATCGGTCGAGGCGCGGATCGGATCGTTATAATTTTTCTTGTAGGTCGACTCGCTCAGGCTCTGTAAACGGCTTGAGCCGAGCAGCGTGCTGAGGTTGTCGAAGCCCTCTGCGGTAAAGGGCGATAGTTTCCCGGCGTCGGCGTAGCGGGCCAGATCGGTGAACTTATCGCTGCCGTCGGTAGCGGTTGAACTGTTCGCCGTTTTGATGGAAGTCGCCAGATTGGCCGCCGCATCCGCCAGCGGGTTACTGCCGTAGCGCCGCCAGGCATCGCCCGACGCACTGCCGGAACTGAGGGAAACCGGCGTGGCGGTCAACTCAAAGCGCGACTCGCCAAACGGCGAGCTGGACCAGGTAAGCGGCGCTTTCGCCTCCGTCAGCTTGCTGGTGCCCGTCTCGCCATCGCGCCCGCGGATCGCCACCCCGCCCTGCAACCACATACCGGTTTTCTCGTTCATCTGCTGCATCATCTCGTCCACCTGACGCAGGGTGCGGCTTTGCGTGGTCTCGATCGGCAGATCGGTGCGTGCGGTACCCGGCAGTTGGCTACCCGGCTCGCGCGCCGTCTGCGCCACCTGCCACGGCATCGCTTGCCCGTAAGGCGACGGAGTTTTACTGGTGGTGGTGAAGGGGTTATCCGCCAGCAGCACGCCGCCAAGGGTTGGCGTGCCGGTGCCGTTGCTCTCCTCCAGCCCGACCAGCTTGCCGCGCGCGCTGCGTAAATAGGTCATCGCCTGCTGGTGGTTGCCTTTCGCCTCCTCCAGCCGCGCCAGTAACAGCAGGCGGTCCGGCGAGTTGTCGCTGCGCAAGCCGCTGGCGAGAGTTTGCGCTTTCCCGACGTTGTTCTCTGCCAGCGCGACATCAATCGCGCCGACGCGCGCCGCCTGATCGTCGCTGTCGCGGGTCATCAGGTAGTCATAGAGCACGCCCGCTTCTTTATTCATCTTGCCGGACTGATATAAGCGCCCCATCGCGAACATCAAATCGGTGTTCTGCGGGTCGTTTTGCAACGCGCGGATCAACGTGTCGTACGCCGCAGCGTAGTTCCCCTGCTCGCGCAGCCTGTCGGCCTCGTTGATGACATAGCCGTTGCGTACCCCGGCAAGCTGCGCTGGCGTGCTGCGCGCCTGCATCTCGGGGCTTTCAACAAATGTCTGCGCTTCGGCGTTGAGTCCCGCCTGGTTGAGCACGGCAATCTGATCGGCATAATCCCCGGCGTTGCCCTGCACGCCCTGGCGCATATTGCCGCGCACCAGCGCCACCGCCGAGGTGAGATCGCCGCTGCGCGCCAGCATACGCGCCAGTTTCCCGGCATCGACGGGGCTGGCGGGCGACGTTTGCGCCAGCGCTTTCAGGGTGTTGGCGGCAGCGGTCATATTGCCCTGCGCCAGATAGCGCTCGGCGGTGACCATCTGTAAGTTGTAGTTGGCCCGCTGCGCCAGCTCGCGCATCTGTGTCGTCTGGCTGGCTGGCGAAATGCGCCCCAGCAACGCGCTGGCCTGCTGCCAGCCGCCCTGCTCACTGGCAAACAGCGCAGCGGCATAGAGCGCGCTGGCCCCTGCCCCCTGACGCTGCGCGGGCAGCATCACATTCGCCGCCTCGTTCTCCTGCCCGGCCTGCACCAGCAGACGCGCCAGATCGAGACGCAGCCAGCCATCATCCGGTAAACGCGCCACGCCCTGGCGCAGCACGGCAATCGCCTGCTCACGGTTACCGCTGGCCGCCAGCTGTTGCGCTTCGCGGCGCAGCGGATCGCCAGGCGTGCCGCTTACCGTGCGCGGTTGCAGCTTCGCCTGTAGCGCGGCGGGCAAGGTGCGCAGAATAGTTTGCGCCTCGGCGGTTTTGTTCTGCTCACGCAGCACGTAGTAGAGGTTTTCCCGCGCCGGGGCGTTTTGCGGCTCGCTACTCAGTACAGAGCGCAGCGCCTGCTCCGCCTGCGGGTAATCTTTGTTCTGGCGCAGGACATCGGCACGAAACAGCTTCGCCGCGGTGCCGCGATCGCCGTTCTGCTCCGCCAGCGGCGCGGAGATCGCCAGCGCCTGGCTGAGGTTCCCCTCTTTCAGCGCCTGCTGCGCCTGCGCCAGCTGGCCATAAAAGGCGGCATCTTCCGCCTGCGCCCGGCGCTCGTCAGACGCGTCGCCGCCCTGGCTTGCCGCCCGGCTCAGGTACTGCGCCGCCGCCTGGTAATCACCGTTGCGCTGGGCGATATAGCCCATGCCCGCCAGCGCGTCGGCATCCTGCGGGTTGGTTTGCAGCACCTGGGCAAACTGGCGCTTCGCCGCGCTGCTGTCGCCGCTATTCAGCGCCTCAAAGCCTGCGCCCTTCGCCCGCCCGCCGATGCTTTTGCGATACCAGGCCTGCATTTCGCTGTCGTCCGGGTGGCGCTGCAACCAGGTGTCATAAAAACGTTCATCGCCCGCCTGCGGCGCGAGCCACAACAGCGCCTGGCGCAGCCCCTCGTCGGCCTCTTTGCTGCCGCCCGCCATTGGCTCCAGCGCCAGCATCCCTTCGCGGCGCGTCGTCTCCTGCCAGGTGAGCAGTTTGCCGAGCGCGATGCGCGCGGCGTTATCCTGCGGATGTTGCTCAACCAGCGCACGCAGCTGTGCCAGCGCCTGCGGGTAGAGGCTTTTGTCGCTCGCCATGGTGAGGTAATACTCCGGCGCCAGGCTCTGCGGCGGCGTATCGCCGTTAAACAGGCCGTGCCAGGTCTCCAGCGCCGCCGGAATATTGCCGCTGCGCGCCTGCTGGCGCGCGAGGGTTAGCTGCCCCTGCGGCACCTGCGCCAGCGCGTTGGCGTTATCGAGTGCTTGCAGGCTGCCATCGGGCGGGGCGGTTTGCACCAGCCGCGCGCGCCACTGCGCAGCGCTTTTCAGATCGCCATTTTGCTGCGCCCACAGCGCCAGTAAGTAGAGCGCCTGCGTATTGTTGGCATCGACCATCAACACCTTTTGCAGCGACGCCGTCGCCAGATCGTCATGGGATTTTTCATGCCAGTAGTTGGCCTGATCAAACAGCGCTTTTAACGCCGCCTGGTTAGACGCGGCCTGCGCCTGGCCGAGCGCTGCGAAGCTGAGCGCGCCGGAGAGGCAAAATAACGCGGTGACCTTTTTCATTTCTGCTTCTCCGGGTTGAGTCGTTTACGCTCGCGCTGTTTCAGGGTGCGGTAGAGCAGCCCGCCCACCAGCGCGCCCAGCAGCAAGCCGAGCAGCGCCAGCAGCGCCGAGTGCTGGTTGGCATACCAGATAATCATCATCTGCGGCGGCATTTCGCCGCTCGGGAACTGCTCGCCGACGCGGAAACTGCGCACGCCGTTCTCATCGGTGATGATTGCCGCATCGCCGCGAATCCCGGCGTTGATGGTCGCCGAAGAGAGATCGTCATGCAGCTGCGCCAGTTGGGTGTCACTGCTGCCGAGCGCCAGCACCACCAGCCGTTTGCTGCTCCACGGCGAACGGAAGCTGACAAAACCGCGCCACGCTTCGTTGGAAGAAAAATAGCGATCCGCCTCCAGCCCTTCGGCGGCCCAGTCGCCGGTCATCCAGCGCTGCGCCTTCTGCCATGCGCTGGGTTTACGCACGCCGAGCGTGCTGTCATGGGCGGTGAAGGGTGAGTCCGCGAGCAGCGCGCGGTTAAACTCATGCTGATCCATGCCGCTGATCGCCAGCACATCGCGCTTCTCCAGCAGCTCACGCGTCTCGTCGCCGGACGGCATGCCGAGCAGCACGCGGTTGTGGGTTAATGCCGTGCCGGTGGCGTTACCGGCGCGTGCCGCCATATCCAGCAGCGTCGCGAGTTGCGTTTCGCTCGGCGCGGGCGGCAACATCAGCACCGTTTCGGCGTAGTCCGCCAGCCGGGTGAAGGGGAATGAGGCGCCGACGAAATAGGAGAGATTGGGCAGCAGCGCGAAGTGGCGCGTATGGCTGAGATCGATCCACGAATGCTCGTCAATGCGGCTCTTGATGTTGTTATTCAGCAAGGTGCTGCACGGCGCATCCGCCTTCGGCACGATATTGAAGTAGAGGGAGAGCTGGTTGTCGCCATAGATCATGTAGGGCTCAAGCGGCATATCAAACTGCTCCTGGCGGGCATCACCGCCAAGCTTGTGCCACAGCTTCTCCAGCGCGCCCTGCTTATTCACCGGCAGGTTGTGCAGGAAGGTGTTGTTGAGCGTCATGCTCAGCCACGAGCGCTCTTCATCGATCCAGTTCTCGGTCGGGAAGCGGTAACCGATATGCAGCGGAATGGTCTCGCCGTCCCACAAAAAGAGATCCGGCGCGGCGCGAAACGCAACCTGTAACGACGGGTGCCAGATGCCGGTGGCGGTCAGGCTTTGATCCTTACGGATCAGCTCCGAGAGCATTACCGGACGATCGGTGGCGATCCAGCGCGGCGCATCATAGGGCTGGCTCAGCGGCAGCGTCTGCGCCGCGACTTCTGTGACAGCCGTTTGCGCATTGAACTCGCCGCGCGTCAGGCGCCAGGCCGCCGCCCGCAGCGCCTCATCATCTTTGCCCACCACCAGCAACAGCTTATAGACCGGATTAGCCGGGTTATCGATGATCTTCAGCAGCGGCTGTTGGCTCTGCGGCAGCGTCAGGCCGCCGATCTGCTCGCCCGGGTGACCAATCAGAATGCCATTCTTCTCTGGCAGCCTGTCGTGGTACGCGGCAAAGGCGACGCCGCGATAATCGGCCTGAATGCCTAACCATGAGGCAATCAGCGCACCGGCGCTAAGGGCATCAGGGCTCAGTTTCGCGGAAAAAGCGATGGCGATGGCGGCAGGCGTCATCTGCATGCTGTCGAAAAAGGGGCGCGGGAAGTGGCTGAGATCGGCCCCAATATCGAGCTGCTGCCCCTCCAGTTCAAAGCGCGAGTCCGGCAGAATGGTCACATACCTTTTGGTGTCGGCATCGCGCTGGCACTGCGCGGCATCACCGCCGTTGATTTTAAAACTGAGGTTATTGCTGGAGACCATCAGCGCCGCTGGCACATCGAGCTGGTAGCGGGCGGTATCGCCTTCGACGGCGCTCAGCGGCACGGTGCCGAGCGGTTGCCCGTTAAGCATCAGTTGCAGCGTGGCGTTCGCCGCCGCCAGCGCCGGGGAGATTTTCAGGTTCAGCGCCAGCCGCGCGTTAGTGACTACCTGATCGACCGGCAGGGTGAAATCGACGCCGCCCTGGAACTGGCCGCCGCTGAGCGTCAGGCCCTGCGGCTGGCCCATCTGCGCCAGCGACTCGCTTTCGACGCGCGAGGGGGCAAAGGCGGAAACCGCGGGCAGCAGCGCGTCAACGGGCGTCGGCTCGCTGTGTAGCGGCGCGGTGACCAGCGCGCTCGCCAGCAGGGTGAGTAAGGTGAGACGTTTCATACCCGGCTCTCCTCCTGCGCCACGTTCGCCGCTTTTTCACGGCGCAGGCGGCGGTTTTCGCGCCGCGAACGCCAGGTGAGCCAGAAGAGGTCAAAAACGCAGCGCACAATGGTCAACATCGAGCGGAACGGGTTGTCCTGCGGCTTCGGCGGATTGATCCACGCATCGGCGCGCGCCAGCACTACGCGCACCAGTTCGCGGCGGCGCGCCAGCGGAATATCATTAAACATCAAGCGGATGGCGCTCTCATCGCTGGCGACGGTCTGCACTGGCAGGGCAATAGCCCCGGAGTGCAGTAGCAGTTCGATCTCCTCGATCTCATCCTTTAAGTGACGATCGTCCGGCGCGACGATGCGGCAGCCGCCCATCGATAGATCCGCCGTCTGGCTGCGGGAGACAATGCCGCTGGCGTAGTGGATCAGCACCGGGATTTCGACCTCAATACGGATGGTTTTACGGGTTTGCCGCGTTTCGCGCGCTACCGCAATCGCCGCCAACAGGAAGATAAGGCTGTATAACCCCCAGCCGACGTTGAGGGCAATGACGCGCGGATCGACGCCGAAGTAGTCGTGGGCGCAGGCACGGACAATCCCGGCGATCACCCCTGCGCCGAGCAGCAGGGCGATAATCAGATGCGGGCGCACCACGCTGAAGTCGAAGTAGCCGACGTTAAGCAGCCCGCCTTTGTCGGTGACGTTGAATTTGCCGCGTTTCGGAAACAGCATGGTGACCGCCGTCGGCAGCACAATGTGGAAGGCGAGCACCAGGTCGTAAATCTCGCCCCAGAAGCTGTAGCGAAAGCGCCCATTCAGCCGCGAGTTCACATACACCGCCAGAAAGAGGTGCGGCAGCGCATAGGCGAAAATCAGGCTCGCCGAGGAGTGAATAATGTTGAGGTTAAAGAGTAAGTAGGCGAGCGGCGCGGTTAAGAAGGCGATGCGCGGCAGGGCAAACTGGTAATAGAGCATCGCACTCAGGTAGCAGAGCCGCTGTTGCAGGGTCAGCCCGCGCCCGAGCAGCGGGTTGTCGAGACGGAAGATCTGCGTCATGCCGCGCGCCCAGCGGGTACGCTGGATCACATGCAGCACCAGCCGCTCCGTCGCCAGCCCCGCTGCCAGCGGGATATCAATAAACGCCGAGCCCCAGCCAAGACGCTGCAACTTGAGCGCAGTGTGGGCATCTTCGGTCACGGTTTCGACCGCAAAGCCGCCAATCTGATCGAGCGCGCTGCGGCGAATCACGGCGCAGGAGCCGCAGAAGAAGGTGGCGTTCCAGTTGTCATTCCCCTGCTGGATTGGGCCATAGAAGAGTGCCCCTTCGTTGGGAATATTGCGCCCGACCGAAAGATTACGCTCAAACGGATCCGGCGAGTAGAAGTAGTGCGGCGTCTGCACCAGCGCCAGTTTCGGATCTTGCAGGAAACCACCGACGGTGGCCTGTAAAAAGATGCGCGTCGCCACGTGGTCGCAGTCAAACACACAAATTAACTCGCCGTGGGTCAGCTTCATCGCATGGTTGAGGTTGCCCGCTTTCGCATGGGCATTGTCATTGCGCGTGATGTAGCCGACGCCGACATCGGCGGCAAACACCGCGAACTCGCTGCGTTTGCCATCATCGAGCAGGTAGATCTTCAGTTTGTCGCGCGGGTAGTCGAGGCACTGCGCCGCCAGCACCGTGTCGCGCACCACCTCCAGCGGCTCGTTGTAGGAGGGGATATAGACATCGACCGTCGGCCACAGGCTGGTGTCATCCGGCAGCGGCACAATGTCGCGCTTCAGCGGCCAGGCGGTCTGCAGGTAGCTGAGCAGCAGCATTACCCAGACATAGACTTCGGCCAGAAACAGCCCCATGCCGAGCAGCGTTTCGATTTCCGAGTTGAAGTGCAGCGTCTGGGTCAGACGAAAGTACATGTAGCGGGTGGAGAGCAGTACCGACATCGCCACCATCACCAGCGAGACGCTGCGCTTTTTACTGAGAGTCCCGGCGATAAACAGCGCGCCGATGCTGATGAGACCAAAAATATACTGCTTCTGGCTGTCCATCGGCGTGATGATCACCAACAGGGCGAGCGGCAGCATAACCAGCGCCAGCAGGAGAGAGAGGATTTTTTTCATAGTTGTCCTGACGCTTAAAGCCCCGACATGCGCGGCGAGCTGTGCAGCGTGCCGTCGCCAATGTTGACGCCCAGCATGCCAGCGGCGCGTTTGGCGATAAGCTCAATATCAAATGCCGCAGCGGAGGCCGGGCTGAAGTCGAACACCGACTGCTGTGAAGCGTTGGCTTCCACCACGCTTTCGTCGCGGTGCAACACGCCGAGCAACTGGTTGCCGAGGCGCTGCTCCATAAACGCGGTGACATCACGGCTGATCTGGCGGCGGTTATCGCTCTGGTTGAGCACCACAAAGTGGCCCGCTTTCTGGTTCAGCACGTCTCCGGCGAGGCGGTGGTTTTCAATCTGCGGCAGTAGTGAGAGCGAGGCGCTGTCCGCCAGCAACGGAATCAGATGTAAATCGGCCTGCCGCGACAGGGCGGTTAACGCCGCCGAAGGGCCTGTCGGGAAGTCGGCGACAATAATCAGCCCCGGGTAGTTAAGCAGCGTGTTCAGCCCACGGGTGAGGAAGTGCTCGTCATGGGTGAGGCGCTCCTCAAAGTCGCGGCGCTGTGCGTCGGTGGCGTCGCCATAGGGCAGAACAAAAATATTGCCGCCGGCGGTGAGGACAAACTGGCTCCAGTCGGAGGCATCCGCAGCGCGGGCGACATAGCCGCGCGTGTCGGAGAGCGGCACGCCGAAGTGCAGGCGCAGGCTGTTTTGCACATCGAAATCGAGCGCCAGCACTTTGCTACCGTTGCGGGCCAGCGCATAGGCGAGGTTCGCCGCGAGGGTCGTTTTCCCTGTCCCACCTTTCGGCGAGCAGACACAAATCAGCGGCATGCGGCAATCCTTTCTAGCAACGGTTGTAGAGGCTGGTTTTTCTGACTGCGCGGTTTGGTCTGCGAGGGTTTCGCGGCAAACAGCTGCTCGTAATGAATGCTGGCCTCACGCTGCGGCGGCGCGGCCGGGCGCTGTGCTGGCGCGCTTTCGGGTTGGCTGGCGATCGCGGTGTCGCGGATTGGCGAGGGGGTCATTTGTGCTTCAGAAGCGAAGCGCTCGATATCAACAGGTTGTGGAACAGAAGAGGCAACATGCCCACCCAGCGCCAGCCCGGCATTTTCATCAGCGGGCGCGAGCTGGTTGAGGATCGCCCAGTTACCCTGGTCGGCGGCAAGGGATTGGGTAGAGAGGTCTTTGAAGGCGTGATGCTGTTTGCCGCTCTTCTCCCTGAATCTCTGCAAATCATCATAATGCTTCATGGTTGAATCCGTGATTTACGCAATAAACGAGTACTCCCCACCAGCAGGAGAGGCTCTTCTGCCACGCGTAGGGTGATGAATGTGTTTTTATTGGCGGTGCTTTTTATGAGGGTACAGGTGAATGAAACGGCGATGACCTGCGGCCTGCGGTTGCGCTAGTAATTTTAGTGATGCTAATTCTCGCTTTAACTGGCACTAAATATATAAACAATGCTGCTGTTTGCATCTTTTTTTTTAAGCGCGAAGAGGGGCGACAGGGTTAATCGCTGACAATAAATAGACGGGCGATATTTATACGAATACCAAAGGTAAATTAGTTTATTTAAACAGCGCTTATTGGCGAGAAAAGAGCATAAACAGAATAATGCAGCACGAAGAGCCTCTGAAACCGCGTAGGCCTGATAAGCGAAGCGCCATCAGGCATTTTCTCCGCCGCACCATTGCCGGATGGCGGCTACGCCTTATCCGGCCTACAAAACCGAGCCTACAGCAACACCGGTGTGGCTTTTATCTGCGATATGGCAGCGAGGGGGTTGTGTCCCCGCTGAAATCGGCGAACCGAAGCGGGAATGACAAGGTC
>NZ_JACVTW010000020.1:0-77598 GCF_016624785.1 Kosakonia sp. S42 | reverse complement strand
GGGGATTGACAAGGGGAGCGCGGCCGCTTCCCTTGTCCCGTTCACCGCACCAGTGAGAAAAATATTCCGCCGCACGCATGGTGAACGGAACCCTTCCACCAAAGCCACATACCGGGCCCATTGCCGGATGGCGGCTCCGCCTTATCCGGCCTACGCCTGACAATTCGGCATGGGCGCCGCGAAACATGCCGGATGGCGCATAAATGCTTATCCGGCCTACAGGGTTTCTTAATCCCGCTCCCCGATCATTATCTCCAGCTTCTCCCTCAACTCCCCCTCCAGCGCCAGCGCTTTCTGGGTTTTCAGATCGATGCAGACAAAAGTCACCAGCGCATCGGCAACCACCTGCCCTTCCGGCTCTAATGTCACCACCTGGCTTAATACGCCGCTTTTGCCGTTAATCTGCTGGACATGGCTGGTGACCGTAAGCAGATCGCCGAGCACCGCCGGACGGCGATAGTTGATATTGATATTAACCACCACAAAAGCGATGTTATGGGCGGTCATCCATTGAAAGCTCTCGTTGTGCTCCAGCCCATCCCAGCGCGCTTCCTCAAGAAATTCGAGATAGCGGGCGTTGTTTACATGCTGGTAGACATCAAGGTGGAATCCACGAACTTTTATTTGGGTCTGCATAGCGCGTTAACCTTTACTGTTTATAGTTATAGAGACAGAGGTCATACTGGTATGACCTCCTTATTCTGGCAAAAATTAGCGACTACGCAAGCAGCTTACAGTTTCAGGTTTACCAGATTACGCTCCACCAGCTTGCCGCCCATACCTGGCACCTGTTTTAAATCTTCGACGCTCTTAAACGGCCCATACTCTTCGCGATAGCTGACAATCGCCTGCGCCTTTTTAAGGCCAACGCCCTTCAGCGCCTTTGATAACGCTTCCGCCGTCGCGCTGTTGATGCTGACTTTAACGCCCTCCTCCTCTTCCTGCGCAGGCTTTGCCGCCTCCTGCCCTTTGGTGTGAGAAGCCGGTGCCGCGGCATGTGCCGCCGGTGGTTTTGCACCGCTTGCGGGCGCGGCAAGCGTGGCAGAACTGAATGTTGCACACACAAACGCCAGGGGCAGTAAAAGGGTTTTGACTCCATGTTTCATGCTGTTATCTCCGTTGTGTTAACTCGCAGCGGAGCATAACCAGGGCAGAAAATGTCTACAAAGGGCAAACAGCAGAAATGGAAAAGGCCGCGAAAGCGGCCTTTGTGTATTGCAGAGCGTTACCTTTTTTTGGGAGAAGCTTCCCGTTACTGCTGCTGTTCTGAGGTATCGCCCAGTTTGATTTTCGCTTCTTTGCGCAGGTTGCCCATCAGCGCTTCAAAGGCGATTTGCGCGTTATTCTGCGTCACGCCCTGCATCATCGCTTTCTTCTGCGCTTCCGGCATTTCGCCCGCTTTCACCTCATCCAGCGCAATGATCACCACATTACGCTGCTGATCGGTGGTGCTGCCGTAGGAGGGTTTATCCTTCGCCGGCAGTGGCAGGTTAAAGGCTGCGGTTGCAACCGGATCCTGTCCGAGGCGCGCCAGGGTTTTCGCTTCGCCGAAGCTCAGACCAGCGGCTTTCATCGCGTCGTCGCCTTTGCCCGCTTTCAGCGCTTCAACCAGTTTGTCAGCATCCAGCTTCGCCTGCTGCTCAGCTTTATCATGCTTAACGATATCCGTGACCTGTGCTTTCACTTCCGCCAGCGGCTTAATCGCTTCCGCTTTATGGTCGGTAACACGCAGTACGAACGCGCGATCGCCATCAACGGTGATGATATCCGAGTTGTTGCCAGGCGAACCGTTCTGCCCTACCAGACCGCCGTTGAAAATCGCATCGCTCACCGGTTTGAAGTTCAGCTCTTCCGGCAGGTTGTCGCGGGTAAACCACTCGGTCTGCACCGCTTTGGTACCTGAAACCTGTTCAGCACCCGCCAGGGATTCGTTATCGTTGGTCGCCGCTTCGCTCACTTTACGCTGCAGCGCGAACCAGGCATCCAGCGCATTTTCATGCTTCACTTTCGCCGCCAGTTCATCGCGTACTTCGTTCAGCGGTTTGACGACAGCAGGCTGAATATCATCCAGACGCGCCACCAGGTAGCCAACGGAGGATTTAATCGGGCCTGAGAGCTGGCCTTTCTCTTTCAGACCGGCGTTTTTCAGCTCATCCGGCGTGGTGGACTCTTCCAGCCAGCCCATATCGCCGCCGTTACGGGCAGAGATGATGTCAGCGGATTTCGCCTTCGCCAGGGCAGCAAAGTCAGCCCCTTTTTTCAGCTCGTCAATGACCGCTTTCGCTTCATCTTCCGTTTTGGTCTGGATGACGCTGTAACGATTACGCTGCGGCTGAGTGAACTGATCCTTGTGCTCGTCGTAGTAAGCCTGAATCTGTGCGTCGGTGGCGTTTTCCTGCATCGCTGCCGCATCAAGCTTGATGTAGCTTACGCGGAACTGCTCAGGCGCAATAAAACGGCTCTTGTTCTGGTCGTAATAGCTGGCGATCTCGTCATCGCTGACCGTCTGTTTTGCTGCCAGCGCGTTCACATCAATCACCGCCTGGCGCACGACGCGCTGCTGGGATACCAGCGCCGCCAGCTCGTCGGTCTCGCCTTTGAGCATAAAATCGGTGCCGGCAACGGCGTTGATCAGTTGCTGAGAGATAAGCTGGTTGCGCAGCGCCTGCGCGTATTGGTCGGCGCTCATGCCCATACGGTTAACGAGGGCGTTGAAGCGGTTATTATCAAACTTGCCGTCAGACTTGAAAGCATCGGTGGAGAAGATAGCGTTTTTGACCTGCTCATCGCTGATATCGAGGCCAAGCTTCTTCGCATATTGATCCAGCAGAGCTTCATCAATCATGCGATTGAGCACCTGCTGGCGTACGGATTTCATGTAGTTTTCATTTGCGGCCAGCTCCGAGAACTGGTCACCCAGCTTCTCCGCCATACGGTTGCGTTCGCTGGTTACCGCATTTTCAAACTGCGCACGGCCAATTTCCTGGCCATTAACTTTTGCGGCGTAATTATTGTTACCGCCAATCAGGTAGTTACCCACGCCAGTCAAAATGAATGACACGATAATCAAACCCAGAATGATCTTGAGCACGACGTGATTCGCCGCCGCGCGTAAATTGTCCATCATGGTGTAACAACACTCCGCTGTAGGTGACTGTAGATCTCAGGCAGCGCACGAGGCCCGCTGCATGTAAGCGCGTATTTTGACAAGAAAACGGTGCAATTGTTAGCCCGCATCGCGCATAAACTCGCAGAAATTGATTTTGCGAAAATAAAAAAGGCACACCTCGCGATGTGCCCTTGTATGTTGCCACCCTCCCCGCGTGGGGAAAGTCCTTAGTTCACGGCGTCTTTCAGCGCTTTACCTGCGCGGAAGCCAGGGACTTTGGCAGCAGCAATAGTAATCTCTTTGCCGGTTTGCGGGTTGCGGCCAGTACGGGCAGCGCGCTCTTTAACCGCAAAAGTACCGAAACCAACCAGTGCTACGTCGTCCCCGGATTGCAAAGATTCAGTAACAGAAGCAATTAACGCATCTAACGCGCGTCCGGCGGCAGCTTTAGAAATGTCAGCGCCAGCGGCAATCTTGTCTATCAGTTGAGATTTATTCACTCTTCTCTTCCTCTCTTTATATTTTATATCGCACCACATCCTTCGCAGTGCGACCGCGCAGCAGTTATAACAGGCCTGTCATGCCCTTACAACATCAGTTGATGATGACATAGCCGACCAGCAATCTAAATTAGCTATACAAAAAAAGACTGGCAAGTGCGAAATCACTCACCAGCCTTATATTTCTCTACGCACTTTGCGCGAGGTCACTATTTTGCAGTGGCTACCTGCATGCCGAACGGCGCATTCTGCAAGGCAAGCGTCAGCACTTCTTCGATACGTTTCACCGGATGGATATCCAGATCGGCAATGACGTTTTCCGGAATTTCTTCCAAATCGCGTTTATTTTCGTAAGGAATCAGCACGGTTTTGATGCCGCCGCGATGCGCTGCCAGCAGTTTCTCTTTCAGACCGCCAATCGGCAGCACCTGGCCGCGCAGGGTGATCTCACCCGTCATCGCAACATCGGCGCGAACCGGGTTACCGGTCAGGCAGGAGACCAGCGCGGTGCACATGGCGATACCGGCGCTCGGACCATCTTTCGGCGTCGCACCTTCCGGCACGTGCACGTGGATGTCGCGTTTTTCGTAGAAGTCGCCGTTGATACCCAGCTTCTCTGCGCGCGCGCGCACCACGGTCAATGCAGCCTGGATAGACTCCTGCATCACTTCACCCAGCGAACCGGTGTAAGTGAGCTTGCCTTTACCCGGCACGCAGGCGGTTTCAATGGTCAGCAGATCGCCGCCCACTTCAGTCCACGCCAGACCGGTCACCTGGCCTACACGGTTTTCATCATCCGCACGACCGTAGTCGTAGCGCTGAACGCCGAGGTAGTCATTCAGGTTGTCGCCGTTAATCTCGATATGCTTCAGAGACGGATCCAGCAGCAGCTGTTTCACCGCTTTGCGGCACAGTTTCGAGATTTCACGCTCCAGACCACGCACACCCGCTTCGCGAGTGTAGTAGCGAATAATGCCGACGATCGCACTGTCATCAACCGTCAGTTCGTTCGGTTTCAGCGCGTTACGCTCAATCTGCTTAGTCAGCAGGTGGCGCTTGGCAATGTTCAGCTTCTCATCTTCGGTGTAACCGGAGAGGCGAATCACTTCCATACGGTCCAGCAGCGGTGCCGGAATGTTCATGGAGTTGGAGGTGGCAACAAACATCACGTCGCTCAGATCGTAATCCACTTCCAGGTAGTGATCGCTGAACGCCACGTTCTGCTCAGGATCGAGCACTTCCAGCAGCGCAGAAGCGGGATCGCCACGCATGTCGGAGGACATTTTGTCGATCTCATCCAGCAGGAAAAGCGGGTTTTTAACGCCAACTTTTGCCATTTTCTGGATCAGTTTACCCGGCATAGAACCGATGTAAGTACGGCGGTGACCACGGATTTCTGCTTCATCACGCACGCCGCCCAGCGCCATACGGATATATTTACGGCCCGTCGCTTTGGCGATGGATTGACCGAGCGAGGTTTTACCTACCCCCGGCGGCCCGACCAGGCAGAGAATCGGCCCTTTGAGTTTGTTCATACGGCTTTGAACCGCAAGATACTCAAGGATACGGTCTTTGACGCGCTCTAAGCCGTAGTGGTCGGTATCCAGCACTTCCTGCGCCTGGCGAAGATCTTTTTTCACCTTGCTGCGCGCATTCCACGGAACCTGCACCATCCACTCGATATAGCCGCGTACCACGGTTGCTTCCGCAGACATCGGCGACATCATTTTCAGCTTCTGCAGCTCGGACTCGGCCTTCTCTTTGGCCTCTTTCGGCATTTTCGCCGCGTCGATTTTACGCTTCAGCGCTTCGTTTTCGTCCGGCGCGTCATCCATCTCGCCGAGCTCTTTCTGGATGGCCTTCATCTGCTCATTCAGATAGTACTCGCGCTGGGATTTCTCCATCTGCTTCTTCACGCGGTTGCGAATGCGTTTCTCAACCTGCAGCAGATCGATCTCCGACTCCATCATCGCCATCAGATATTCAAGGCGTTCGTTGATGTCGGACATCTCCAGCACCGACTGCTTGTCAGCCAGCTTCAGCGGCATATGCGCAGCAATGGTGTCAGCCAGACGTGCAGGATCGTCGATACTGTTCAGCGACGTCAGCACTTCCGGCGGAATTTTTTTGTTGAGCTTGATATAGCCTTCGAACTGGCTGATCGCGGTACGTACCAGCACTTCCTGCTCGCGCTCATCAATGGCCGGCGAGTCAAGGTACTCCGCTTTCGCAGAGAAGTGCTCGCCGTTATCGGCAAGCGAAGTAATGCGCGCGCGCTGAAGCCCCTCGACCAGCACTTTTACAGTGCCATCAGGCAGTTTCAACATCTGCAGAATAGACGCCACGGTCCCGACGGTGAAAAGATCGTTTACACCCGGCTCATCCGTTGACGCTTCTTTCTGCGCAACCAGCATGATTTTTTTATCATGATCCATGGCTGCTTCAAGACAACGGATTGATTTTTCCCGTCCCACAAATAACGGGATGACCATGTGCGGATAAACCACCACATCGCGCAACGGCAATACGGGGATTTCAATGCGTTCAGAACGCTCAGGATTCATAGAGCTCTCTCTTAGTTTAAAGTCCGCCAGGTAATCAAGGTGACGTGACTGTGCCACACGCACCATTAACATGTAATGGAGTATATGGGGATGTTTCCCACACATTCAACGCCGGGAAGTCGGAAAAATAAAAGGGGAGATAAAATCCCCCCTCTTTGATTAACTGACTGTATGAATTGACGAATTATTCGCCAGATGCCTGCTGCGCTTCCGGCTTACCGTAAATCAGCAGCGGCTTGGTTTGCCCTTCGATTACCGACTCATCAATCACCACTTTCTCGACGTCTTCCAGAGACGGCAGATCGTACATGGTGTCGAGCAGCGCGGCTTCGACGATAGAGCGCAGACCACGGGCGCCGGTTTTGCGGCTCATCGCTTTCTTGGCAATAGCGTTCAGCGCTTCGTCGCGGAACTCCAGATCAACGCCTTCGAGGTTAAACAGCGCCTGATACTGCTTGGTCAGGGCGTTTTTCGGCTCTTTCAGGATCTGGATCAGCGCTTCTTCGCTCAGCTCGTTCAGCGTAGCGACAACCGGCAGACGACCGATGAACTCAGGGATCAGACCAAACTTGATCAAATCTTCCGGTTCAACCTGCGCCAGCAGCTCGCCCTCTTTCGCTTTTTCGGATTTTCCTTTCACCGTTGCGCCAAAACCGATGCCGGAGCCGGTTTCTACACGGTGAGAGATCACCTTGTCGAGGCCTGCGAAAGCACCACCGCAGATAAAGAGGATTTTGGAGGTATCAACCTGCAAAAACTCCTGCTGCGGATGCTTACGACCGCCCTGCGGCGGAACGGCAGCAACGGTACCTTCGATCAGCTTCAGCAGCGCCTGCTGTACGCCTTCGCCCGATACGTCACGGGTGATGGAAGGGTTGTCTGACTTACGAGAGATCTTATCGATCTCATCAATGTAGACGATGCCGCGCTGGGCTTTCTGCACATCGTAGTCACACTTCTGCAGCAGCTTCTGAATGATGTTTTCCACATCTTCACCGACGTAGCCCGCTTCGGTAAGCGTGGTGGCGTCCGCCATGGTGAACGGTACATCAAGCAGGCGCGCCAGCGTTTCGGCCAGCAGCGTTTTACCGGAACCGGTCGGCCCGATCAGCAGAATGTTACTTTTGCCCAGTTCAACACCGTTGCTGGTGTCGCCGTTGCGCAGGCGTTTGTAGTGGTTGTAGACCGCCACTGCCAGCACCTTTTTCGCCTGCTCCTGACCGATAACATAGTCATCGAGATGGTGGCGGATTTCATGCGGCGTCGGCAGCGCGCTGCGCTCGCGGTGCGGCGCAACTTCTTTAATCTCTTCGCGAATAATGTCGTTACACAGATCCACACATTCGTCGCAGATATACACGGACGGTCCGGCGATCAGTTTACGCACTTCATGCTGGCTTTTGCCGCAAAAAGAGCAGTACAACAGTTTGCCCGAACCATCTTTGCGTTTATCTGTCATGAGTAAAACCTCTTTTCTGTTCTTTGCGCCACACGACGACGCAAATGCCATTCCAGGCGCAAAACGTTACTCAGGCATTACGCCGCTTGCACTGGAAAGTATAGCGGCCAATGCGGACTGAGCATTAGTTACGATGGGTCAAAATTGAGTCAACCAGCCCGTAATCAACTGCTTCTTGCGCGGCAAGGAAGCGGTCACGTTCGGTATCGCGCTCAATTTGTTCTAAGGATTGACCCGTGTGATGCGCCATAAGTTCATTCATGCGCCCTTTCACTTTCAGGATCTCACGCGCGTGGATTTCGATATCCGTCGCCTGACCCTGATAGCCGCCCAGCGGCTGGTGGATCATCACGCGTGAATTCGGCAGGCAGAAGCGCTTGCCTTTTGCGCCGGCCGTCAGCAGGAATGCGCCCATTGACGCGGCCTGACCCATACAGATGGTGCTGACGTCCGGTTTAATAAATTGCATGGTGTCGTAAATAGACATACCTGCCGTGATCACGCCGCCCGGAGAGTTAATGTAGAGATAGATATCTTTTTCCGGGTTCTCTGCTTCGAGAAACAGCATTTGCGCCACGATCAGGTTGGCCATATGGTCTTCGACCTGACCGGTCAGGAAAATTACGCGTTCCTTGAGAAGACGGGAGTAGATATCGAAAGAGCGCTCACCGCGGGAGGTCTGTTCAATAACCATTGGCACCAGGGCCATATGGGGTGCAAAGTTGTCTCGTTCGCCGCTGTATGACATTTCCGTCTCCTGGATAAAAAATTAACAAACTTGCTGCACTGATTGTACTTGAGTGAAAGAGGTCTGACTACGACCCCTCACGGACGGATTATCAGCCAGAGTCTTTCCTGCCACCCTCTTTAGTGGGGATGACCACGCATGTTTTCAAGCATAACAATCTTTTGCTGTTACGCTAACCCTGAAACATGCTTTTAGCACAGTTCTGATAAAGCCAATGCGATAAAAAAAGCCCGCCACCAGCAAGCAGGTGACGGGCTTATTACTTTTAGCTATCGCAGAAAACGATTAAGCCTGTTGGTTCATCAGCTCGCTGAAGGAGGTTGCTTTCTCCGTCACTTTCGCTTTTTCCAGAACCGCTTCAACCGCTTGTTCTTCCAGCGCGACGTTACGCATGTTGTCCATCAGCTCTTTGTTTTTGCTGTAGAACTCGATCACTTCTTTCGGATCTTCATACGCAGAAGCCATCTCTTCGATCAGGCCTTTAACGCGCTCTTCATCAGCTTTCAGCTCGTGGGTACGAATCACTTCGCCCAGCAGCAGACCAACAACAACGCGGCGTTTAGCCTGCTCTTCGAACAACTCGCGCGGCAGTTCCAGAGCCTGTTTCTCGTTGCCACCGAAACGCTGAGCAGCCTGGCGACGCAGAACGTCGATTTCGCTGTCGATCAGTGCAGCCGGTACGTCGATGTTGTTGGCGTTAACCAGACCGTCGATCGCCTGAGATTTAACACGGTTACGCACGGCGCCTTTCAGCTCGCGCTCCATGTTTTTACGTACTTCTGCGCGCAGACCGTCCATAGAACCATCTTCAACGCCGAAACGTTTGATGAACTCTTCGGTCAGTTCCGGCAGCTCACGCTCTTCAACTTTCTTCAGGTTAATGACGAACTTCGCCGCTTTACCTTTCAGATTTTCCGCGTGGTACTCTTCCGGGAAGGTCACGTCGATGGTGAACTCTTCGCCCGCTTTGTGGCCTTTGATGCCCTCTTCAAAGCCTGGGATCATACGACCCTGCCCCATCGCCAGTACGAAATCGGTCGCTTTGCCGCCTTCGAACTCTTCACCGTCAACAGAACCGGTGAAATCGACAGTTACGCGGTCTTCTGCATCAGCAGCGCCATCTTTCTCTTTCCAGTCTGCCTGCTGCTTACGCAGGGTATCCAGCATGGTGTCAACGTCGGCATCGGTCACTTCAACGAGCGGTTTTTCAACTTCGATGGTGTCCAGCGCTTTCAGTTCAACTTCCGGATAGACTTCGAATTCAACAGAGTAGGTGAAGTCTTCGCCCAGTTTGTATTCGCCCGGAACATAGTTCGGTGCGCCAGCCGGGTTGATTTTTTCCTGGATGATCGCGTCGATGAAGTTGCGGCTCATCAGGTCGCCCAGCACGTCCTGGCGAACAGAGGCGCCGTAACGCTGAGCAACAACGGTCATCGGGACTTTACCCTTACGGAAACCGTCAATACGTACTTTCTTCGCTACGTTGACCAGCTCGCTCTTCACAGCGGTCTCGATGCTGTCAGCAGCGATTGTAATCGTTACACGGCGCCCAAGGCCCTGAGTGGTCTCAACTGAAACTTGCATCTTGTTACCTCAAAAAATCACAGTGCTCGGTCAACTCTACCCTGCGCAGCAAACCTCTCGCTTTGCAGAACCGGGATGCTCTCTCAAATCAGATATACATTCCCTGTCGTCAGAATCACCCCGAAGACATTCCGAAAAATAAGACGCCGCATTATAGCGGCATCGCAGATATGAGTCGAGAACGGTAATAGCGCAACGGTGCGTCATTTTTCACACTTCTGAAGCAATTTTGCTCACAAAGGGGCGCTTCTCGCTCAAATTTCAGACAAAACAAAACGGCCCGCAGGCCGTTTTCACATTAACTGCATGCAACATACTGGAAAAGTTCAGCCCGTTGCAACCCGGTTTTCTAGGCGAGAGTCCCTGCGCCGCGGCAGGCTGGCGAGGTCAACAAGGTATCCTGTAGCCCCTCCCACTCTTTCAGGGTGTAGGTATGCAGCGCGAGCGCATGAATTTTCGTCGCCAGCTCATCTGCCAGGGTACCGTAAATCATGCGGTGGCGGTTGAGGAAACGTTCGCCGGTGAAGCAGTCGCTCACCAGCACCACTTTGAAATGGCTTTCCGAACCCGCGGGAACGTTGTGACGGTAACTTTCATCCACAACGTCGAGGAAAACAGGCTCAAATGCCGCCTTCAGTTTTGATTCTATTTGATCACGCATCATCATGGTACGCCTCCGACAACGCTGAGATACCAGCTATCCCTTTAAATGTTAGCCGCTTTTACCGTCTCCGTTACAATAAGACAACAAAAATTTAGCCTTTGTCGCGCTTTTGCGTCCAACGGCATACTCTTCAGGGAAAACCTGGACATTTGGGGCCGGGATCGTGTTTGAAGATGTTACGGGCGCTGAAAAAAACCACAACACGATGAATTTACATGCGTTGAGGACTTCCTCTTAACAACGGCAATGTTATGATGGCGACAATTTTTCCCAGAAGCTTAGAGCCTTGAGAGCCTGAACATGATTAAGAAACTCCTCTTCCCGTTGGTTGCTTTATTTATGCTGGCTGGCTGCGCAACTCCGCCGACCACCCTTGACGTCACACCGAAAATTACCCTTCCGCAACAAGATCCGAGCCTGATGGGCGTAACGGTCAGCATTAACGGTGCCGATCAGCGTCCGGATCAGGCGCTGGCGAAAGTCACCCGTGATAACCAACTGGTTACCCTGACAGCGTCGCGCGATCTGCGCTTCCTGCTGCAGGAAGTGCTGGAGAAGCAGATGACCGCGCGCGGATATATGATTGGGCCGAACGGCGCGGTTAACCTGCAGATCATCGTTAACCAGCTCTACGCTGACGTCTCTCAGGGCAACGTGCGTTACAACATCGCCACCAAAGCGGATATCGCCATCATCGCCACCGCTGCCAATGGCAACAAGCTGACGAAAAACTACCGCGCCAGCTATAACGTGGAAGGCGCTTTCCAGGCGACCAACGAAAAGATCACCAATGCGGTTAACAGCGTGTTGACCGACACCATCGCGGATATGTCTCAGGACACCACCATCCACGATTTCATCAAGCAGAACGCGCGTTAATCTCTCTGTACTGGCCCGGTTCCGCCGGGCCAGCTGAGCTGCCATGTCCAGTCACTACTTACGCATTTTCACGCAGCCTAAATCAGCGATCTTGCTGATGCTCGGCTTTGCCTCCGGTTTGCCGCTTGCCCTCACCAGCGGCACGTTACAGGCGTGGATAACCGTCGCAGGCGTTGATGTCAAAACCATTGGTTTCTTCTCGCTGGTCGGCCAGGCCTACGTCTTTAAGTTTCTCTGGTCACCGGCGATGGATCGCTATACCCCCTCCTTCTTAGGACGCCGCCGTGGCTGGCTGCTGCTGACGCAGGTTGCGCTCCTGATCGCTATTGCCGCAATGGGCTTTTTACAGCCTGCCAGCGATCTGCGCTGGATGGCGGCGCTGGCGGTGGTTATCGCCTTCTGCTCGGCGTCGCAGGACATCGTTTTTGATGCCTGGAAAACGGATGTACTCTCAGCCGAAGAGCGCGGCGCAGGTGCGGCGATAAGCGTACTCGGTTACCGCCTGGCGATGCTGATCTCCGGCGGTCTGGCGCTGTGGCTGGCGGATCGCTGGCTGGGCTGGCAAGGAATGTACTGGCTGATGGCGGCGCTGATGATCCCCTGCATTATCGCCACGCTGCGTGCGCCGGAGCCGGTGGGCACCATTCCTGCGCCGCGATCTCTTGAAGAAGCGGTGGTTGCGCCGCTGCGCGATTTCTTCGGGCGCAACAACGCCTGGCTGATCCTGCTGCTGATTGTCCTTTATAAGCTCGGTGACGCGTTTGCCATGAGCCTGACCACTCTCTTCCTTATACGTGGCGTCGGTTTCGACCCGGGCGATGTCGGGATGGTGAATAAAAGCTTAGGACTGGTGGCGACGATTATCGGCGCGCTGTGGGGCGGTGTATTAATGCAGCGTTTAACGCTGTTCCGCGCCCTGCTGATTTTCGGGGTGTTGCAGGCGATCTCTAACGCAGGTTACTGGCTGCTCTCCATCACCGATAAAGACATTGTGACGATGGGCGCGGCGGTCTTCTTCGAAAACCTCTGCGGCGGTATGGGGACGGCAGCGTTTGTCGCCCTGCTGATGACGCTCTGTAACAGCGCCTTTTCCGCCACACAGTTCGCGCTGCTCTCGGCGCTCTCGGCGGTTGGCCGTGTCTATGTCGGGCCACTGGCGGGCTGGTTTGTTGCCAGCTATGACTGGCCGACCTTTTATCTCTTTTCGATCTTTGCGGCGATCCCGGGGCTGGCGCTGCTACTGCTGTGTAAACGCACGCTGGAGTATACGCAGCGCACGGAAGCCTTTATGCCGCGCACCGAGTTCACGGCGCTGTACCGGCTGGCGCTGCGCATCCTTGTGGCGGGCGCGCTGCTGCTTGCCGCTGGCCTGCTGGTGCTTGCCAGCAATGCGCTGGGGCTGACGCACTGGTCTGTCGATGGCCTCCTGCTGGAGGGCGGCGCGCTGCTGGCATTGGTGGGCATCCTGTTCGGTGGCGGGCTGGATCTGCTGGCGCTGCGCAGAACCGCCCTGCTCTAGCGAGGGCAAAACGGGCCTCTGCGGGTGGCGATATATTTTACATAGTGCAATTTAGGGTTATTTTTAAAGAAATAACTCTTTTAAAATCAGCTATTAAAAATAAAAAAAGCAGAAAAATAAATTTAGCGCCGTTATTATTTCGTTCATTAAACAGGCGTATTTTTTGTTTTTTGCCCAGTCGCCCTGAACGGGCAAAAAATAAAAATCTTAATTAATTTGTGCCTTATAAAATAAGGTCTATCCTATAACGATTCAGCACGGTTATTAATTGTTGGGTTTCATATTCGTTCCAATGATGTTTAATAGTTGCTGGATAATTGTTAATTATTTGTTTATTTGAACGATTGGTTATACCAATTTACCCTCAACGCAGATTGTAATGTCAGGTTTTCGTTATAATCGCTCTCTCTGGCTGTGCGAACGCCCGGTTTTACAGATTGTTGCATTCTGTGTGACATATGCGGCAGAACCCAGTAACACCTTACTGACACAAAGCCAATCATGTTTACAGTAACGTAACCTTTCCGTAAAATGCCCGCACACTTTAAGCGCCACCAGATCCCGTGGAATTGAGGTCGTTAAATGAGACTCAGGAAATACAATAAAAGTTTGGGATGGATGTCCTTAATCGCCGGCACTGTATTACTCAGTGGCTGCGATTCTGCGCTTCTTGACCCCAAAGGACAGATTGGTATGGAGCAACGTTCACTCATCCTGACGGCTTTTGGCCTGATGATGATTGTCGTGGTGCCCGCCATCTTAATGGCCGTAGGTTTTGCCTGGAAGTATCGTGCGAGCAATAAAGATGCGAAGTATAGCCCGAACTGGTCACACTCCAATAAAGTGGAAGCTGTGGTCTGGACGGTGCCGATTCTGATCATCCTGTTCCTTGCCGTGCTGACGTGGAAAACCACCCACTCGCTCGAGCCGAGCAGACCACTGGTACATGACGAACGCCCGATTACTATCGAAGTGGTTGCCATGGACTGGAAATGGTTCTTTATCTATCCGGAACAGGGCATCGCTACCGTGAATGAAATCGCCTTCCCGGCGAACACTCCGGTGGAATTCAAAGTGACTTCCAACTCCGTGATGAACTCGTTCTTTATTCCGCGTCTGGGCAGCCAGATCTACGCGATGGCCGGTATGCAGACCAAACTGCATCTGATTGCCAACGAAGCAGGTACGTATGATGGCATCTCTGCCAGCTACAGCGGCCCGGGCTTCTCAGGCATGAAGTTTAAAGCCATTGCAACGCCGGACCGCGCCGCATTTGACCAGTGGGTCGCCAAAGCGAAACAGTCTTCTACTACAGTGCCTGATATGGCGACGTACGAGAAAATTGCCGCACCAAGCGAATACAACAAGGTTGAATACTTCTCCAGCGTGAAACCCGATTTGTTTAAAGATGTTATTAACAAATTTATGGGCCACGGCAAGAGCATGGACATGACCCAACCGGAAGGTGAGCACAAGTCACACGAAGGTATGGAAGGCATGGACATGAGCCACGCGGAAACCTCTCACTAAGGGGCCGAGGAAAACGATGTTCGGAAAACTTACACTGGATGCAGTGCCGTATCATGAACCAATTATCATGATTACGATCGCTGCGATTGCCGTCGGTGGTCTGGCGGTAGTCGGCCTGATCTCTTACTTCGGTAAGTGGAAATGGCTATGGAATGAGTGGTTGACCTCGGTTGACCATAAACGTCTTGGCATCATGTATGTCCTCGTAGCGGTTGTTATGCTGCTGCGTGGCTTTGCTGACGCCGTAATGATGCGTAGTCAACAAGCGATTTCGTCGATGGGCGAAGCGGGCTTCCTGCCGCCTCACCACTACGATCAGATCTTCACCGCCCACGGCGTGATTATGATCTTCTTCGTGGCGATGCCGTTTGTTATCGGTCTGATGAACCTGGTGGTTCCGCTGCAGATCGGCGCGCGCGACGTTGCCTTCCCGTTCCTTAACAACCTGAGCTTCTGGTTCACGGTTGTGGGCGTGATTCTGGTTAACATCTCTCTGGGCGTCGGTGAATTCGCGCAGACAGGTTGGCTGGCTTATCCGCCGCTCTCGGGAATAGAGTACAGCCCTGGTGTCGGGGTCGATTACTGGATCTGGAGTCTCCAGCTCTCTGGTATCGGTACGACGCTGACCGGTATTAACTTCTTCGTGACCATCCTGCGCATGCGTGCGCCAGGCATGACCATGTTCAAAATGCCGGTCTTCACCTGGGCCTCTCTGTGCGCGAACGTGCTGATTATCGCTTCGTTCCCAATTCTGACGGTTACTATCGCGTTGCTTACCCTGGATCGTTATCTGGGCACCCATTTCTTTACCAACGATATGGGCGGCAACATGATGATGTACATCAACCTGATTTGGGCGTGGGGTCACCCGGAAGTGTACATTCTGGTGCTGCCGGTGTTCGGGGTCTTCTCCGAAATTACCGCCACCTTCTCGCGTAAACGCCTGTTTGGCTACACCTCGCTGGTGTGGGCGACCGTGTGTATTACCATCCTGTCGTTCATCGTTTGGCTGCACCACTTCTTTACTATGGGTGCCGGCGCGAACGTAAACGCCTTCTTCGGTATTACCACGATGATTATCGCCATCCCTACCGGGGTGAAGATCTTCAACTGGCTGTTCACCATGTACCAGGGCCGTATCGTATTCCACTCCTCTATGCTGTGGACTATCGGCTTTATCGTCACCTTCTCCGTAGGTGGGATGACCGGCGTGCTGCTGGCGGTTCCGGGCGCAGACTTCGTACTGCACAACAGCCTGTTCCTGATTGCGCACTTCCATAACGTCATCATCGGCGGCGTGGTATTTGGTTGCTTCGCAGGTATGACCTACTGGTGGCCGAAAGCGTTTGGTTACACCCTGAACGAAACCTGGGGTAAACGCGCATTCTGGTTCTGGATTATCGGCTTCTTCGTTGCGTTTATGCCGCTGTACGTACTGGGCTTCATGGGTATGACCCGTCGTCTCAGCCAGCATATCGACCCGCAGTTCCACAGCATGCTGATTGTGGCAGCTTGTGGTGCCGCGCTGATCGCACTGGGTATCCTGTGTCTGCTGATTCAGATCTATGTCTCTGTTCGTGACCGCGATCAGAACCGTGACCTGACCGGTGACCCGTGGGGTGGCCGTACGCTGGAGTGGGCAACCTCCTCTCCTCCGCCGTTCTATAACTTTGCCGTTGTTCCGGAAATTCACGAACGTGATGCTTTCTGGGAGATGAAAGAGAAAGGCGAGGCGTACAAGCAACCTGCCCACTATGAAGAGATTCATATGCCGAAAAACAGCGGCGCCGGGATTGTTATTGCCGCGTTCGCAACGGTATTCGGTTTTGCCATGATCTGGCACATCTGGTGGATGGCAATTGCCAGCTTCGCAGGCATCATCATCAGCTGGATTGTGAAAAGCTTCGACGAAGACGTGGACTACTACGTACCGGTTGCAGAAATCGAGAAACTGGAAAAACAGCATTTCGATGAGATCAACAAAGCAGGGCTGACAAATGGCAACTGATACTTTGACCAACGCGCACGCCCATGCGCACGAACACGGGCACCACGATGCAGGGCCGAATAAAGTATTCGGTTTCTGGATCTACCTGATGAGCGACTGCATTCTGTTCAGCTGTCTGTTCGCGACCTATGCCGTTCTGGTGAACGGCACAGCGGGCGGCCCGACCGGCAAGGACATTTTTGAACTGCCGTTCGTTCTGGTAGAGACATTCCTGCTGCTGTTCAGCTCCATCACCTACGGCATGGCGGCGATCGCCATGCACAAGGGCAACAAGAGCCAGGTTATCTCCTGGCTTGCGCTGACCTTCCTGTTTGGTGCGGGCTTTATCGGCATGGAGATCTATGAGTTCCATCATCTGATTGCAGAAGGTATGGGTCCGGATCGTAGCGGCTTCCTGTCAGCGTTCTTTGCGCTGGTTGGTACCCACGGTCTGCACGTTACTTCTGGCCTGATCTGGATGGCGGTTCTGATGTTCCAGGTTTCCCGTCGCGGCCTGACCAGCACAAACCGTACCCGCATCATGTGCCTGAGCCTCTTCTGGCACTTCCTTGATGTGGTATGGATCTGTGTGTTCTCTGTTGTTTATCTGATGGGGGCGATGTAATGAGTCATTCAACCGATCACAGCGGCGCATCCCACGGTAGCGTAAAAACCTACATGACAGGTTTTATCCTGTCAGTCATCCTGACGGTCATTCCGTTCTGGATGGTGATGAGCGGTACCGCGTCACACGCCGCAATTCTGGGGACCGTACTGGTCACCGCAGTGGTACAGATTTTGGTTCATCTGGTCTGCTTCCTGCACATGAACACCTCTTCTGAGGAGCGCTGGAACCTGACCGCCTTTGTCTTTACCGTGATTATCATCGCTATCCTGGTAGTGGGCTCCATCTGGATTATGTGGAACCTGAACTACAACATGATGGTTCACTAAGAGCGGCGAGTATGTTCAAGCAATACCTGCAAGTAACGAAACCGGGCATTATTTTTGGCAATTTGATCTCCGTGATTGGGGGGTTCCTGCTGGCCTCTAAAGGCCAGATTGATTACCCCCTGTTCCTCTACACGCTGATCGGCGTGTCGTTGGTGGTCGCCTCTGGTTGTGTTTTTAACAACTACATCGACCGTGACATCGATAAAAAGATGGAGCGGACGAAAAACAGGGTGCTGGTCAGAGGGCTGATCTCGCCAAAAGTCTCGCTGGTGTACGCCGCCTTGTTGGGTATTGCTGGCTTTATGCTGCTGTGGTTCGGCGCTAATCCGCTGGCCTGCTGGCTCGGGGTGATGGGGTTTGTGGTTTATGTCGGGGTGTATAGCCTCTATATGAAACGCCACTCCGTCTACGGTACGCTGATTGGCTCTCTCTCCGGCGCAGCGCCGCCGGTGATTGGCTACTGCGCCGTGACCAACGAGTTTGACAGCGGCGCGGCGATCCTGCTGGCGATTTTCAGCCTGTGGCAGATGCCCCACTCGTATGCCATCGCGATTTTCCGCTTTAAGGATTATCAGGCAGCGAACATCCCGGTTCTGCCGGTGGTGAAAGGCATCTCCGTAGCGAAAAACCACATCACGCTCTATATCGTGGCGTTTGCTGTTGCCACTCTGATGCTCTCGCTGGGCGGCTATGCAGGTTATAAATACCTGGTGGTTGCTGCCGCGGTGAGCCTCTGGTGGCTGGGCATGGCGCTGCGCGGGTATAAAGTGGCGGATGACAAAGTGTGGGCGCGCAAATTGTTCGTCTTCTCGATTGTCGCCATTACTTCGCTCAGCGTGATGATGTCCGTGGACTTTATGGTGCCGGATTCACATAGCCTGCTGACTTACGTCTGGTGATCCAGACCGTCATATAAAGGGTGCCTCGGCACCCTTTTTTTATGCCTGCCATCCCATCCACGCAGGTAATATTTGTTAATTAAGCTGGTGTTTACCCCGCCCTGCCCCCGCACTACACTATGTCCGGTTTTCAACATGAGGTGGTAATGAACGATTACAAGATGACGCCAGGCGAGTTGCGCGCCACCTGGGGTTTAGGGACTGTATTCTCCCTGCGCATGCTCGGCATGTTTATGGTCCTGCCCGTTCTGACCACGTACGGTATGGCGCTGCAGGGCGCCAGCGAAGCATTAATCGGTCTGGCAATCGGTATTTACGGCCTCGCTCAGGCCATCTTTCAAATTCCCTTCGGCCTGCTCTCGGATCGCATCGGCCGCAAGCCGCTGATCGTCGGCGGGCTGGTGATTTTTGTCGCCGGCAGCGTGATTGCCGCCCTCTCCCACTCTATCTGGGGCATTATTCTCGGCCGTGCGCTGCAAGGTTCCGGGGCGATTGCCGCTGCTGTCATGGCACTGCTCTCCGATTTAACCCGCGAGCAGAACCGCACCAAAGCGATGGCTTTTATCGGCGTCAGTTTTGGCGTCACCTTCGCCATCGCCATGGTGCTTGGCCCAATCATCACCCATAAACTGGGTCTGCATGCACTCTTCTGGATGATTGCCGGTCTTGCCACGCTTGGCATTGCGCTGACGCTGTGGGTGGTACCAAACAGCACCCAGCACGTGCGCAACCGTGAATCGGGGATGGTGAAAGGCTGTTTTAGCCTGGTCATGGCGAACCCGAAGCTGCTTAAACTTAACTTCGGCATTATGTGCCTGCATATACTGCTGATGTCGACCTTTGTCGCCCTGCCGGGCCAGCTGGAAGCTGCCGGGTTTGCTGCGGCGCAGCACTGGAAAATCTATCTCGTCACCATGCTGGTGTCGTTTGTCTCAGTTGTACCGTTCATTATCTATGCCGAAGTGAAGCGCAAAATGAAGCGGGTCTTCCTGCTCTGCGTCGCTCTGCTGGTGATCGCGGAAATTGTGCTGTGGGGCGCGGGCCCGCACTTCTGGGAGATTGTGATTGGCGTGCAGATCTTCTTCCTCGCCTTTAACCTGATGGAAGCGCTGTTGCCGTCGCTTATCAGTAAAGAAGCGCCCGCGGGCTATAAAGGCACGGCGATGGGCATCTACTCCACCAGCCAGTTCCTTGGCGTGGCGATTGGCGGCTCGCTCGGCGGTTGGGTTGATGGCTTTTTCGACTCCCAGACGGTCTTCCTCGCCGGCGCGCTGCTGGCGGTAGTCTGGCTATTAGTCGCCAGCACCATGCAGGAGCCACCTTATGTCAGCAGTTTGCGTATCGCGATCCCGGAGGATGTTGCGGTGGATGCGGCGTTGCAGCAGCGGCTGCTGGCAATGGACGGGGTAAGCGAAGCGATGGTAGTGCCGGAGGAGCGCAGCGTCTATGTGAAGATAGACAGCAAGGTGACCAACCGTTTTGAAGTGGAACAAGTGGTTGCGGGTTAAAGATGAAGTGCCCTCCCCCGCACGGGAGAGGGCACGCGATTAATCGCGGAAGTTCTTAAACTGGAACGGCTGGCCTAAGTTACCGCCGCGCACCAGCGCCATGGCGGCCTGCAGGTCGTCACGGGCTTTACCGGTCACGCGGATCTCTTCACCCTGAATCTGCGCCTGCACCTTCAGTTTGCTCTCTTTAATCAGCTTGATGATCTTCTTCGCCGTTGCGGCGTCAATCCCCTGCTTGAGCTTGGCTTCAACAAACCAGGTTTTACCGCTATGGACAAACTCTTCCGGCACTTCCAGCGAGGTGCCTTCAATGCCGCGCTTTAACAGCTTGGCGCGCAGGATATCGAGCAGCTGGTTGACCTGGAAGTCAGACTCGCTTAGCACCTTAATGGTTTTGTTGGTTTCGTTTAATTCAAACGTCGCTTCAATGTTGCGAAAGTCGAAACGCGTGGCCAGTTCACGGGTCGCATTCTCAACGCCGTTTTGCACTTCGCGCAGATCAATTTCGGAAACAATATCGAAAGATGGCATCTTTTCTCTCCCTCTGTAATTTCAGCGATGCATAATACCCGCACTGTGTATTAACACAATCTTGAATACTGGAAGCTTAGCTGACAGCGCTATACTTATCGCTGTAACACCTGGCGCAGTTGCAGGTGAGGAGGAATAATGAGAATTACCGTACTGGGATGCGGCGCCTTAGGGCAACTGTGGTTAACGGCACTGTGCAAGCAGGGACATGAGATACAGGGCTGGTTACGTATCCCGCAACCTTATTGCAGTGTGAACCTGGTTGAAGAAGACGGCACGATTTTTAACGAGTCCCTGACGGCTAACGACCCCGATTTCCTGGCCCGCAGCGATCTGCTGCTGGTCACGCTTAAAGCCTGGCAGGTCTCCGATGCGGTAAAAGGGCTGGTTGCCTCGCTCTCGCCCGCCACGCCGGTGCTGCTGCTGCATAACGGCATGGGCACCGTTGAAGAGCTGAAATCCCTGCCCAATCCGCTGCTGATGGGCACCACCACCCATGCTGCGCGCCGCGATGGCAATGTGATTATTCACGTCGCCAGCGGCATCACCCATATTGGCCCGGCGCGCGCGCAGGATGGCGAGTTCAGCTACCTGGCCGACACGCTGCAAATGGCGCTGCCGGATGTCGCCTGGCACAACACCATTCGCCCCGCGCTCTGGCGCAAGCTGGCGGTGAACTGCGTGATCAACCCGCTGACGGCGCTGCGCGACTGCAAGAATGGCGATCTGCGCGATGTGCCGGAAGAAATAGAGAAAATCGCCCGCGAAGTGGCGGCGGTGATCGAGCGCGAAGGTCACCATATCTCCGCCGACGAACTCATCGCCTATGTTCACCAGGTGATTGAGAGCACGGCGGAGAATATCTCATCGATGCTGCAGGATGTGCGCGCGATGCGCCATACCGAGTGCGATTACATTACCGGCTATCTGCTCAGACGCGCCCGCGCGCACGGCATCGCGGTGCCTGAGAATGCCCGGCTGTTCGACCTGATTAAACGTAAGGAGAGTGAATATGAGCGCATCAGCTCTGATATGTCTCGCCCCTGGTAGTGAAGAGATGGAGGCGGTCACCACTATCGATCTGCTGGTGCGCGGCGGGATCGCAGTGACCACCGCCAGCGTGGCCAGCGACGGCGAGCGGGTCATCACCTGCTCGCGCGGCGTAAAGCTGCTGGCCGACGCGCCGCTGGTTGAGGTGGCAGACGGGGATTACGACGTTATCGTGCTGCCAGGCGGGCTGAAGGGCGCGGAGTGTATGCGCGATAACCCGCTGCTGGTAGAGACCGTGCGCCAGTTTCACCTCTCCGGGCGCATCGTTGCGGCGATTTGTGCCGCCGCCGGCACCGTGCTGGTGCCCCATGAGATCTTCCCGATCGGCAATATGACCGGTTTCCCTGGGCTTAAGGAGACGATCCCGGAGGCGCAGTGGCAGGATAAGCGCGTGGTATGGGATCCGCGCGTCAATCTGTTAACCAGCCAGGGGCCGGGCACGGCGATTGATTTTGGTCTGAAGATTATCGATCTGCTGGTCGGGCGCGAAAAAGCCCACGACGTGGCGTCACAGCTGGTGATGGCGGCGGGGATTTATAACTACTACGAAGCGTAAGCTTTGGCGCTGAATGCCGGATGGCGCTGGCGCTTATCCGGCCTACGGGTAGGTGCGGTTTGTTTGAATGCTATGCGGCAAACGATTTATGGCATGCTGCACCGCGTAGGCCGGATAAGGCGAAGCCGCCATCCGGCACAATCCACGGTGCTATCCATGGCACAACGCAAAACTACGGGCGATAAACCTTCACATTGGTAAAGCCCTGCTCACGCAGATAAAGCGCCTGCAGGCGGCTCATCACACCGCGCTCACACCACAACAGCCAGGTTTTGCTCTGATCGAGATCGCTAAACTTAGTACTCAGCTTGTAGAACGGCAGCGACACCACATCCACACCTTCCAGCTGCAGCGGCTTATCATCCTGCTCGTCGATGGAACGGATATCGAGGATCGCGTCATTTTCACCGAAGCCGGTTACCGTTTCGACTTCCACCACCTCTTCCGAGGTCTGCTGCGCGATTTCACGAATATCGATATTGCTCGCTTCCGCGACTACTTTCTCAAGGATCGAGAAATCGAAGTGCGCCTCTTCCGCTTCAATCTTCCCTTTAACCGCTTTTACCGTCGGTTTTTTGGAGATCACGCCGCAATACTCCGGCATGGTGCGGGCAAAATCTTCGGTGCCGATTTTGCGCGCCAGATCGATGATGTGCTCTTTATCGTGAGAGATAAGCGGACGCAGGATCAGCGTATCGGAGACGTTATCAATCAAACGCAGGTTGGTCAGCGTCTGGCTGGAGACCTGGCCCAGCGCTTCGCCGGTGACCAGCGCCTGCACGCCGTAGCGCTCGGCTACCTGAGAGGCTGCACGAACCATCATGCGTTTCAGCACCACGCCCATCTGGCCGTCGTCGACTTTCTCGAGGATCTCGCCAACCACCGGCTCAAAGTTGATCGCCACAAAGCGCACGCGATGAGAACTGCCGAAGCGGTTCCACAAATAGTGCGCCACCTGACGTACGCCGATTTCATGCGCCGCGCCGCCGAGGTTAAAGAAGCAGTAGTGTACGCGGCAGCCGCGACGCATCAGCATATAGCTGGAGACGCCGGAGTCGAACCCGCCGGAGATGAGCGACAGCACATCTTCCTGCGTGCCGATCGGGAAGCCGCCAATACCTTCATAACGGCCCTTCACCAGCAGCAGGCGATCGTCTTCAATCTCCAGATGCACGGTCACATCCGGGTGGGTCAATTTAACCTTTGCCGACGCAACGTGTTGATTAAGGCCGCCGCCGATGTAGCGTTCTGCTTCGATCGAGCTAAACTCATGTTGCCCGCGGCGTTTTACCCGCACGCAGAAAGTTTTGCCTTCAATCGCATCGCGATACTGCGCCAGCGCTTTCTCAAAAATGTCATGCAGAGAGGTAAAAGGAACATCCTCTACTTCCAGCACATGGTGAATGCCCGGCACGCGGGTCAGCGCATCGCGGATGGCCAGACGTTGGTTCTCGTCTTTGGCGCGCACTTCAATATGGTCCCAGTGGCGCACAACGGCGAGCGCCTCATCGTAGTGCTTCAGAACGTTACGAATGTTCCCGGTCAGAATTTTAATAAAGCGCAAACGCACAGATTGGCTTTTGATGGTGATTTCCGGGAACAATTTAATGATAAACTTCATGGCGGCAATGGTTCGTTGGCAAGCCTGCAAAGGCCTGTAGAGGAAAATTTACAGCAGCCCTTACCCGCGGCTGCATCCAGGCGCGGAAGTATACCACCATCGCGAAGATCATGTGCAACGCATTACCACTGAGCGTTATTTGCTATGTGCCCCGACTTCGCTACCATAACGTAGTCGGAATAATAGAAGAGTCAGACATTCACTATGCCAAAGAAAAACGACGCACCCGCCAGTTTCGAAACCGCACTGAGCGAACTGGAACAGATTGTCACTCGTCTTGAAAGCGGCGAACTTCCGCTTGAAGATGCCCTGAACGAATTCGAGCGCGGCGTCCAGCTGGCCCGCCAGGGACAGGTTAAGCTTCAGCAGGCGGAGCAGCGCGTACAGATCCTGCTCTCCGATACCGAAGAGGCGCCGTTAACCCCTTTCGCTCCGGATGCTGAATAGATGGATTTCAATCAACAACTGCAGGCCTGCGTTGAACAGGCCAACGACGCGCTGCGCCGTTTCATCGATCCCCTGCCCTTTCAGAACACTCCGCTGGTTGAGGCGATGCAGTATGGCGCACTCTTAGGCGGTAAGCGCCTGCGCCCCTTTTTGGTTTATGCCACCGGCCGCATGTTCGGCGTCAGCCAGCAAACGCTGGACGCGCCCGCCGCGGCGGTGGAGTGCATTCATGCTTACTCATTAATGCATGACGATCTGCCGGCGATGGACGACGACGATCTGCGTCGCGGTCTGCCCACCTGCCATATTAAATTTGGCGAAGCCAATGCCATTCTCGCGGGCGATGCCTTGCAGACGCTGGCCTTCTCGATCCTGACGGAAGCGCCGATGACGGATGTCGCCGCAGAAGATCGCCTGGCGATGGTCGCCACCCTCGCAAACGCCAGCGGCGTTGCCGGGATGTGCGGCGGGCAGGCGCTGGATCTGGCGGCAGAGAATGAGCAGGTTTCTCTGGAAGGGCTGGAGCAGATCCACCGTCATAAAACCGGGGCGCTTATCTGCGCGGCGGTAAAAATGGGCGCGCTGAGCGCCGGGCAACGCGGTCGCGACGCGCTGCCGCTGCTCGAACGCTACGCGCAGTGTGTCGGCCTGGCGTTTCAGGTTCAGGATGACATCCTCGATGTGGTCGGCGATACTGCGACCCTTGGCAAACGCCAGGGTGCTGACCAGCAACTGGGTAAAAGCACCTACCCCGCACTACTGGGCCTTGAGCAAGCCCGCACGAAAGCCCGCGATCTGATTGACGATGCCCGCCAGGCGCTGAGCCTGCTGTCGGCGCAATCGCTGGATACGACGGCACTGGAAGCACTGGCGAATTACATAATCCAGCGTGATAAATAACGATATAACACGATGAGTCCGAGTCTCTGATGAGTTTTGATACAGCCAAATACCCGACGCTGGCGCTGGTTGATACCACGCAAGAGTTGCGCCTGCTGCCGAAAGAGAGTTTGCCGAAACTGTGCGACGAGCTGCGTCGCTACCTCCTCGACAGCGTAAGCCGCTCCAGTGGACACTTCGCCTCCGGGCTTGGCACGGTTGAACTGACCGTGGCGCTGCATTACGTCTATAACACGCCCTTCGATCAGTTAATCTGGGACGTCGGCCACCAGGCCTATCCGCACAAAATCCTCACCGGACGCCGCGACAAAATCGGCACCATCCGGCAGAAAAACGGCCTGCACCCCTTCCCATGGCGCGGCGAGAGTGAATATGACGTGCTGAGCGTCGGTCACTCCTCCACCTCCATCAGCGCCGGGATCGGCGTGGCCGTGGCGGCAGCGAAAGAGAATAAGCAGCGTCGTACCGTCTGCGTGATTGGCGATGGCGCCATCACCGCGGGTATGGCGTTTGAAGCGATGAACCACGCCGGGGATATTCGCCCGGATATGCTGGTGGTTCTCAACGACAACGAGATGTCGATCTCCGAGAATGTTGGCGCGCTGAATAATCATCTGGCGAAGCTGCTCTCCGGCAAGCTCTACTCCACCCTGCGCGAAGGCGGGAAAAAAGTGCTCTCCGGCGTGCCGCCGATCAAAGAGCTGCTGAAACGCACTGAAGAACATATCAAAGGCATGGTCGTGCCGGGCACACTGTTTGAAGAGCTGGGCTTTAACTATATCGGCCCGGTGGACGGTCACGATGTGCTGGGCCTGGTGCAGACGCTGCGTAATATGCGCGATCTGAAAGGCCCGCAGTTCCTGCATATCATGACCAAAAAAGGGCGCGGCTATGAGCCGGCCGAGAAAGATCCCATCACTTTCCACGCGGTGCCGAAGTTCGATCCGACCAGCGGCACCCTGCCGAAAAGCAGCGGCGGTATGCCGAGCTATTCGAAAATCTTCGGCGACTGGCTGTGTGAAACCGCCGCTAAAGATAACAAGTTAATGGCCGTTACCCCGGCGATGCGTGAAGGCTCCGGCATGGTTGAGTTCTCGCGCAAATACCCGGGGCAATATTTTGATGTCGCCATTGCCGAGCAGCACGCGGTCACTTTTGCCGCCGGGCTGGCAATCGGCGGCTACAAACCGGTGGTGGCAATCTACTCCACCTTCCTGCAGCGCGCCTACGATCAGGTGATCCACGACGTGGCGATCCAGAAGCTGCCGGTGCTGTTTGCTATCGATCGCGCCGGGATTGTTGGTGCGGACGGCCAGACCCACCAGGGGGCGTTTGATATCTCCTACCTGCGCTGCATCCCGGAGATGGTGGTGATGACGCCAAGCGATGAGAACGAGTGCCGCCAGATGCTCTTTACCGGCTACCACTACACGGACGGCCCTAGCGCCGTGCGCTACCCGCGCGGGAACGCGGTCGGCGTGACGCTGGAGCCGCTGGCGAAACTGCCTATCGGTAAAGGCGTGGTGAAACGCAAAGGCGAGAAGGTGGCGATCCTCAACTTCGGTACTTTGCTGCCGGAAGCGGCAAAAGCCGCCGAGGCGCTCAACGCGACGCTTATCGATATGCGTTTTGCCAAACCGCTCGATGAAGCGCTGATCCTGCAGGCGGCTTCGCAGCATGAGGTGCTGGTAACGCTGGAAGAGAACGCCATTGCGGGCGGTGCCGGCAGCGGCGTTAACGAAGTGCTGATGGCGAAGCGCAAGCCGGTGCCGGTGCTCAACCTCGGCCTGCCGGACTTCTTTATTCCGCAGGGTACGCAGGATGAAGCGCGCGCGGAGATTGGCCTCGACGCGGCCGGTATCGAATCGCGCATCAAAAACTGGCTCGCCTGATTCCGCCCTTTTCCGCTCCTGCTATGCTTAAGCCTAATTCGTGACCAGCAGGAGTGGAACCATGCAATACAACACATTAGGGAAAACAGACCTCAAGGTCTCCCGCCTTTGCCTTGGCTGTATGACCTTTGGCGAGCCGGACCGGGGTAAACATGCCTGGACGCTGCCGGAAGAGAGCAGCCGCCCGATTATTCAACGCGCGCTGGAAGGCGGGATTAACTTCTTTGATACCGCCAACAGCTACTCCGACGGCAGCAGTGAAGAGATCGTTGGCCGTGCACTGCGCGATTTCGCCCGCCGCGACGAGGTGGTTGTTGCTACTAAGGTTTACCATCAGGTCGGCGATCTGGCGGAGGGCCTCTCCCGCGCGCAGATCCTGCGCTCTATTGATGACAGCCTGCAACGCCTCGGCATGGAGTATGTCGATCTGCTGCAAATCCACCGCTGGGACTACAACACACCGATTGAAGAGACGCTGGAAGCGCTGAACGATGTGGTGAAAGCGGGCAAA
Organism: Kosakonia sp. S42; assembly: GCF_016624785.1. Taxonomy (NCBI): domain Bacteria; kingdom Pseudomonadati; phylum Pseudomonadota; class Gammaproteobacteria; order Enterobacterales; family Enterobacteriaceae; genus Kosakonia; species Kosakonia sp. S42. The sequence goes on along the minus strand of NZ_JACVTW010000020.1, from coordinate 50,186 downwards.
GCGCGCTATATCGGTGCCTCTTCCATGCACGCCAGCCAGTTTGCGCAGGCGCTTGCCTTGCAGGAGCAGCACGGCTGGGCGCGCTTTGTCACCATGCAGAATCACTACAACCTTATCTATCGTGAAGAAGAGCGCGAGATGCTGCCGCTCTGCTACAAAGAGGGCGTGGCGATTATTCCGTGGAGCCCGCTGGCGCGCGGACGTTTGACTCGCCCGTGGGGAGAAACCACCGCCCGTCTGGTCTCCGATGAGTTTGGCAAAACGCTGTATAGCGAAACGGATGCCAACGATGCGCAGATCGCCGAACGTCTGGCGAGCGTAGCAGAGGAGCTGGGTGCGTCGCGTGCGCAGGTGGCGCTGGCATGGTTGTTGAGTAAGCCAGGCGTTGCCGCACCGATTATTGGCGCGTCCCGTGGGGATCAGTTGGAAGAGTTGTTAGGCGCGGTAGCGTTAACGCTGAAGCCGGAGCAGATTGCCGAGCTGGAGATGCCCTATAAACAGCACCCGGTGGTGGGATTTAAGTAACGCGCGGATAAGTTGCCGGATGGCGGCTTGCGCCTTATCCGGCCTACGCCCAAATGTTAATTCGGTGTCGTAGGCCTGATAAGCGCAGCGCCATCAGGCGTTTCACCGCATTCACATGCAAGCCCGAAACCGTAGGCCTGATAAGCGGAGCGCCATCAGGCAATTTCCACCGCATCCACATGCAAATCCGAAACCGTAGGCCTGATAAGCGCAGCGCCATCAGGCAATTTCCACCGCATTCACATGCCAGCCCGAAACCGTAGGCCTGATAAGCGCAGCGCCATCAGGCATTTCGCCGCAGCCTGATAGTGCTAAATCAGCCCAATAGGCCAATGATGACCAATCACATAGAGCAACCCGGCGGCGACAATCCCGGCGACGATATCGTCGACCATAATCCCCATGCCGCCATGCACGTTGCGATCGAACCAGCGGATCGGCCACGGTTTCCAGATATCAAAAATGCGAAACAGCACAAACCCAACGGCGACCCACTGCCAGTCATTAGTGGGCAGCGCCATCAGGGTGATCCACATCCCGATAAACTCATCCCAGACGATACTGCCGTGATCGTGCACGCCCATATCTTTTGCCGTCTGATGGCAGAGATAAACACCCAGCGAGATGCCCAGCATCACCAGCAGCGAATAGAGCTGCCAGGGCAGGAAGGTCATCAGCCACCAAAAAGGGATCGCCGCAATCGAGCCCATGGTGCCGGGCATAAACGGGATCAAACCGCTGCCAAACCCGGTCGCCATCAGGTGCCAGGGGTTACGCATAGTGAGACGGCTTTTAGCGATATCTTTATCTTTAGTGCGCTGCAAAATGGTCATATCCTTTCCAGTCGAGGGTGACGGCTTTTCCCTCGCGAGTGAAGTAGAGCCCCTCCCCGTCCGCGCCCATCTGCCCGATGCAGGTAAACGGTGCGCCCAACTGCCCAATCGCCACATCCAGTGCGCCGCGATTCAGCTCAGGTACGGTAAAGCAGAGTTCATAATCCTCTCCGCCGGACAACGCCCAGCGCAGCGCCTGATCCGGCTCGACGTGCCGACGCATGGCATCCGATAACGGCATCGCATCAAGATCGATCCGCGCGCCAAACCCGCTCGCTTTCAGGATATGCCCGAGATCGGAGATAAGACCGTCAGAGAGATCGATGGCCGAGCTTGCGAGGTTACGCAGCGCCTGGCCCTGCAGCACGCGCGCCGTCGGGCGCAGATGGCGCTTCATAAGATAAGCCGCATCATCGCTGTCGCTGACGGTTAAACGGTTTTGCAAAATCGCCAGCCCGGCAGCGCTGTCGCCCGGCGTACCAGTGACATAGATCCAGTCGCCCGGCTTCGCGCCGGAGCGCTTCATCGCGCGGCCTGCCGGCACGTAACCATGAATACCAATGGTCATCGACAGCGGCCCGCGGGTGGTATCACCGCCGATAAGCTGCATATCGTAATAGCTGATTTGCTCAAACAGACTGTCGCTGAAAGCCTGCAACCACGCTTCGTCCGCTTCCGGGAGCGTTAACGCCAGCGTCAACCAGGCAGGATCGGCACCCATCGCCGCCAAATCGCTAAGATTAGAGGCCATTGCTTTCCAGGCCAGATCGGCAGGATCGATATCGGGGAGAAAATGGTTACCCGCCACCAGCGTGTCGACGCTGATCGCCAGGGTCTGTTTTTCGGGGACATTGAGCAGCGCACAATCGTCACCGATACCGGTTTCGACGTCGCGACGTGAAGTTCGTACGCGGTCAAAATAACGGGCAATCAGGGAGAATTCACCGCATGCCATACGTTATTCCTCTGTAGAAAAAAGAAAAAGCCGGGACCGGCGCGCTGAAAGCGTCGCCCGTCACCGGCTTGCGGATCACTTCTTGTGGGGACGGATCGCAGGTGCGGCTTTATCCAGCACGCCGTTCACAAACTTATGGCTGTCTTCAGCGCCAAAGGTTTTAGCCAGTTCGATAGCTTCGTTGATCGCCACTTTATAGGGCACATCATCACGTTTTGAGAGTTCGAACAGCGCGATACGCAATACCGCTTTCTCAACCTGACCCAGCTCTTCGAGCAGACGGGAGAGGTATGGCTTCATCAGGCCATCGAGATATGCGCTATTAGTCGCCACCCCGTTCAACAGTTCACGGAAGTACACGACGTCAACATCTTTCACGTCCTGTTCCGCCAGGAACTGGTATTCAACATCAGTGATGTCGTTCTGGGACAACTGCCAGGAGTAAAGCGCCTGAACGGCACACTCACGGGCGCGGCGACGAGCAGCAGGTTTCACGTAATTCCCCTTACAAAATTCAAGCCTTGATGGCTTTCAATACATTAATCATTTCAAGCGCGGTCAGTGCGGCTTCCGCACCTTTATTACCGGCTTTGGTGCCAGCGCGTTCGATGGCCTGTTCAATACTTTCTGTGGTGAGCACGCCGAATGCGACCGGAATGGCGCTCTCCTGCGCGACATGCGCCAGGCCGTTGCTTGCGCCGCCTGCCACATACTCAAAGTGCGCAGTACCGCCGCGAATCACGGTGCCGAGCGCAATCACGGCATCATATTTGCCGGTTTTCGCCAGCTCGCCTGCGGCCAGCGGCAGCTCGTAAGCGCCCGGAACCCACACGACGGTGATGTTATCGTCCTGCACCTGACCAATACGTTTCAGGGCATCGATCGCGCCTTCCAGCAGACTGTCATTGATAAAGTTGTTGAAACGCGCAATGGTGATGGCGACGCGAGCGTCCGGAGCAGCAACGTTGGCTTCAATAATGTTCATACACTTCCTTCACAGGTTCAGTTCGGACCCCGCAGGGGGGCGGATTTTAGCATACTATTTAACGCGCTGCTTCCCTTTTACAGCAGGCTTCACGCGTTGGTGAGGTGCAGGCAAACATCAGGGCCAACCTGCCGTATCTCACTGAAATTAAAGCGCGGCGCATCGGCAAGCGCCGTTAATCCTGGTAACTGGCAGAGCCCGCGCGCATCGCTGCCTAACAGTTTAGGCGCAAGATAGACCACCAGCTCATCAACCAGACCCGCGTTCAGCAGCGCGCCAGCAAGCTCTGCGCCCGCCTCGACCCAGACGCTGTTAATCTGCTGTTTACCGAGCATCATCATCAGCATCACCAGATCGGCATGGCCGTTATGTTCCGGCACGATGATTTCGCGCACGCTCTCAGGCCACGCGCGCGTATCGGCTTTGGTGCGCGCAAACCAGGTCTCCCCCGGCTGGCTGACGACGTTATGCTGCGGCGTCACGCGGTTCTGGCTATCAATAATGATGCGCAGCGGCTGGCGCAGATCCGCTTCGGGATAGCACGCCAGGGTATCGCTGTTTAATTCGTTCCAGCGCACGGTCAGCGACGGATCGTCTGCCAGCACCGTGGCGCTGCTGCTGAGAATGGCATGGCTCTGCGCGCGCAGCTGCTGCACGTCGCGTCGCGCCTGCGCAGAGGTGATCCACTGGCTTTCGCCGCTCGCCATTGCCGTGCGCCCATCGAGCGACGCGCCGAGCTTAAGCTGAAGATAGGGAAAACCGGTGCGCATACGTTTGAGAAAGCCTTTATTCAGCGCTTCGGCCTCGCTCATCATCAGGCCGTGGCTCACCGCAATCCCGGCCTGCTGCAGACGATAAAGTCCACGCCCGGCAACCTGCGGATTGGGATCCTGCATGGCGGCAACGACCCGCGCTACCCCGGCGGCAATCAGCGCATCGCAGCAGGGCGGCGTGCGCCCGTGGTGGCTGCAGGGTTCCAGCGTCACATATGCGGTACCGCCGCGCGCGCGATCGCCCGCCATGCGCAGGGCATGCACTTCCGCGTGCGGCTCGCCGGCGCGGTAGTGAAACCCTTCACCGACAATCTCGCCATCGTTAACAATCACGCAGCCGACGCGCGGATTCGGATGGGTGGTAAAGCGGCCGCGCTGCGCCAGTTTCAGCGCGCGCGCCATGTAGATTTCATCCTGCATGATCAATCCTGTAGACGGGCGATCTCTTCGCCAAATTCGCGGATATCCTCGAAACTGCGGTAGACGGAGGCAAAGCGCACATAGGCCACTTTATCGAGCTTTTTCAGCTGCTCCATCACCAGATTGCCGATCATCTTACTCGGCACTTCGCGTTCGCCGGTTGCGCGAAGTTGCGATTTAATATGGTTTAACGCCATTTCTACGTCATCGGCGCTTACCGGACGCTTCTCCAGCGCTTTCAACATGCCGCTGCGCAGCTTGTCTTCATTAAAGGGTTCACGCACATCATTGCTTTTTACTACGCGCGGCATCACAAGCTCTGCCACTTCAAAGGTGGTGAAACGCTCATTGCAAACCAGACACTGCCGACGGCGGCGAACGGATGAACCTTCTCCCACCAGGCGAGAATCGATGACTTTGGTGTCCACGGCGAAACAGAATGGGCAATGCATACGGGGTCCTGACGTGAGAGTTAACTGAAATCTATTTTAACCTGAAGTGGCATGACAACAAAGGCAGACCCTTTTTGAGACAATGGATCGATGGCAAGGCCGCGGTTGCGATCTACCATTACAGCGATCCTCCCCTTCAAGGAAACAGACGCAATGACAAGACGTTACCTAAGAACACTGTTGCTGGGAAGCCTTTTTACCCTCAGCGCCTGCGCTCCGCAAAGCGAAGTCCGCCAGCTCCACCAAAGCGTCAGCACGCTCAATAAAGAGATGAGCAAGCTGAACCAGGAGACGGTCAAAATCACACAGCAAAACAGCCTTAACGCCAAATCAGGCAGCGGCGCCTATCTGTTGCCCGGCGCCAATACGCCTGCGCTGCTGAAGAGCCAGATCGGCACACTGCGTATGTCGCTGAAAGATATGGCGCCAAACGCCGCCGGAACGCGCGTTGTGCTGCATATTCAGGGCCAGTCCAACGATCCGCTGCCCGCCTTTAGCGGCACCATTGAGTATGGTCAGCTTCAAGGCACCACCGAGAACTATCAGGAAGTAAATGTACAGAATCAGTTGATCAACGCCCCGGCCAGCACGCTGGCACCGAGCGATGTCGACATTCCGCTGCAGCTTAATGGCATCACGCCTGAGCAACTCGGCTTTGTGCGCGTTCACGATATCCAGCCGGTTAACGCGCAGTAACCCCTCTTCTGCGGGCGAGCCTCTCGCCCGCCCTTTCGCGGCTCCGTTTTTTTAGCCACTCTGCAACGTTGATATTCATCAATTGGCATTATCAATAAATGTCAGTACAATCGCCGCCGTTTAAACGACGCAAACGTGAACGCAATCGATTACGTATATGTCAATAATGTGAAACAACACATATTTTTGTGAGCGTGGATACTTATAATAGGCGCGCAGAAATATGAAACATTTAGCAATTTAATGCGTGCTTACTTTCACTCCCGTCTGGGATCTTAATCAGTGGCGTAATGATGAAAAAAACTCTCCTCGCAGCCGGTGCCGCACTGGCGCTTACCGCTTCTTTCTCTGCCAGCGCAGCGGAAACCAGCAAACCTGAATTTGTCTCCGACTGGTGGCATCAGAGCGTGAACGTAGTGGGCAGCTACCACACCCGCTTCGGGCCGGTTCCGCGTAACGATACCTATCTGGAATATGAAGCCTTCGCCAAGAAAGATTGGTTCGACTTCTACGGCTACCTGGATGCGCCGGTCTTCTTCGGCGGCAACTCCGGCGCGAAGGGGATCTGGAACCACGGCTCGCCGCTGTTTATGGAGATCGAACCGCGCTTCTCCATTGATAAGCTGACCAACACCGATCTGAGCTTCGGCCCGTTCAAAGAGTGGTACTTCGCCAACAACTACATCTACGACATGGGCCGTAACGCGTCCGGTCGCCAGAGCACCTGGTACATGGGTCTGGGCACCGATATCGACACCGGCCTGCCGATGAGCCTCTCCCTGAACGTCTATGCGAAATACCAGTGGCAGAACTATGGCGCAGAGAACGCAAACGAGTGGGACGGCTACCGTTTCAAAGTGAAATACTTTGTGCCGATCACGCCACTGTGGGGCGGCCAGCTGAGCTATATCGGCTTCACCAACTTTGACTGGGGCTCCAAGCTTGGCGATCGCCGTTACTTCGACAATGGTGAGCAGCAACGTACCAGCGACTCGATCGCCTCAAGCCACATTCTGGCGCTGAGCTACGATCACTGGCACTACTCCGTCGTTGCCCGTTACTGGCATAACGGCGGTCAGTTCAAAGATGATGCGATGCTTGGCACTACTACCGTCCGTTCTACCGGCTGGGGTGGCTACCTGGTGGTTGGCTACAACTTCTAATGTAACGCCTGAAAAGCCGACCGCGAGTCGGCTTTTTTATGCCCGAACGCCGCTGAATAAAAATCTGAAAACAAACCTTTCCAGTACACCAGTACCAATCCTCCCCATCCATTGCTCATCGCCATGCTTTAAAATCCGCTCCTGAGAGGAATTTACTCTAAGGAAAAGAGAACCATGTGGGCCGTAGAAATGGAGGGCATCAGTAAGAAATATTTACTGGGCCAGGTGTGGGTAGATGCCCTTAAAGACGTCACGCTCAACATTGCAGCAAACCGCTTTACCGTCCTGTCCGGGCAATCGGGCAGTGGCAAAACAACCCTGCTTAATTTAATCGGCGGCATCGATCGGCCCGACAGTGGTTATCTGGCAATTGCCGGCCAGCCGATGGCGGAGCTGGATGATGACCAGTGCAGCGACTTTCGCGCCCGCCACCTCGGTTTTATCTTCCAGAACTTCAACCTTATCCCGGTGCTGACCGTGCGCGAGAACATTGAAGTTCCGCTGCTGATTCAGCATAAAAACCCGGCATATCGCCAGCAGTGCATCGATGAGATGCTCGACAATGTCGGTCTGGCGCATAAGGCCGACTCGCTGCCGAATCAGCTCTCCGGGGGGCAGCGCCAGCGCGTTGCCATTGCCCGGGCGCTGATCCACCGTCCCGCGCTGATTGTCGCCGACGAACCTACTGCCAACCTCGACAGCAAAACCGGTGCCGCCATTTTACAGCTGCTGCGCCATCTACAGCGTGAATACGCCGTGACAGTGGTCTTCTCCTCCCACGATCCGCAGGTGATTGCCGCCGCGGACGATCTCTATGTGGTGCATGACGGTAGCGTCACGCGCCCGGCAATGGTGTAAGGGGGGATAATGCAAACCACAACGCTAATGAAACATGCCCTGCGCAACTTACTGCGCAGCCGCCGACGTACCCTTTCGACCCTCTGCGCCATTATCGTCGGGGCGATAGGCATTCTGCTGTTCGCAGGCTATAACCAGTCGATTGAGTACAGCCTGCAAACCACCTTCGTGCGCGATAAAGGCCATCTGCAGATCCAGCAGCGGGACTATCTTCTGCACGGCACCAGCAACCCTGCGCTTTACAGCATTCATAACTATCAACAGATCGTCGATATCCTCATCCGCGATCCGGTGCTGAAAAAGATGATCGCCGTTACCACGCCGGTCCTCTCCCTGACCGGGCTCGCGGGCCACTATGCGGTTGGCACCTCGCGTCCGGTGTTGATCTATGGCACAGAGGCGGTCGGACAGGCGCAGCTGGATAAGTGGGATGAATATCAGATAGGCGCAGACCTTATCGTCCGCAAACCGCTGACCGGTACCCAACCGGAGGCTGCGCTGATTGGCCGCGGGCTGGCCCGCCTGCTGCTGCTGTGTGATTTTGTTAAAGATCAGCCCTGCGCGCCGCCGCCGTCGAGAGAAAACAATGCCAGCGCACTACCTGACGATCTGCTGGCGCTGTCGCAAAGCGCCCGTGATACGCGTCCACCGGCCACGGGATCGCATATTGAGCTGCTGGCCGCCTCCGCCGCCGGTGCGCCGAATATTATCCGCGTCAACGTGCTGGGCACCCAGCCGCAGCAGGCGCGCGAGCTGGATGACACCGTCGTCAGCCTGCATCTGCGCCAGGCGCAGCAGCTGCTTTTCGGCCAGGAGACGCCCGGCGTGACGGCAATCCTGCTCCAGCTGCACAGCACCAAAGAGATGGAGGCCGCACGGGCGCGCCTGCGGCAGATCTTCGCCAATAAACTCTCCGGCGAACCGCTGGCGGTGTATGACTTCACGCAATTACAGCCGCTCTACAACCAGGTGCTGGCGATGTTCGGCAAGATCTTCTCATTCCTGCTGGCGCTGATCCTCTGCATTGCGCTCTTCACCGTCGGCAACACCATGAATATGGCGGTAATGGAGCGCACGGTGGAGATCGGCACCCTGCGCGCGGTGGGGCTAAAACGTGGCGATATCCAGCGCCTGTTCCTGAGCGAAGGCGCGCTGCTGGGCGCGATTGGCGCGGTCTCTGGCGTGCTTATCGCGCTGGCGCTGGCCTGGCTTATTAATCGCTCCGGGATGACATGGCAGCCGCCGGGCGTCACCTCGCCGCTGCCGATCCGCATCAGTATCTGGGGAGAGTGGCGCATGCTGGCCAGCGTCACGGGCACCCTGCTGCTGGTGACCGTGCTCTCTTCCTGGTGGCCTGCACGACGCGCCTCGCGGGTATCGATTGTTGAAGCGCTACGCCATATCTGATGCAACACCCTGAATAAAAAGGAGGAATTCATGTCTTTACGGAAAAAGAGCCTGACATCAGCGTGGCTGACCATCCTGTTGATCAGCGCCGCACCAGCGTACGCGGCGCTGAGCGCCCAGCAGATCCTGAAAAAAAGCGATGAGGTACGTAACCCGGATCGCTCCTTCAGCCTGGTAACCACGCTTATCAGTTACAAAAATGGCAAGCAGCATGAAACCAGTGAACTGATGCTCTACTCCCGGGTTGCGCCGGACGGCGGCCAGTTTCGCAGCCTGCTGCGCTTTATCAGCCCGCAGCGCGATGCCGGTAAATTGACGCTGAAAAGCGGCCGCGATTTGTGGCTTTACGATCCCACAAGCCAGGCCAGCGTGCCGATTTCGCCGCAGCAGCGGCTGATGGGGCAAGCCTCCAACGGCGATGTCGTTACCGCAAACTGGGCGGCGGATTACCAGGCAAAGCTGGTGGGAGAGGAGCGCATTCAGGATGGCGAGCGGCAGATGCGTGACTGCTACCACCTGCATCTGGAGGCGCAAAACAGAGATGCGGCCTATCCATCGATGGATTTATGGGTCGATAAAACCGACTTTAAGAGCCGCAAAGCGGAGTTCTATGCCGTTAACGGCAACCTGCTGAAAACCACCTTCTATCGCCGCTATGCGCCCGTACTGGGCGGCATCCGCTCGACGGAAGCAGTAATTATTGATGGGGTTAATGCGCACTGGGTTACCGTGCTGCGCCAGAAGGATTTCCAGTGGCGCGACGTGCCGGAGTCCTGGCTGCAGCGTGATTTTCTCGCCCATTTCCGGGATGCGAATTCATGACACGATCGCCCCTTTCCCTTCTCTGGCTTCTGCTTCTCGCCGCACTGCCGGCAGCACCGGCGCTGTCGCAGCAGGATGAGACCCTGGCAGCCCTCGATCTGGCTGACAGCGCCGAGTTTAACCCCGACGCCTACCAGGCGCTGAATATGATGTTTGAAGCGGCCAGCAGCATCAATCAGCAGCAGGAGAAAGAGCAGCGGCTGTCGCTGGATATGCGTCTGGATGCGCCGCTGGGTGAGAAGTGGCGACTGGTGCTCTCCAACCGCCTGGATAGCCGTTTTACCCACCGTCTCAGTGAAACCCGCTATACCAATACCCTGCGCGAAGCGTGGCTCAGCTACCACCTGACGCCGCAAACGATGCTGGATATGGGCCGCATCAACACCCGCTACGGCGTCGCGCTGGGCTATAACCCAACGGATTTTCTTGGCCGGGGCACCGTGCGATCCATGACCTCTGCCGATCCGGAAACCCTGCGTAACAACCGGATGGGCAATGGGATGGTGCGCCTGCAACACTTTTGGGACAACGCCGCCGTTAGCGCGCTCTGGGCACCGAAAATCCGCAGGGGCAGCGCCGATCGCAGCGCCAGCCTCGACTGGCAGGCCAGCAATCCGCGCGACCGCCTGCTGCTTAGCGCCAGCTACCGCTTTGCGGAGAGCTTCAACCCGCAGCTGCTGCTGTTTAAAGAGCAGCAGCGCGAGCCGCAGTTTGGCCTCAATCTTTCGCGGGTGCTCTCCCGCTCAACGCTGATTTATGGCGAATGGGCCGGCGGGCGTCAGCCCTACAGCTGGCAGGAGACGCTGCTGCCAGAGAGCCAGTGGGATATCGCCTGGCGCAACCGCGTGGCGGCGGGACTCACCTGGACCGGCGAGAGCGATCTGACGCTGCGGCTCGAAGGGCACTACAACGGCAGCGCCCAGCCGACCGTGGCCGGGCAGGATCCGCGCCGCAGCGTGCTGTTGCAGGCTTACTGGAAAGACCTTTTTGCACAGTACGATCTCAACCTGATTGCGCAGCGGGATCTGCAGCGGCATAAAAACATGGGCTTTGCCGAACTGCGCCGCCATCTTGGCTCGCTGGATGTGGCATTGCAGTGGCAAAAGGTCTACCTGCTGAATCTGAGTGAGCGCCGCTGGCAGATCTCACTGGATTACTGGCTGTAAACCATCGCCCAGCCGATGCAGGCGAGAATAATGGCGGGGCCAAATGGAAAGGGCTGCTGGCGCGCGGCGCGAAACAGCAGCAGCCCGCTCGCCAGCCCGATGAGTGCGGCGATCAGCATAATATCGAATAGCGCCGGTAAGCCGTGCCATGCGCCGATGCCGGCAAAGAGTTTCATATCCCCTCCCCCAATGCCTTCGCACCCGCGCCAGCGCGCAAACCCATAGTTGAGCAACCACAGGATAGAGAAGCCGACCGCCGCGGCCAGCATATGTTCCTGTAGCATCGCAAGAAGTGGCTGGTGGCACCACGCGCAGAGCAGCGCCAGCAGCATAAAGGGATAGGTCAGCCGATCCGGCAGCAGCATATGGTCGATATCGATAAAAAACATCGCCACCAGCAGGCTCAGCAGCGCCAGCGTCAGCAGCGCCGCCAGGTTGACACCATCATGGGCAACTACCGCCGCGAACAGCAGCGCCATCAACGCTTCAATGGCCGGGTAGCGAACGCTTATCCGTTTGTGGCAACAGCGGCTGCGCCCGCGTAACCACAACCAGCCGAGCAGCGGAACATTGTCGCGCGCGTGTATCCGTGTCCGGCAGTGGGGGCAGAACGACGGCGGCCAGCTCAGGCTTATCGCTTCCCCCTGCATTTTTCGCGGTAAACGGTAGATCACCACATTAATAAAACTGCCGAAAATCGCGCCGAGCAGCGCAAAAAAGAAGCTTTCCACAGGGTTATCGCTCCGGTTTATTAAGCAGCGAGCGGCAGGCAGACGGGAGCGGTGCGGAGAGCACCTCCGGGGTTTTGAACAGCCACTGTTCGTAGCGCTCCGCCTGTTTGAAGTTCTTTATCTCAGGTGGGAAGAGCGTGTGGCGCAGCGGCGTACCGTGGCCTTTGCTGTAGACGCCAACCCAGCGCCCCTGTTTGTCATAGCTCATCCCCCAGTCGCGCGAGCCGGTGAGCGGATCGGCAAACCACTGCCGCAGATGGGCGACGGGCTTTTTATCGCGGCTATCCTGTAGCAGATCGTCAAAGCCGAGCGGAAAACAGCCGCTGCCCTTTTTCTGATAACTGTGGATCGCATTGCGGATCTGCACGCCGCGAAAAAAGAGCTCCTCCTCCTGCTGCTGGCGAAACTGCACCTCGCGCGAGCGGGTCTCTTTCAGCAAGGAGAGCGACAGCATGGTGAGCATCAGCAGCACCCACAGGTAGGTGAAACCGCCCTGCGCTGCGGGCTTACTCCTGTGCATTTTCCTGCTCCGGCAGGGAGGGCGAAGTAACATCGATAATCTGATCGTTCTCATCACGCTTCACTTGCCAGTTGTCGCGTCGCTGGGTGACGGGATCTAAGGGAATATCAAACAGGTACCCTTGCTCAACCAACTCCTCCAGTTGCTCCGGCCCGCTCAGACGATCGTGACGCCAGGCGGCAATCGCCGCGCGCAGAGCGTTGCGGTTATGCTGCAACACCACAATTTTTGCGCGCTCGGTTTGGTTAAAAAAGCGCGGCGCGACCAGCGTCATCAGCGTGGCGATAATCGCCATCACCACCAGTAACTCAATCAGCGTAAAACCCTTTTCACCACTGCGCATACGGCACTCCATTCAGTCCGGGCTGCATGCTGGTGGAGCTGACATCCCAGATATCCTTCCCGCCGGTGCTTTCACCGGGTGCCTGCGTCGAGGCGCGCAGCCGCCAGGTCTCGCTGTTCGGCTTGCCTTCACAGTCGCAGAAGGGATCGCGCGGGATGGCGCGCAGCAGGTAGATCTTCTCCCGGTTGGCCGACTTTTTATTGATCACGCCATCCACCAGCTGATTCAGCGACACCGGCCAGTTCGACATATCCGCCTCTTTTTCGATAATCCCCTCTTCACTCAGTTGCGCATAGCGATCGAGGGCGGTACGGATCTGGCGCAGCGCCACACGCAGCGCCTCTTCGTTGCGCTGCTGGATCTGACGCTGGTAAATCGGGATGGCGGCGCTGGCAAGCGTGGCGAGCAGCGCCAGCGATACCAGCATCTCAATCAGAGTAAAACCGTTGCGCTGCACCATTACGGCTTGCCTTTGGCAAGGGTTGGTGCCGGCACTTTTTTCAGCGCCGGGAAGGTGGCGGGCGGCGTCAGCGGCGGTGGCGCAAAGTGCGACGCTTCAGGCGTCTCCTCTGCGGCAGGCGGCAGGTAGGCGCTCTCACCCGGCGCATCTTCGCTGCCCATCTCAATGGTGTTGATATGGGTGCCCGGCAGATCGATGCTGCGCTCAATGGTCGGCGTGATCAGCAGCACCACTTCGGTTCGCTCATGGTTACTTTCGTGGCTGCCGAAGAATTTGCCGAGCAGCGGCAGATCTGCCAGCCCCGGCAGGCCGTTCAGCCCTGCACTGTCGCTCTCTTTGATCAGCCCCGCCAGCATCTGCGTCTCGCCATTCTGGCTGCTGAGCACGGTGGCCGCATCGCGGTTGTTGGTACGATAGTAAGCGACGCCATCTTTTGAGTGTTCGGCGCTGCCGATAGTGCTGAGGTTAAACTTCACATCCATCGAGATGGTGTTATCGACGCTGATATCCGGCGTGACTTCCAGTTTCAGACCAACATCCTGATACTCCACCTGCTCTTGTGAAAAGCTCTCAGAGATACTGCTGGTCAGCACCGGGATGCGCTCGCCAATCTCCACCACCGCCTTTTTATTGTTTTTCACGCGGATGCGCGGGTTCGCCAGCACGCGCCCATGGGAGCGGATCTTCTGCATATTGGCGCTCAGTCCCTGGCCGGAGCCAAGATTGACGAACATATTATTTTTATTCAGGGCGTTAATGGCGATATTGCTGTTGCCGGACTCGATAGCGTTAAAGCCTACGCCAATCTGCCCGGGGAAGTTGATGCCCAGGGTTTCAACATCTTTGGCGTCCACTTCCAGCACCTCTACCGCCAGCGTCACCTCCGCTTCCGGGCGGTCGAGGGTCAGCAACAGTTGCTCGGCTTTTTCCACGCTTTCACGCGGGCCGCGAAAGGTCACCGAGTTGGTGCGCTCATCAACATGCACATCGCGCAGCTTAATCAAATTACGCAGCGCCACATTCAGCTCTTTCGCTTTGGCGTAACCGAGAAAGACCGTTTTCACTACCGTATCGCGGTAGAGCTTCTCTTTCTGCATCGTGGCGGGATAGATCAACAGCGTGTTGCCATTGAGGATCTTTTTACGCAGCTGGTTGGAGAGCAGCAGCAGATTGAGGGCGTTCTCCGCGCTGGTATCGTGGGCGATCAGGCTGGCGGTGGCCGCATCGGAGACATCCTTATCGTAGATGATATTGATGCCGGTAATCTGGCTGATGGCGGCGAAGATCTCCTTCAGATTATGTTTGCTGAAAGTGAAGCTGACGGGCTTGCGCAGCTCGCGCTTGATCTTCTTCTCCGGCTGATTCTGCACGGCTATCTCACGCATCAGACGGTCGCGCATCTCTGCCGCCTGCGGCCAGCCGGGTGACTCTTCCAGGATCTGCTGGATTTTGGCTAGCGCCTGCTCCGGGTCGGTTTGATACTGCGCCCGCGCCTGCTGGTAGAGCTTATCCAGCACGCGCAGCCGGTCGATTTTCTGTAACCCCTGCTGCGCGACAAAGTGGCCGGGCTGATAGCGCAGCACCGCTTCCCATGCACGGCTCGCCGCAACATAGTTATTTTTCGCCGCCGCCTGGCGGGCGGTCGTGATATAGCCCTCCACTAACTGCGTCACCAGCAACTGCCGCTGTGTTCGCAGCTTCACATCCTGGGGGTGGCTCTTAAGCTGGCTATCGATACGCTGCAACGCATCACGCAGCGACGCCGTATTGACGGGGGCGGCATCTTCCGGTGCGACGGGTTTGCTGCTCGCGCAGCCGGTCAGCAGCGCAAGCGCACACACCATAGTGAGAATCGGTTTTTTCATTGTGTTGTTACGGCTTGTGTAGTCAAAGAGTTAAGGCTGATGCTGTATGGCTCATGCCCCGGTAATGATTCAAAAAGCAGGCTGCCCTGCGCCATCGCCTGCAGTCGCCAGTCGGGGGTGATCAGGCCGCCAGGCCGGATATACCCCGCTTTACGACAGGCGTCACAGAGCAACCAGTTACGTGCGCCATCCGTCAGGATGACGATGCGCATGCCGTTGCGGATCCACAGCCCCACCGCGCGAAAAGGGAACGTGACGCGCTGCACCTTTGCCACCGGCGCGGGCGTGGCCGCCTTCGTTGCCGGTGCGTTATAGACCGGGAAGAGATCGGCAATCGCGCTGGCATCATCCGTGACATGCAGCGGCCGGTTCGCCTGGCGCGGCGGGCGCGTCTCATCTGGCGCAGCCTGGCTCACCTCGGGGGCGTTTTCTGCACCTTCGTCGGTGACATGCACCCAGAGAAGCAGCCCGGCGGTCAACAGCAGCAAGATTTTCAGATATCGCGGCAGCTTCATGACGCCTCCAGACCCGATGCCAGGCTCAGCGTTAACTGCAGCGTGATCAGCAGATGGGCACTCTCCGGGCTGGCGCGGCTGATGGCGAGCCTGTCGACATGAAAGATCAGGCTCTTACTCATGGTGATGAGGGATCGCGTCAGGTTTTTCCACTCGCCCTGCAGCGGAATGGTCAGCGCCAGCGCGCGTTGACGCCCTTTGCCGTTTTTGCCGAACTGATAGCGGCTACCGTCAACCTGTAAGTGGTTCTGCTGAAAAATGTCGAACACCGCTTTCACCTGCTGATACTCGGTGTCATTCAGCGTGCGCTGTAAGAGCGCCGCGCTATTGTCAGGCTGTGGAGAGAGCGCCAGTGGTTTATCTAACTGCAGCTCCAGCTGCGCATTTTCACCAACAAGCTGGCGCTTTTCCGGCGCGAGCGCGCACTGCCAGTAAGCGGCCATCAGCAGTGGTACGAGCGCCGCCAGCAGCGGTGCCCGGCCCGTTTTTTCCACGACAGAGGCCAGCGACCAGCGCAGCCAGGGTAAAGAGAGGGAAAATCTCATATGTTCACTCAGAGCCGGGGGTTGTTGGGATAGATGACTATCAGCGTGGCGTTGACCGCCCATTTCTGGCTGAGCTCCTTTGACGGCGTGTGGTTTTGCAACTCAACCCGCGCCGGGATCGCCTCCAGACGGGTGCTGAAATCGAGCAGCGCCTCAAGCGACATCGCTTTTACCTGTAATCGGACTACCTTTTTCTCCGGCTCAACGCTGACGTTCATGATCGCCACATCGGGCAGGAGTAATTTCGCCAGCGGATTCAGCATCGCCACCACCTGCATGGCGGCTCTCGCATCGGGCTGATGTTTTTTCATGCGCGCTGACAGACCGCGGACAATTTCATCCCGCTTCGCCACCGTCTCCAGCAGGTGCTGATGCTGGCGCTGTAGCGCGTCGCGCCGTTGATAATCGTTGATACTCGCCAGCAGCAGCCCGCCGGTCAGCAGCAGCACGACACCCATTACCGGCCAGGCGGCGCGAGGACGATAGTGAAAGCAGGGAGCGGGCCAGCCTTTAAAAGCCGATATGGAAAACATCCTTACTCCCCTGCGGCATCAATATTGTTGAGAAAGAAGTGCGGAACGGCGCTATCCAGCCCCATCAGCCGCGCGGTCTGGGCAACCTGCTGCCGCGCGCTCACGCCCGCGTCATTGTGCAGACACCACGCCTGTTGCCACTGCCCGTGCTGGCGCGAGACAAAGATTGTCGACTGCTCATCACGCAGACAGAAGAGTGCATCGGCAGGGAGTGCGCCGCGCCACGCGCGAAGTTTTTGGTGCAGCGCGACATGAATACCGCCCACACGCAGTTTCCATTTACGGGCGGTGAGCAGTAACGCCTGCCAGAGCGCTTCATCAATCGCCGCCGCCAGCGCCGTTGCGCCGAACTGCACCGAGATAAAGGCGGTTTTACACGCCAGAACATGGCGCCAGAAAGGTTGCCTGGCGGCCTCGGTGGCGGCGAAGCTGCGTAACTCCTCCGGCGTGCTCAGCCCGGGCTGCCAGGGCACGGTAAAGTAGTGGATCCGGCTGCTGCTCAGGCAGAAGCTGAGCTTTCCCCACCAGGGCAATCCTGAGGTGTGGGCGCGTAACAGCTGGTCGAGCGCCTCATCCAGCGTGGTCTGTGCGGTTAACGCCTGTTCGCCAAGCACCCGGTTGCCCCGGCGCAGCACCAGACGCTGCGGATGAATGTCGCACTGCAACTCAGGCGGGAGGAGTGATAACACGGTTGATCTCCGAAAAAGTGGTTTTGCCCTCCAGCACCGCGCGAATGGCAACGTTATGCAGCGGGACAAAGCCTTCTGCTAAAGCGATTTCGCGCATCTGGCGCACAGAGGCGCGCATCTGGAGCGCCTCTTTCATCCTGTCGCTGAACGGCAAAACTTCCGCCAGCGCCAGCCGGCCACGAAACCCGCTCTGTCGGCAGGCCGGGCAGCCGCGCCCTTTACGCCACACCGGCGTCAGGGTGTGTAGCGCGCTCTGCTGCCACTGATGAAGATCCTGCTCGCTCGGCTGCGCCTCCTCCAGGCACTGCGGGCAGATGCCGCGCACCAGCCGCTGGGCCAGCACGCCGCGTAGTGCGGAGAGCAGGCTGTTGGCATCGACGTTCATATAGAGAAAACGCTCCAGCACGCTAAAGACATCGTTGGCATGAACGGAGGAGAGCACCAGGTGGCCGGTGAGCGCAGCCTGCACGGCGATGCCGGCGGTTTCGCTGTCACGGATCTCACCGACCAGAATGGTGTCGGGATCGTGGCGTAGTATGGCGCGCAGGCCGCGGGCAAAGGTCAGCCCTTTTTTGTCATTGACGGGAATTTGCAGCACATCGTTAAGCTGAT
Source organism: Kosakonia sp. S42 (assembly GCF_016624785.1). Taxonomy (NCBI): domain Bacteria; kingdom Pseudomonadati; phylum Pseudomonadota; class Gammaproteobacteria; order Enterobacterales; family Enterobacteriaceae; genus Kosakonia; species Kosakonia sp. S42. Next base: position 32,318 of record NZ_JACVTW010000020.1, on the reverse strand, counting down.
ACTCAACCGGATCTTCAATGGTGATGATCTTATTGTCGCCGGTGTTCAGCTCGCTCAGCGCCGCGTAAAGGGTGGTCGATTTACCGCTGCCGGTTGGCCCGGTGACCAGCACCATGCCGTGCGGCTGGTGGGTTAACAGGCGGATTTCGCGCAGCGTATGGTCGTCAAAACCCAGCGTCTCGAGGCTCAGGGTGCTGCTATGGGACTTGTCGAGCACGCGCAACACGGCATCCTCGCCGTGAATACCCGGCACTACCGAGACACGAAAATCGACCGGTCGCTGGTGGATCATCGCCTTGAAGCGGCCATCCTGGGGAATGCGCCGCTCCGAAATATCCATGCTGCTCAGCACTTTAATGCGCGAAATAATCTGACCGGACGCCTGAATACCAGGGCAGTGACGAATAGCGTGAATGACACCATCGACGCGGTATTTGACCGCCAGGCCGTCCGGCGCGGCGCTCAGGTGGATATCGCTGGCGCGGCTCTGGATCGCATCATAGAGCGTGGCGTTAACCAGCTTGATAATCGGGTTGCTCTCACTGGCGATATTGCCGGGGGTGATCTCAAGGATCACCTCATCTTCGCCCTCTTCATTTGCCTGCTGCTCAAGCTGATCGAGCGTGCGCTGCTGGCGGGTCAGCGCCTCAAGCTGCTCGCGTAACCAGCCGGGCGAGGCAATGGCAAGCGTAACCGGCAGCCGCTGCGCCCACTGGCGTAGCGCCAGCGAAAAGGGATCGCTCAGCAGCAACCACTGACGATCGCGCCAGCACACCGGCAGGACATGCATCGCCAGCGCGTCATTGAGGGGAATATGCTGAAAATCGACGGTAACCTCATCCTCCGCCTCCGGGGCAAAGAGCGCGATACCGAGTGCCGCGGCAAGCGCGGGCAGCGCGGCGGGCTCGGCGTCAATCAGCTTCTCAAACGCCTCGCTGCGCCCGGCTTCATCAACCGCCAGCAGGTCATCAATCAGGGTGGAAACTTCCGGCTGCGACATCATCAGGACATACTCCCGGCCATCTCAAAAATGGGCATATAGAGCAGAAACACCACCAGCCCGACAATGCCGCCGACGATCATCATCAGTAACGGCTCAAAGATGCGGGTGAAGGTGTCGATGGCGCGCTCCAGCGCCTCGTCATAAAAGCCCGCAATGCGTTCGCACATACCGGCTAACTCCCCGCTGCGCTCGCCGACTTGCAGTAAACGCATCGCCACCGGGGTGGTTAAATGCTGGCTCTCCAGCGACTCCGAAACGCTCTTGCCCGCCATCACATGCTCCACCACGGTGTTGAGCTGGGAGTGGTGGCTGACCGGGATCACCGACTGGGCAAGGCGCAACGCATGGGTAACCGGTACACCGCCATCGAGCAGCAGACCAAGGGTGCGATAGAAACGCACCAGAATGGTGAGGAACTGTTGCTGGCGCAACTGGGGGATTTTCATAGCAGCGCTCATCAGTAGCTGTTTGGTCCAGCTCTGTTTACACACCACGATCAGCGCGCCAATCGTGGCGATAGTGCCCATTAACAGCTCCGGCCCCGACTGCTTAACCAGCTGTCCCCACCATAAAATCAGCTCGGCGCTGCGGCTGAGGGTGTTCACCCCTTCAAACACCTGTGAAAAGCTGGGCACGATAAAGCCCAGCAGGAAACAGACAATCAGCCCGCCAACCGTCAGCACAATCAGCGGGTAGGTTAAAGTGCCGCGAATGCGCTTACGCAGCTGTTCGAGGCGCTGTTCATAGAAGTGGTAGCGTTTCAGGGCGTTGGCCAGTTGGCCGGTTTGTTCAGAAGAGGCGACGGTATTGACTAATAGCGGTGGAAAAATGTCGGGCTGGGCGGCCATCGCCTGGGATAACTGGCTCCCGGCATAGAGTTTCTCCAGCAGCCCCTCCAGCATCTCCAGCGCCTGTTCATCGCTGGAACAAGCGCAGAGTGTCTCGATCGCTTCGGTCACCACCAGCCCGGCATCCAGCAGCGCCATCAGCTCCTGCGTAAAGAGCGTCAGCGAGACGCGCTTTGTCGGGTGCTGCACCTGTTGCGCCACGCGCAGCACCACATAGCCTGCCTGTTGTAACTGGTGTCTGGCTGAAATGGGCGTATCGGCCTGGGTGCGGATTTTTTTGCGTTTACCCTTTTCTAGATAGGTCACTTCCCAGGTGCTCATTTTTCCCATGCCGCGAACTCCTTATCGTTACTTTTCAGCCCCTGATAAATACGCGCCACTTTTTGGCTATAGCGCAGGCGAGCTAAATGCGTTTTCCTGTTACGGGCGTTCCCGGCGTTATAGGCGCCAACCGCTTCCCAGTTATAACCAAACTGGCGAATTTGCCCGGCCAGCACCCAGGCGCCCGTTATGACGTTTTGGCAAGGGTTAGTAATAAGCGAGCGCGCGGTGATGTGATATTGCCTGAGCTGCGCAAAATGCTGGCTGTTGATCTGCATTAAGCCGACATCCGTGGAGCCATTACGATTTTTATGCACCGCCGTTGGCGATAATCCCGATTCAACCACAGCGATCGCTTTTAATAATGCCGGCTCAATACCGTAACGCGCGCCTGCACGTTGCCAGCAATGGGCTTCAGCGCTATGCCCCGCCAGCAGAATAAGTACCAGCATTAGCCGAATCATTATCAGAAGCCGTAGACAATGGCCTTGCCATTATTATCAGTGGTAGAAATATCCACTTCGTAGACGCTTTGCGATTGTCGGCTCGGGTTGTGCCACTGATACTCTTTGCCCCACGGATCATGAGGAATTTTTTGCGCCAGATAGGGGCCGTTCCAGTTATTGACGTTATCGGGCTTCTCAACCAGCACATTTAACCCCTCTGACTCTGAAGGATAACTGCCGGTATCCAGCCGATATTGCGTTAATGCATCGGCAAAGGCGTGCATCTGGCGTAACGCAGTTTTTTCTTTTGCCTGATCAACATTGGAAAATAATTTCGGGCCAACAAAGCCGGCCAGCAGCGCAATGATCATTAATACCACCAGCAGCTCAAGCAGTGTAAAACCCTGCTGCTGATTAATCCTAAGGCGTTGTTGATAATTCATGATTCACTTGCTCACTCAAAGAATTGCCGTTTACCGTGGCTATTCTCCCCCGATGCAACAGAGACGAAAGCTGATTGCTCCCGCGGCATTAAAGAATGCTCTACCTGCGCGCGGAAATCTCTTTTCCGTAAATGGCCGCTGATTTTTCTTACTGGTCAGATAGAAATAACGTCAGGAACGCCGTATGGTGCTTTTGTACTCTTCATTCCTACAGGACGTTGGGAGGATAATTAATGCCAATTAATATATTGATTGCCGATGAGCATACGATAATACGCCGGGGGATGACCTCGATGATTAACTCTCTGAAAGCCAGTAATATCAACACAGAGAGATTAGATATAGAGGTTGTCGGCGACACACATGAACAAACAGAACTACTGAATATTCTCGCAAATAAACAAGTTGACCTTCTTTTCCTCGGCTACGGACTGACCACAATAAAAACCGGAAGCCCCTTATCAGAATTAGATGGCATCGCGCTGGTTAAATGGATTTCAGGCCGCTACCCCAAAACAAAAATCATCTTCTTATCTCCGTATAACAACACCAATCTTATTCGAATTGCCCTCGAAGCCGGCGCCAAAGGGTATATCAGCCGTAATACCAGTGAGCGCACATTATGGCGCGCCATGGCCACCGTCTTAATGGATGAAGTCTATATTGAGCGCGGCTTAATGGACTCCCTTTTCCGCCGCGATGCCATCACGCCGCAGGAGCTCTCAACGCGCGAAAGTGAAGTATTACGCCTGCTCTGCCGTGGTCTCTCATTAACCACCATCTCCAGGCGTATGAATATCAGCATTAAAACGGTGAGCGCACATAAACTGCGGGCAATGGCGAAACTGAATGTGCGAACCGACTGCCAGCTCTACTGTCTGCTGTTCCAGACGCGGATGTTTGATATCGCGATGTAACTACAAGGCCAGCCATTTCACTTAACACCGCCACTGCGCCAGCGTAATAAAACAAGGCCATCCACTTTGCTGTATGACCTTGTTTTTTCTACCGCACCCTATTTCACTTCGCTCCAGACTTCATGCACGCCCGGCTGGTTGCCACGCGTCCACCAGCGCGCCTGATACTCTTTGCCGTTCCACGTTACTCTGTCGCCGCCAACATAGACGGTGTCGCTGTGCCACTGCGCCGGGAGATCGCTCTGGGGATCCTCGTCCGGGGCTGGCGCGGGCGCGTTATGGCCGCCGAAATCGACGTCAATCACGTTGTAAAAGGTAGCGCCTGTATCAGCGACATCCCACGCCGCGAGGATCACATGGTAACCCTCCCGTTCGGGGATCGTGCACTCATGAGGCATATCCGGACCGGCGCTGGGCCGAATGTTATTCCCTTCGATATGACAAAATGGCTTGCTCTCAAAAGAGGCGCGCGTCAGCGGCTGGGCGGGGTTCCAGTCGCTCTTCGTCAGGTAGTAATCCCACGATTTGGTTTTGTGCGGCGCGGTATAGGTCCAGGTGAAAGCATGTTTGCCCGCGCTAATGGGATGTTTCGCCCAACGCGTTTCACTCTGCTCATCCAGCCGCCCCATTGAGGCTAATCCCGCGCTGGCGAGATGACCATCCGCAGGCCCTCTACTGGCCGCAGGAAAACCATCAGGCCCTTCAACGCTCTGCATCTCATACAGCGGACCGCTGCCGCAATCTTTATTTTGGTAGCCCATATTGGCATTGCACATATATGCGCGTGATGCCGGAAGAGAGACATAACCATGCGCCAGCGCACCGCCTGCCATACATAATGTAATAACCGCCAGGCCTATTTTTGAATAATTCATACGTGCTCCGTTTAGTAGGGAAATAGATCCACGCAGTTAAATTAATCGCTTATCGCCCTCGCAGTAATATCAACCTTCTTTTATCCCTTCAGAGGCAGCGTAATAAAGCGAGGAAAATTCCCAGCCGGGACAAATAAAAAAAGGCCGCAATGAAAATATTGCGGCCAAAACATCAAAAAGATTAACTCAACTAGAACTTACTCAATTACCTGCCACACTTCATTCGTGCCTGGCTCATTAGCACGGGTCCACCAGCGTGCTTTATACTGCAGCCCTTTCCACGAGACTTTATCACCGCCGACATAAATCTTATCGTGCTTCCACTCGTCAGCAGCGACAGGATTATCCGGGATAGTGACGCTGCCCTCCTCCGGCACATGCTTAATGGTCAACGTCAACGGCAGGGAGTCATGCACGCCATCGTTCACCGTCAGATTGAAGACCAGCGTGCTCTCCTGATCCGGCGCATTGAGCGTAAAGCTCGCTTTCTGCTGGTTAGCATTAGTCAGCGTTACATGCGGGCCAGAAACCTGCGTCCAGCTCCAGCTAAGCGCTGCACCCTCTGGATCCGTTGATGCCGAGCCATCAAGCACCACGGTTGCAGCGCCGGTCACCGTTTGTGGATAAACGGCGTTCGCCACGGGGATATGATTCTCCACCTGCGGTACATCGCCGCCCGCCGCCTGTTTCATCTCATTGAGGTAACTCACCTGGTCCGGGAAACTGAGCTGAACATTATTGGAGCCGAGCGCCCAGACGAAGACGCCGCCGTAACCCTGCTCTGCCTGCCAGGCGGCACGCGTCAGGTTATTCTCTTTGGATTCAACATAGCGGCCTTCCGGCCCCCACTGGGAGTTGATGGTATTGCCGAGAATAATCTTCTTCTTGTCGCCCACCGCACGCGCGTAGTTGGCCATCGCGACGTCATAGCGGAAACGCGGACCGGCGTCATAGGTCATGACATTAAAGAAGTCGAACACATCGCGCCCGGCGGTGAGCAGCCCCAGCACTTCGCCGTGATGCGCCGAACGGGCATCCTCAATAAACGAGCAGTTTTCCATAACCGATGGGCTGGCGCAGGATTCAGGATCGGCCCCGACGTGATAGGTCGTCAGGCTCAGCACTTTACCGCTGTTCGGCCCGAGCAGCGACTTAACACGCTTCGCGAGGATAAGCAGGTTTTGGTTCTCCTGCGGCGTCAGGCGGGCCACTTTTTCATAGTCGAAATCAATGCCGTCCAGTTGAACCGTGCCTGCTTTCTGGAAACTCGCCATATTGCAGGTTTTATCCCAGTTGGCGCTTAAGCAGCCGCCGACCATCTCTTCCGGCTTCATATCCTTTTTGTAAACCGGGAAGTCGGTTTTCAGCAGTTTAACCAGCCCCTGCGCAATCTTTTCGCGGCTCGCGGCATCGGCAATATAGCCCCACATTCTTTCATAGGTCTCCCCCCCGAAAGCCACCAGCATACGTTTAGAGGGCGCAGCCAGCTTGGTCTGTGTCCAGGAGGTGTAGGAAGGAGAGAGCCAATACGGGTCATACTCAGCAGGCTTAATAATGTTGTCAGAAGAGGAGATCTCACCATTCTGATTCCAGCCGCCAAAGGAGAGGAAGAAAGTATCCACATTGGACTTCTCTAACTGGGTCGCGGCGTCCTGTGGAAGACCCCAGGATGTCAGGTAACTCATGATGCGGTTATTTTCAGCCGCTAACACAGATTGCGTCAGTAATACTGAGCCAATCAGGGCAGCTAAAGAGAGCTTTTTCAATGTAACCTCCTGTTACAGGGTAAGTAATTATTCTGTCCTCCATATTAATCCCGGCCATTAATAATCCTATTAGCGCCCTCTTTTCCCGATTGAGAAGCGAGAGGTATTAACAAGGAAAATTCCTGGCAACAATTGAGCTGTTTTTCACTCGCCAATTAGCGCCGCGTTTATATTATCCATTGTGCAATCTCCTGCTGGCTGCAGGGTTTAAATAAACAGCCATCCATCCCCGCCTGCTGGCACTGCTCAATAATCTCTTGCTGGGCAATAGCGGTAAAACCCAATAGCGTCGCACGGGAAATAGTCTGCTGCTGCTCCTGAAGACGAATGGTTTTCGCAAGCGTAAAGCCATCCATCAGCGGCATATTGCAATCCATCAGAATGTAATCAAACGGTTTATGGGCATGCCATGTTGCCAGCGCCTCTTCTCCGCTTTGCGCTTCGATCACCTGGTGGCCGAGCAGCTCAAGCTGGTGGCGCAGCAGCAGCAGGTTTGGCCGGTAGTCATCAACAATCATCACCCGCCTGCCTTTGACGGTCGAAACCGGTATCGCGGGCAGGCTTCGCTGCGCGGGACAAGGCTCTTGTGACGGCGGTAACGTGAGTTGCAGGGTGACGCAGCTGCCTTTGCCTGGCGTGCTGTTCAGGGTCAGTTTCCCTGCCATTAACTCGCACAACGCCCGGCAGATGGCGAGGCCAAGGCCCGAACCGTTTCGAGCACCATCCTCATTGGGGCCGAACTGTGCAAAAGGGGTAAAAAGCCGCGCCTGGTGCTCTGGCGCAATGCCCGGCCCGGTATCGGTAACGCTCAGCGAAACCGCAACCCGCTGTGCATCCGTTATCTGGTGGGAGAGCGTAATGCGGATCTCCCCTTCACGGGTGAATTTAATGGCGTTACTCACCAGGTTGGAGAGGATCTGCTTGTAGCGCCAGGGGTCAATCAGCACCGGACAGCGCGCGCCGCCCACAACTGAAAACCGGAGAGCAAGCTGCTTCTGCTCGCTCGCCTCTTCAAAGAGCAGCACTACGGCGCGGGTCAGGCTAACCAGCTCCTGCGCAGAGGGTTCAAGGGGCATATGACCCGACTCGATGCGCGACATATCAAGCACATCACCGACTAACGCCAGCAGATCTTTTGCCGCGTCGTGCGCCACCTCCAGCATCGGCTGGGCATGCTGCGTCTGGGCAATCTGCAGTTCCAGGATGCCCAGGATCGCATTGAGCGGCGTGCGGATTTCATGGCTCACCATGGCGAGATAGTGGGTTTTCGCAAGCGTTGCGGCCACACTTTGGTTGCGCCTGCGCTGCCTGCGGATACGCAGTGCCAGCCCGCAAACCAGCAGCAGCACGCCGATAAAAATGGCGCTCAGCAACCCCATATAATGACCGCGCGCAGAGGCGGCACATGCTGGCAGAGAGAAGCTAAAAAGCCCCGGCATATAAGCAAGCCATAAGAGGCGATAACAAGGCGTGCTGCGCATCATCTGCTCCGCGTTAAACAGGTCACCATTAACAACAGGGAGAGCTGTTTAACCGTCGGCCCCCCATTAACGTTGCGCGGGTAACAGCCCCTTACATTGACGAAGCGACGCAAACAGCGCGGAAATAAAATTGATGCGCATCTTTTCGCTCTCCTGCGCGCTTATGACCCCGTTATCCAACAGCGCGGGTAGGCGTTCCATAATGATGCAGCTGCGTCTGGCGTGGCTCATGCCCAGCAGATGCCAGGAGGATTTCATTCGATGGGCGATGTCAGCGATTGCCGTGAACGGCGCCTGCGCAGGCAAGCTGGCTAGGTGCTGGATATCGTCATTAAGTGTCTGAATTAGCACCGGGATCATCGCGTCTACTACCGCCTGCTGCCCGCCTGCCAGCGCGTTTAACTCGCTGAGGTTCAGCACCTGCGGCGCGCTCCTGGGCAAGGTTTTAGTTATCGGTAAAGGAAGCAGCCTGTCAAAACCGTTAAGACGTAGCAGAGAGGGATTTAAGGTTTCCGGGGTCGCGCTACAGGCCAGCAGCAGCGCTGGTGGCGCGAAGGTGCCGATCAGCCCGGCCGCCAGCACCCTGTCGATAAACATCAGGCCCGAAGTGGGTTGATGGGTTAAATCAATCAGTAAGGCGTTCCAGGGCCGGGAGCTCAGCGCACAGAGGGCGGATTCACTATCAACGACGTCGATCTTATTAAGAACATCCGCCCGGCACTGCCGGGTTAATAGCCGCTGTTGCGAGGCGTTAAAAGTGACGAGCAGGTTTGCTGGCTTTGTCATCTTTCTGTCGGCTATCAGCTGGCCAGCCCAAGCTGTTGCAGCTGTTGATAGAGCTCATATTCGGAGGTGACGCCGAGCTTACGCATCGCGCTCTTTTTTTGTGCGCTGACGGTCTGTTTGGTGCGGTTAAGGCGGGTGCTGATATCGCTCACCGTTAAGCCGCGCAGCAGCAGACGCAGCACTTCACTCTCTTTTGGCGTCAGGCTGATGCCGCTCAACGCCGGTGCGTCGACGGAGGGTTTGCTGGGTGCAAACGCGCCGGTGAGCCCTTTTATAACGTGCACTAACTCCGTTGAGAGCCCCGCTTTACTGAGCACGGCATGTACGCCGAGCTGGCGTAACGCGCGCTCAATTCCAGGGTTGTTGATCATTGTCACCACAATAATCACCAGTGCGGGCCAGCGCCGCTTAATTAGCTGAATAAGCGCAAGGCCATCGTTATATTTATCCCCTGGCATACTGAAATCGGTAATCAGAATATCGATATCATCACGTTCGAGTTTGCTTATTACGTCATCAGTGGTGAGCGCTTCGTCAACAATGTGATATTGCCCGGCAAGCGGTGTGAGTAATGCGCGCAGTCCCATTAAATAGATGGGGTGATCGTCTGCTATCAGGATCTTTTTTTCCATTACCATGCTTACGGATGTTGAGGTGGCATCGTCGTTACGAGAGTGGCGGCTACTCTAGCAAAAACCTCCCGGTGGAGGGTGAATATTTATTAGTAATAACGCTAGTGAAGTGAATAAATTTGCAGAAATAATATATATAACAAATAAAAATAATTCACCAATAAACGCTATGTATATTTCAGGCAAAAAAAACCGCAACGTTACGCTGCGGTTTTTTATTATTGCTCGTTTGTTACGGCAGAATCGAGGGCTGATCCGCCCCCTCTTTTTCCACTTTCTGCTGCAGGAGATGCTCGCGCTTCATCCCAAGTTTCAGCGCCAGCGCTGAAGCAACATAGATGGAAGAGGCCGTACCGATAGAGACACCGATCAGCATCGTCAGCGAGAAGCCTTTCAGCATCGCGCCACCGAAGAGATAGAGCATCAGGATCACTACCAGCGTTGTGCCGGAGGTGATCAAGGTACGATGCAGCGTCTGCGTCAGCGAGATGTTGAAGATCTCATACGGCGTACCGCGACGGATCTTACGGAAGTTCTCACGGATACGGTCCGATACCACGATACTGTCGTTGAGCGAGTAACCGATCACCGACATCAGCGATGCCACGATGGTCAGATCAACCTCGATCTGGAACAGCGACAGCACACCCATAGTAATGATGACGTCGTGCGCCAGCGCGATAACCACGCCCGCCGCCAGACGCCATTCAAAACGGAAACCGACATAAACGAGGATGCTGATCAGCGCCACCAGCAGCGCCATGCCGCCGGTTTGTGCCAGATCCGCGCCTACGCTCGGGCCGACGAACTCAATACGCTTCACGGCGGCATTCTGGCTGGTCGCTTCGTTAATCACGCTAACCACTTTGCTGCCCAGCAGCTGCCCGCCGTTATCGCTCTGCGCGGGCGGCATGCGTACCATGATGTCGCGGCTGCTGCCGAAGTTCTGCAGCAGCGGATCCTGGAAGCCTGCTTTCTCCAGCGCTTCGCGCATTAAGTCCATATCCGCCGGTTTCTCCAGCGAGATCTCAATGACCGTACCGCCGGTAAAATCCAGGCCCCAGTTAAAGCCGCGAACACCCATCACAACGATGGAGAGGATCAGCAGCGCGCCGGAAATGATAAAAGCCCAGTTGTCCCAGCGCATAAAGTCCCAGACTTTACGGCCATGGTTCAATTGTTCAACAGTATAATCCTGTGCCACAACGCACTCCTCAGATAGACAGCTTGTTAATGCGTTTGCCGCCGTACAACAGGTTGACGATGGCACGGGTACCGACAATAGCGGTGAACATGGACGTCGCCACACCGATACCGGTGGTGATTGCAAAGCCTTTGATTGAGCCAGTACCGACCGCGTAAAGGATAAGCACTTTGATCAACGTGGTGATGTTGGCATCGAAAATGGACGAGAACGCGCCCTGATAACCTTCGTGAATCGCCTGCTGTACGGATCGCCCGTTGCTCAGCTCTTCTTTGATACGTTCGTTTATCAGTACGTTAGCATCCACCGCTACCGCAAGGGTTAGCACGATCCCCGCAATCCCCGGCATGGTCAGTGTTGCACCCGGCAACAGGGACATAATGCCGACAATCAGCACCAGGTTCGCCAGCAGCGCCGAGGTCGCGATCAGGCCAAACTTCTTATAGAAGAAGAGCATGAAGATGATCGATACCGCCAGACCGGCCAGACACGCTTCCAGACCCTGAGTGATGTTCTGCGCCCCAAGGGTTGGACCGATGGTACGCTCTTCCACAATCTGAATCGGCGCAATCAACGCGCCCGCACGCAGCAGCAGCGACAGCTGACGCGCTTCGTTAGCGTTTTCGATACCGGTAATACGGAAGCTGTTGCCGAGGCGAGACTGGATATTGGCGATGTTGATCACCTCTTCCTGCTTCACCAGCACCGAACGACCATTGGCATCTTTTTTACCGCTGTCTTTGTACTCCACAAACAGGGTCGCCATCGGTTTATTGATGTTGTCCTTGGTGAAGTTAGACATGATGTTACCGCCCGCGCTGTCCAGTGAAATATTCACCTGCGGCACGTTGTACTCATCCATACTTGAGGTTGAGTCGGTAATGTGGTCGCCGGTGAGGATCACGCGTTTGTACAGCACAACTGGCCGCCCATCACGTGTCTCTTTCACTTCGGAATCACCCGGAATACGGCCATTTGCCGCAGCGGAAGCATCGACATTGGTGTTAACCAGACGGAACTCAAGCGTAGCGGTCGCGCCAAGGATCTCTTTCGCGCGCGCCGTATCCTGAATACCCGGCAGTTCAACCACGATGCGGTCAGCGCCCTGGCGCTGCACCAGCGGCTCGGCAACACCAAGCTGGTTTACACGGTTACGCAGGATATTGATGTTCTGCTGAACAGCATATTCACGGGCTTCGCTCAGGCGCGCATCGCTCATCACCACGCGCAGCACGTTATCGCCCTGATTAGAGAAGACGAGATCGCGATGACGGCCGGTCAGGTAGGTATTCGCCTGGTCGCGCGCCGCGCTGTCGCGGAACTGAATGCTAAGACCATAGTTATCTTCCTTACGCACGGTGGAGTAAGGAATGCCTTTTTCCCGCAGATCGCTGCGCAGGCTGTCGATATTCTGTTCCTGCAATTTGCCCAGTGCCGTTTGCATATCCACTTCCATCAGGAAGTGAACCCCGCCACGCAAGTCGAGGCCGAGTTTCATCGGTTCCGCTTTCAGGAGGGAGAGCCAGCGAGGCGTTGCCGGTGCGAGGTTGAGCGCGACAACATACTTGTCGCCTAATGCGCTAAGCAGGACTTCGCGGGCGCGCAGCTGGGTGTCGGTCGATTCAAAGCGAGCAAGTACCGTGCCCTCTTCCATCGCCACAGATTTCCAGCTGATCTTTTCTTTTGTTAGTTCGTTCCGGACCTGGATCAGAGTTTGTTCGCTGGCGGCGACACCGCGCGCGCCAGAGATCTGAACAGCCGGATCCTCACCATAGAGGTTGGGAAGTGCGTAAAGCAGGCCGACGATAAGGACGACGACCAGCATGATGTACTTCCACAAAGGATAACGGTTTAACACGGCAGTTCCCTTTGGGAAAAACGAAAATTACAGCGCCTTCATGGTGCCTTTCGGCAGAACGGCAGCTACGAAGTCACGTTTGATTACCACTTCAGTGGTGTCGTTCAGTGCGATAGCAATGTAGCCGGTTTCCGCTACTTTGGTTACGCGCCCAACCAGGCCACCGTTGGTCAGCACTTCATCGCCTTTCGCGATGGAGTCCATCAGCTTTTTATGCTCTTTGGTACGTTTTTGCTGCGGGCGCAGGATCATGAAATAGAAAATCAGACCAAATACGACCAGCATCAGGATCAGAGACATCGGGCTGCCCTGTGACGGCGCGCCTGCTGCCGCTACCGCGTCAGAAATAAAAAAGCTCATTCAAATTCCCTCATTATTAAATTAATCAACGTTCAAAGGTGGAACCGGTCGACCCTGACGCTGGTAAAAATCTGCTACGAAGCTCTCTAATTTACCCTCTTCAATAGCCTTGCGTAAACCAGCCATTAAGCGCTGATAGTAGCGCAGGTTATGAATGGTATTGAGACGCGCGCCCAGTATTTCGTTGCAACGATCGAGATGATGCAAGTAGGCGAGCGAATAATTGCGACAGGTGTAGCAATCACACTCGGCATCGAGCGGGCTGGTGTCGCTCTTATATTTTGCGTTACGGATTTTCACCACGCCGTTGGTCACGAACAGGTGGCCGTTACGCGCGTTACGCGTCGGCATGACGCAGTCGAACATGTCGATGCCGCGACGCACGCCTTCGACCAGATCTTCCGGTTTACCTACGCCCATCAGGTAACGCGGTTTATCTGCGGGGATCTGCGGACAGACGTGCTCCAGAATGCGGTGCATATCCTCTTTCGGTTCGCCCACAGCAAGACCGCCGACAGCGTAGCCATCAAAGCCTATCTCTACCAGACCTTTGACGGAGATATCGCGTAAATCTTCGTAAACACTGCCCTGAATAATGCCGAACAGCGCGTTTTTGTTGCCCAGCCGGTCAAAGCGGTCGCGGCTACGTTTTGCCCAGCGCAGAGACATCTCCATTGAGCGTTTGGCGTAATCCCAGTCCGCCGGGTACGGCGTACACTCGTCAAAGATCATCACGATATCGGAGCCGAGATCGTACTGAATCTCCATCGATTTTTCCGGATCGAGGAAGATCGGATCGCCGTTGATCGGGTTACGGAAGTGAACGCCTGCTTCGGTGATTTTGCGGATATCGCCGAGGCTGAACACCTGGAAGCCGCCGGAATCGGTAAGGATTGGCCCTTTCCACTGCATAAAGTCGTGCAGATCGCCGTGCAGCTTCATGATATCCTGCCCCGGGCGCAGCCACAGGTGGAAAGTGTTACCCAGAATGATCTGCGCACCGGTGGCTTCGACCTCTTCCGGGGTCATCCCTTTCACGGTGCCGTAGGTGCCAACAGGCATAAACGCCGGCGTTTCAACCACGCCGCGCTCAAACACCAGCCGGCCGCGGCGGGCGCGTCCGTCGGTGGTATCCAGTTCGAATTTCATCTTTTCTCCAACACCAGATAGACAGTCTGATGATTACTCTCTGTTGCGGATTCACTCCACAACCTTGAATTGACCAATCCGCACGCAAGGCGTTATTGGCGCAGCCACTCTGGACGCGGGCACTGTCCGGGTCCAGAGGGCACGTAAAATAGCCCTGTTAAGGGCGCTCTAAAATCGCCTGCGGATTGTACGTGATAAACATCGCGTCCCCGTAACTAAAAAAGCGATATTTTTCAGCAACTGCGGCGCGGTACGCATTCATGGTGTGTTGGTACCCGGCAAACGCAGAGACCAGCATGATCAGCGTCGATTCCGGTAGGTGGAAGTTGGTCACCAGCGCATCAATCACTTTGTATTGATAGCCCGGATAGATAAAGATTTGCGTGTCGCCGAAGAAGGGTTCGATCAGGTCCGCTTTTGCCGCCTGCGCGGCGCTCTCCAGCGAGCGCACGGAGGTCGTGCCAACTGCCACGACGCGGTTGCCGCGCGCTTTTGCCGCCAGCACCGCATCAACCACCTCTTGCGGCACTTCGGCATATTCGGAGTGCATGATGTGATCTTCGATGCTATCAACGCGCACCGGCTGGAATGTCCCGGCACCAACGTGCAGCGTGACAAACGCCATCTCAATGCCTTTATTGCGCAGGCGCTCGAGCAGCGGCTCATCAAAGTGCAGGCCCGCAGTCGGCGCGGCAACGGCGCCAGGCTTCTGGCTATAGACAGTTTGATAGAGTTCGCGGTCGGCGTCTTCATCCGGGCGATCGATATAGGGCGGCAGCGGCATATGGCCGATGGCGTTAAGGATATCGAGCACCGGGCGCTCATCGTGGAATTCCACTTCAAACAGCGCGTCGTGGCGGGCGACCATGATAGCCTGAATATCTTCCGCATCGCCCAGCAGCAGCTCGGCACCCGGCTTCGGCGCTTTCGAGGCGCGAATATGTGCCAGAATACGTTTATCGTCGAGCATGCGCTCAACCAGCACTTCAATCTTGCCGCCGCTGGCTTTACGCCCGAACAGACGCGCCGGAATCACGCGGGTGTTGTTGAACACCAGCAGGTCGCCCGGGTTGAGCTTATCGAGCAGATCGGTGAAAGTACCGTGCGTCAGCGCGCCTGTTGGGCCATCCAGCGACAGTAAGCGACAGCTGCTGCGCTCAGGCTGTGGATAGTGGGCAATCAGGGATTCGGGTAACTCAAAGGAGAAATCGGTAACGCGCATGACACTGACTCGAGACATAAAATAAGAGGCGGGTAGTCTAGTGCCCACGCCCCTTCGCTGCAACCGTTAGCCGCTTTTGGATAAATAATAGAGATGAATTTTTTAGCACACCTGCACCTTGCCCACCTGGCGAACAGCTCCCTTGCCGGTAACCTGCTGGCGGATTTTGTTCGCGGCAACCCGGAAAACCTCTACGCACCAGAGGTGGTGGCGGGGATCCATATGCATCGCCGTATTGATGTGCTGACCGACAACCTGCCGGAGGTGAAGGTCGCCCGCGAGTGGTTTCGCCCCGAAACCCGGCGGGTCGCGCCGATTACGCTTGATGTGATGTGGGATCACTTCCTCTCGCGCCACTGGGCAAAGGTTTCGCCCGATATCGAACTGGTGGATTTTATACATTATGCCCATTCACAGGTAGCAACTATTCTGCCCGATTCGCCGCCGCGTTTTATCAATCTGAACAATTACTTATGGTCGGAGCGCTGGATGGAGCGCTACGGCGAGATGGCATTTATTCAAAATGTGCTCAACGGCATGGCGAGCCGCCGTCCGCGGCTGGAGGCGCTGCGTGACTCATGGCAGGATCTTGATGCCAATTATCACGCGCTGGAAACACAGTTCTGGACGTTTTACCCACGCATGATGGCGCAGGCGCGCGCGGGGACGTTGTAAACGCCGTCACGTTTGGCATTGCATTGCCGGATGGCGCTACGCTTATCCGGCCTACAAAACCTGCGCCGTACCATCCGGCGTTGATGATCGCCTCCCGTAGGCCGGATAAGGCGTAAGCCGCCATCCGGCACTTTATCGGCGTTAAACTTTAGGACTCTGCGCTTCGCGCCAGATGCGGATCGCCATCCACGCCAGCACCGCGACGCCCAGCACTAAAGCCCCCCACACCAGCAACGTTTTCCACATCCCCTGCTGTTCGGTGACGGAAGTCGCCGTCATGCGCGCCTCGCCACCCAGCTTGACGTTTTCTCCCACAAACGCATCAGGAATCGACGCGGGATCGAGCTGCTTACGCAGATCCGGCGGGATCAGCGTATCCGGCGTGACGGCGGCAGGCTGCGCCGCTTTATTTCCCCACGCCAGCATAAACGGCCCTTTCCCCTGGGCGTTAAACACCAGCGCCAGCCGATCGCGGCTGCCGGAGACCTCAGGGAGCGTGTCAGGCAGTCGCGCGTCCAGCGTGGTGATGCGCACCGCCTGTACCGTCTCGCCCGCCAGTTCCACCGGTGCGGATCGCTGCCCGTTACGTTGCCAGAGCACGGTTTTGGTCAGCGGCTGCCACGGTGAGGTGGATGTACGGCGAATGGCAATCTCTGCCGGCAACACCGCATCGTCGTTAAAACCAACCGAGAGAGAGCGGAACGGCTGTGGCTGCGGCCATTGATATTGCGCCTCGGTCGGCGAAATCTGCCGCCCGTTGCCTGTCATCTCTATTTTTTCAAGCGGCGCAGGCTGGCGTCCAGGCATGGCTGTCGCCTCGGAGATGGTGACCGGCAGGTTTGGCGTATCAAACACCAGCAGCAGATAATGGCTGCCATCGGGTAACTGCATTTCCGGGAGTTGTATACGATCGAGCCTGAGCTTGTCGTTCCCGCTCGCCAGCGCCATTACCGGCGCATCATCCTGCAACGTATCCCAGCTGCGCATATCGCGGCTCACCAGAACGGAGACTTTGCTGCGCCAGTTCTGGTCGTTTTCCTGCCAGCCGAGTTTGATCTCGCCAAGAGTAAACGTGTTGGGCAGAGTAGAAGGCAGCACCAACAAATAGCTCTTCCCGACCGGTTTGGAGGCGTCGCCTTCAATACGAATCTCTACCCCGGAAGGTGCCTGGAGGCGCACAACATTCTCCTCCTGTGCCGCGCCGCTTGCGGGCGACGCATCCAGCGGAAAGACGCGCAGCGGCACCGCTTCAGGGGTCGCAGTTTTGGTACTTTGCGTTTCAAGAGCGAACGGTACCCGCTCACCATCCTGGTTAAACACCCGCACATCGCGCAGATCTGGCCACGCGCTGTGGGCATAGACCTCCTGCGGCAGATCAACGCGATACCAGGAAGAGGGCTGCGGCGAATCGAGCATCACGCCGCGGGCATAATCTTGCGGTTTCTCAGGGAGATCTGCGGCGCCCGCCGGGGCGCAAAGCAGCGTACTTAACAGTAATCCGTACAGCCTTTTCATTGTCCTTCTCCCTCGTTCTCTTCCCGCACCGCTTTGGGCGGCAGGGGTGAAAAATAGCCCACAATCAGCACCAGAACCGCCACGCCGATAAAGGCGATGGCGCGCGCCAGCCCGCCGCCGCCCGCGCTGTCGACCAGCATCAGTTTCAACAGCACAACGCCCAGTAACCCTCCACCCACCAGCCACTGCTGGCGGGCCTGCCGACGCGTCGCGCGGATCATCACCACCAGCGCAATCAGCATCCAGAAGAGAGCAAACGTCGTCTGGATAAGCCGCGACGCCCACAGGCTTTCCGCACTCCACGTCACCTCGCCATAACAGGAGAGCGCGCGCAGCAGGATGCCATTCAGCCACCAGAAAGCCAGCGCAGCGAGCGCCCACGGGCGGGCGCTCCGGAGATCGGGCGCGAAATGGGGATAGTGTTTCCAGGCAAATTGGGTGTAGAGCCACACGCCGAGCAGCGCGAACGCCGCGCCCTCTTCTAGCGGATTGAGCAGCGGCAGGTACGGCATGCCCATCACCTTGCCGTCGTTCAGGTTGGCAAACAGCAAGGCGATAATGAGCAGCGGCACCAGCGGTGCCAGCGCCTGCGCGCCATAAAGCGCAGGCCAGACGCGGAACGGCCACAGATTACGGCGCACCGCCGCCAGCGTCAGCATAATCACCGCGCCGCCCGCCGCCATCGGCAGACCCCAGCGCCACGGCGCGTTACCCCACGGCAGCGAGTCTACAAACCACCACAACTCGCTGCCAGCCGCGATCAACAGCAGCCAGAAAAGGGAGAGGTGCAGCCCTTGCGACAGGCGCGGTATCAGCGTGCTGCCCGCTTTACGCAGCAGTAATAGCGCGGAAGGCAGCGCCACGCACCAGACCAGGTTTTGCCAGCCGGAGGCCAGCAAGTGCCCTTGAGCAACCAGACGCTCGCCGATTAACAGCGCCATCGCCGGCCACAGCAACCATTGGGCAAGCCCAAGTTCCGGCCAGGCAAAACGCAGGCTGCCTGCGCGCCATAGCCATACAGAGAGCGCCACCAGTAGCAGCAGACCAAAGCCCACCTGCATCGACTGCGGCAGTATCAGCTCTGCCGCGCCCGCCAGTGCGACAATCCAGAAGAGGATACCGCCCGCCAGCAGCAGCCAGCTCCCCTCGCGGCGAAGAGTGCGCCACAGCCACGCGCCAATCAGCCAGCTTGCGCTAAGTACGGCAAAGATCATCAGCGTCGAGAGTGCATTGATACCGTCAGCGGCAGCCCACAGCGCACTGAAGAGCGCCAGCAGTAACAATGCAGTGCCGCTGTAGCTCATGCGGCGCTGCTGTTGCTGCACACCGAGCCACAGCACGCCCAGCCCCTCAAGTGACCAGGCCATCGCCGTCCAGCGCGCGGACAAGGCCAGCGGAATGGCGAGCGTAGCGAACGCGCCGCCCAGCGCCAGCGCGGCGAGCACCAGCGGTTTACCGGCTATCGGGAAGCGTTTAAGGGCAACGGCGGCCAGCGTCAGGTAGAAGAGACCAAACCCAAGGGCGCTGAACGCGGGGCCGTAGGTCCAGTGCTGGGTCATGGCGTACTGCATGCCAAAACCCGCCAGCGGCGGTGCAAACAGCAGTACACCGTCGATAATACGCTCGCCCCGGCGCTGGGCGCGCAGGGAGAGGCCGACGCTGAAGACGCCGAAAATCAGCAGATTAGCGATCAGGAAGAGCTGGCAGCTGAGGTAATCTTCCGGGCGATAACTGGCAATGCCCCACAGGGCGGCCACGCCAAAAGTGAAGAACATGCCGAGGATATTCAGCTCGCGCCAGTGCTGCCATACGCTGATGGCGAGAATACCGACGGAGAGCAGAAGATAGAACGAGAAGAGCGCGATATGGCTCCCGCCGCCGGTTGAGAGCAGAATCGGCGCAAGATAGCCGCCGAGGCTTGCCAGCAGCGCCAGGCTTAGCGCGCGTTGCAGCACCGCAAGCCCGACGCTCGCGGCGCAGATCACAATCAGCAACGCAAAGGCGAGCGTCATCGGCAGCATCTGCCAGAGGCGAAACGCGCCAAACACCGTGAGATAGAGTGCGCCGACCGCCCCGCCCTGCAATATAAGGGCAAAGACCGTCTGTTTATGCCGCAATCGCCAGCCGAGAACCAACAGCACCAGCGCGACAACCGCCACGGCGACAAGCCGCAACTCCAGCGGGAAGAGCGCATATTCAACGCTGTAACGCAGCAGGAAAGAGAGACCGATAAACAGCAGCACCACGCCAAGTTTCGCCAGCGGGTTGCCCTGCATAAACCAGCGCACCAGCGCGGTAACCACGCCCCAGGATTCGCCATCCGGCGCTTTCGCCTCTTCACGTTCGCGCACCACGGGTGCAGGCGTCGGCTCTGCCGTCGCGACTTTGCGCCCCCAGACATTGGCTGCGGGTTGCGGCTCTGCAGGGGGGATTTCGCTTGCCGCAATTGGCTGCGGCTCAGGAAGTGGCGGTGGCACCTCAGGCGCTGTGCTTAGCGGCTCGTTTATCGGCTCAACGGCCGGCTCCTCGCTTACCGCAGGCGCAATTGCCCGTTGTTCGAGTATGCTGACGCGCTGGCGCAGCAGTTGCAGTTCGACCTGCGTGGCAAGGCTGCGCCGCCAGGCGACAATCGCCATTATCGGCACCACGACCAGCGCCAGAATCAGCACGATGACACCGAATATCAGAAGACCATCCATGTACTTTCGCCTTCGCTAAAGGGGAGACGTTACGCCCGCCTCCCCGCACGCAGGCTCAGGAGGCAGACCAGACAGAAGCGCTGATAGCTGAAAGCGTCAGCACGCCGTCCTGTAGGTTACCTGTACCTTCCAGAAGCCGCCACTGTTTCGCTTGCAGCAGCGGTGAATCTTCCAGCACTACGTCACACGCCTCGCCACGGTTGATAGCAATCAGCACCCGCTGCTGGCGATAAACGCGCAGAAAAACCAGAACATCCTGCCGGGCATAGACCACCAGACAACCGCCGTGACGCAGCGCCTGGCTGCGGGCGCGCAGCTTTGTCATCCGCTGGTATAGCGCCAGCAGGTGGCTATCCTGCTGCGTTTTATCCCACGGGAAGGGCTTGCGGCAGAAGGGATCGTTCGCGCCATCCAGCCCTACTTCATCGCCATAGTAGATGCACGGCGTGCCGGGCCAGCAGAAGAGCCACACCACCGCCAGCGGCAGGCGGGCGAGATCCTTGCCGAGAATGGTTTTAAAGCGCGGCGTATCGTGGCTGTCGAGCTGGTTAAACATCCGTAGCTGCTGCTGATGCGACAGCGCAGCGCGGTAGTTATCCATCCACGCGGCGCAGGTCTGCGCATCGATACTCTGCGGATCAAGGGAGATATCGGTATTGGCGAGAA
Organism: Kosakonia sp. S42; assembly: GCF_016624785.1. Lineage (NCBI taxonomy): Bacteria > Pseudomonadati > Pseudomonadota > Gammaproteobacteria > Enterobacterales > Enterobacteriaceae > Kosakonia > Kosakonia sp. S42. The sequence continues at coordinate 11,452 of NZ_JACVTW010000020.1, read as the reverse complement.
ACGCCCACACCGGCAGGGTAAAGCCGCGGTAGTTCATCGCCGCATCTTCCGCATCCGCCTGCAACCACTGGCGCGCATCGCCAAAGTGTTCGCCCACCACATAGGCCTGCGGCTGAGTCTCTTTCGCCGCCCGGGTGATGCCGCTTACGTGATGCAGGTTGTTTCGCGCCCCGCCGTTTTCACCCAGCATATGCACCACGTCGAGCCGCCAGCCGTCCATATTCCACGGCGCTTTCAGCCAGTGGCGCACAATGCTCTCCTCGCCCTGATAGATCTCCTCAACCAGCGACGAAGAGCGGTAGTCGAGTTTCGGCAGGCTGGCGTAGCCCAGCCAGTCATGGGCGTAGCCGTTCTCATCAAAGTTGTACCAGCTGCGCCAGCGCGAATCGGGGTTATGGCAGGCACCGCCGGTGGCGCGGTTATGGCGGTCGAACCAGCCGTGGGAGTCGCCGGTGTGGTTAAAGACGCCGTCGAGGATCAGCCGTATGCCGTTCTCCTGCGTGTTATGGCGCAGACGCAGTAGCGCCTCGTCGCCGCCAAACTGCGGGTCGACGTGGCGATAATCTTCGGTGTCATATTTATGCACGCTGGGCGCGACAAACACCGGGTTGAGGTAGAGCGCGGTGATGCCGAGCTTTTTCAGGTACGGCAGCTTTTCGCTGATGCCGTCCAGATCGCCGCCGTAGAAGGTCGACCCGCCCGCCTCGCCGGTAAGCGGCTCATCCCAGTCACAAAAACGAATTTCGCGCCCTGCGGCGTGGTGCCAGTAACGCTGATCTTGCTGCGCGGTGCGCGCTTCGCTACGGGCAAAGCGATCGGGGAAGATTTGGTAGAAGACCTGATCGGCGACCCACGCCGGGCCGTCATCGGGCGCATCGATGGCAAACTGCTCAAGCCTGGCGGGCGGGAAGCGGCTAAACCCCTGCGGGGTAAACCAGATCTGGCGATCGTCCCACAGCAGCTTAAAACTGTAGCGGCGGCGCGGCTGGCCGTTGCTGATATCAATGGCGGCGCGCCAGAGGGTGACGCCATTATTGGCCGTGTTGCGCGCGCGGTGCATTGCAACCGGCGTCTCTTCGTTATCGATCTCAATTCGCAGCGTGACGCGCGACGGTAAATCCGTGCCGCGCAGCCAGAGGTTAATGATTAACTGCTGCTGGTGCGCTTTGACAAACGGCGCGACGGGCAGGTGCCATGCATTCAACATCAACGATCCCCTTTACATAATCAGGATCACTGTAGCCAACGTTCGGCCCGACCCGCCTCCTTCTTTCAACTTTTTTAAGGGGTTGAGAGACGGGGCGCAGAGATAAGACGGAAAAATGGGAGATAAACCGTAGGCCTGATAAGCGCAGAGCCATCAGGCATAACGCCGGGTGGCGGTTACGCCTTACCCGGCCTACAGAAGCCAGAGCACAGCACTCGTAGGCCTGATAAGCGTAGCGCCATCAGGCACAACGCCGGGTGGCGGCTACGCCTTACCCGGCCTACAAAAGCCAGAGCCCGGCACTTGTAGGCCTGATAAGCGTAGCGCCATCAGGCATAACTCCGGATGGCGAAACAACGCCGGAGAAATTACGCCCGGCGCTTAAACGCCCAGCCAATCAGCAGCAGCACAATCCATGCAAAGCCGACATAGAGCGAAATGCGGGTTTCCGGGTGCCAGCCAATCAGCGCGATGATAAACACCAGGAAGATCAGCCCGGCAACGGTGGTCGCCACGCCGCCCGGCACTTTAAACTTCAGCGCTTTCACTTCATCCGCAGAGAGGCGACGGCGGAAACCAATCTGCGACAGCAGGATCATAATCCACACCCATACCGTCGCGAAGGTCGCCAGCGAGGCAATCACCAGGAAGACATTCTCCGGCATGATGTAGTTGAGATAGACCGCCATCAGCAACGCCAGCGTCATCACCAGCACCGTTACCCACGGAATGCCGCGGCGGGAGGTTTTGGCGAACATCTTCGGCGCACTGCCCTGCTCCGCCATGCCGTGCAGCATACGCCCGACGCCAAACACATCGCTATTGATCGCCGACAGGGAAGCGGTCAGCACGACAAAGTTCAGGATGCTGGCGGCAAAGGTGATGCCCATATGCTGGAAGGTCAGTACAAACGGGCTACCGTTGGTGCCCACCTGGTTCCACGGGTAGATCGACATAATCACGAACAGCGTACCGACATAAAACACCAGAATACGCATTGGCACCGAGTTGATGGCGCGCGGAATCGACTTCTCCGGCTCTTCCGCTTCACCGGCGGTAATACCGATGATTTCAATGCCGCCGTAGGCGAACATCACCATTTGCAGCGCCATCACCGTGCCCAGCCAGCCGTTACTGAAGAAGCCGCCGTGGCTCCAGAGATTGCTGATGCCGGTTGGTTGCCCGCCGTTGCCGATACCCCAGATGATGATGCCGAAACCGGCGGCGATCATGATGATAATGGTGGCGACTTTAAAGAAGGAGAACCAGAACTCCAGCTCGCCGAAGACTTTTACGCTCATCAGGTTGATGGCGCAGATCAGCAGCACCACGCTCAGCACCCAGATCCAGTGCGGCACCGTCGGGAACCAGACGCCCATATAGATACCGAAGGCGGTAACATCGGCGATGGCGACAATCAGAATTTCAAAGCAGTAGGTCCAGCCAGTGATATAACCGGCCAGCGGGCCGAGGTTTTCCTGCGCATAGCGTGAGAAGGAGCTGGCGGAGGGGTTGTGCACGGACATCTCGCCCAGCGCACGCATAATGATATACGCCGCGACCCCGCCGATAATGTAGGCCAGCAACACGCTGGGCCCGGCCATTTTGATGGCGTCCGCGGAGCCGTAAAACAGCCCGGTGCCGATCGCTGAACCCAGCGCCATAAAGCGAATGTGGCGGGTGCTTAGCCCACGCTTCAGCTTATTCGTACTTTCCATCGTTTCCACTGCCGTTATTCATCACAAAAAATAAAAAACCACGGAGTGCGCTACCCCGTGGTTCAACAAACCGTGCTTGCTGCTGTTAATGCGCGCTGGAAGTCACCTGACGTCCCGCCGCGCGATCCCAGATAGCGGCCAGAACCACCATCACCAGGCTCGGCAACAGCCAGGCCAGGCCCTGCTCCGCCAGCGGTAAGCGCTGTGTCCAGAGCGGAAGGTGCTCAGCAAACGCGGAGGCTTTCACGCCGTCAAGGATACCAAAAAGCAGGCTGATAAACATGGTCGGCGCAATTACGCGGGTGGAACAATGCCAGAAAGAGCGGGTAAAGCTCAAGACCACCAGCACGATACACGGCGGATAGATCATGGTCAGCACCGGAATCGAAATCTGGATCAGGTGGCTCAGACCGAGGTTTGAGACCGCCATTGAGAAGATGCCGAGGATAAAGACCAGCGTACGGTAAGAGAGCGGCAGGTACTGGGCGAAGAACTCTGCGCAGGCGCAGGTCAGGCCAACCGCCGTCACCAGGCAGGCGATGAAAATCAGCGCCGCCAGCAGGAAGCTGCCCGCACCACCAAAGGTGTGCTGGACGTAGGCATGCAGAATCGCCGCGCCGTTAACAGACTGATCGACCAGCGTCGCGCTATCGGAGCCGAGGCGGAAGAGTGCCAGGTAAAGCAGCGTCAGGCCAACACCGGCCATCAGGCCCGCCCAGACGGTGTAGCGGGTCAACAGACGCGCTTCGGTCACGCCGCGCGAACGGGCGGCATTGACGATAACAATCCCGAAGACCATCGCGCCGAGGGTATCCATCGTCAGGTAGCCATTGACGAAACCGTTAGAGAACGGCGCGGTCTGGTAGGCTTCCAGCGCGTGGCTGATCGGACCGGCCGGCCACACCAGCGCGGCGATTGCCAGAATCGTCAGAGCGATGATTTTCAGCGGAGCGAGGAAATTGCCAACGGTATCAAGCAGTTTGCCCGGATAGAGAGAGACCAGGATCACCAGCGCAAAGTAGACCAGGCTGTAGATCAGCAGCGCCATAGAGCCGTCGCCGGTCAGCGGCGCGATGCCCACTTCAAACGAAACGGTTGCGGTACGCGGCGTGGCGAACAGCGGCCCCACGGCCAGATAGCAGACCGTTGCCAGCAGCACGCCAGCGACTTTGCCGATCGGGGTGCTGAGGCTATCAATGCCGCCGCCCACTTTCGCCAGCGCAACCACCGTTAGCACCGGCAGGCCCACTGCAGTAATCAGGAAGCCCAGCGCCGCCGTCCAGACGAATTCACCCGCCTGTAAGCCGACCATTGGAGGAAAAATGATGTTACCTGCGCCAACAAACAGCGCGAAGGTCATAAAGCCCAGCGCGATGATGTCACGCGGTTTTAAGTGATGGGTCATAATGTTTACTGCCTGTGGATGTGGTGTCGTAAATATGTTGAATAATTAGCCTCTCCGCACCGGACAATAACGCATCATTAACGCGTTAAATCAGCGGGAAATGCTTAATGCACTGCGTGGCGAAGAATAGTTTTTCGGTTTACCACGCAAACACAGTCGGTCTGACAATGCATGGGGCGCAATTTAAACGCTTATAACGTTTAAAGGCAAGTCGGGATCGCAAAACCAGATAGTTATACTAAACAGTAGAAACCAGCCAGTGAAAAACTCTATTTATCAGAAAAACACGTGGCTGATCGTGCGAACAAAAAAGCAACAACCGTACAAACTACGTTGCAGGCGCGGGATGAGGCGAGGCAGAGCGGCTCGCCGTAACGAGCCGCCGGAAAGATAAGCTGACAAGGTGGTTATGGGTGGGCGTTTTTGGCAATCAGGCGTTCCGGCAGGACAAAGCTAAAGCGCGTCCCTTTGCCCGGCGTGCTGCTGATATCAAGGCGGCTGTCGTGGTGATTAACCGCATGTTTGACAATCGCCAGCCCAAGCCCGCTGCCGCCCGTCTGGCGCGAGCGCGCTTTATCCACGCGGTAGAAACGCTCGGTGAGGCGCGGAATATGCTCGGCGGCGATCCCCGGCCCATTATCCTCAACGCTGAACTCCGCGCCGTGCGCCACCGGCTGCCAGCGCACGATAATGTGCGTCCCGGCGGGGGTGTGATTCACCGCGTTATAGACCAGGTTGGAGATGGCACTGCGCAGCTGCTCTTCACTGCCCAGAACTTTCAACTGGCTGTCAATTTCAAAGCTGAAGCTCTGTTTCTGCTGGCTGAGGGTTTGCGCTTCCCGCTCCACCACGCGCAGCATCATCGGCACATCAATCACTTCATTTGCGCCATGGGTCGGCGCAGCTTCGATTTTTGACAGGGTCAGAAGCTGGCGCACCAGCCCCTCCATCCGCGAGGTTTGCTCGCGCATGGTGTGTAACGCTTTTTCACGCGGCGCGCCTTCCAGCGTCTGCTCCTGCATCATCTCAAGGTAGCCCTGCAACACCGTTAGCGGCGTGCGCAGCTCATGGCTGACGTTAGCGAAGAAGTTGCGTCTGGCCCCTTCCAGCTGGTGCATCTGCGTGACATCGCGCGCCACCATCAGCAGTTGTTGCTCGCTGTAGGGCATCACGCGGATCTCTAAGTGGCGACCGTTGTTAAGCACCAGATTGAGCGGTTTGCTGAAGGACTGGCTTTTCAGGTATTGGGTAAATTCGGGGTAGCGCAGCAGGTTGAGGATGTTCTGCCCGTTATCATCGGGCCAGCGCAGCCCCAGCAGCTGTTGCGCAAGGCCGTTACACCAGAAGATCATCCCCTCTTCCGTGGTCAATACCACCGCATCCGGCAGCGACTCGGCGCCGCTGCGAAAGCGTTTAATCAGGTTGCCCAGCTCGCGGCGGCGCTTTTTATTGCGCATCTGCATCTGATGCAGGCCGTAGAGCAGCGGCTCCCAGCTGCCGGTGCCGGGCGGCGGCGTCATGCTTTTATCGACCCATAACCACCAGGAGAGACGCAGCAGATTCCAGAAGTGCCAGATCAGAAGCCCGGTCACTGCCGCCAGCAAAAACCACGGCAGATAGCCGAACATCGCGCCCAGAATAAAGGCGGGGATACAACAAAGGAGGAGCTCCAGCACCAGCCTTTTCCATGACAGCCTTTCCAGCACGCGTCACACTCCTGTCAAATTTCAGAAACGGGTCGAAAAACGATATCCCGTGCCGCGTACCGTCTGCACCATCCGGTCGTGTCCACTCCCTTCCAGCGCTTTACGCAGACGACGAATATGCACGTCTACGGTTCTGTCTTCAACATAGACATTGGTGCCCCAGACGTGGTTCAGCAGCTGTTCGCGGCTGTAAACGCGCTCCGGGTGGGTCATAAAGAAGTGTAAGAGTTTAAATTCGGTGGGGCCCATATCGAGGGGATTATCGCCGGTCATCACGCGATGGGAGGAGGGATCAAGGCTCAAGCCCTGCATCTCAATCACCTCTTCCACCGCCATCGGCGAAATGCGGCGCATCACGGCTTTAATGCGCGCCACCAGCTCTTTCGGCGAGAAGGGCTTGGTGATGTAGTCATCGGCGCCCGTCTCAAGACCGCGAACGCGATCTTCCTCTTCACCGCGCGCGGTGAGCATCATCACCGGAATATCGCGGGTCATCGCTTCGCGCTTCAGGTGCTTGATAAATTGAATGCCGGACCCGCCGGGTAACATCCAGTCCAGCAGCACCAGATCCGGCCAGGGTTCATTAAGCTGGTTTACCGCGCTGTCAAAATCTTCAGCTTCAACCGGCTGAAAACCATTTTGTTCGAGCACAAAGCACACCATTTCACGGATCGGTGCTTCGTCTTCCACGACCAGAATTCGTCTCGCCATCATTCGCCCTGTATTAATTAGTCTGCAGTATAAATAGCGTCGCCATTATGCGTCAGTTTTATGACAGATTTATGAATAACATGACCGCTATATGACCCAGCCCGCGCGATTGTGACAACGCTAATTTGCGCCAGGCGATGTCCCTGACCCGCTTAATGTTTATAATCGCCGTTATGCTTTTTTGCCACGGGACCACTATGCGCATTCTTCACACATCGGACTGGCATCTCGGCCAAAACTTCTACAGCAAAAGCCGCGCCGCCGAGCACAGCGCTTTTCTGGACTGGCTGTTAACCACGGCCGAGCAGCAGCAGGTCGACGCCATCGTGGTGGCGGGCGACATTTTCGATACCGGATCGCCGCCAAGTTACGCCCGCGAGCTCTATAACCGCTTTGTGGTCAACTTGCAGCGCACCGGCTGTCAGTTAATTGTGCTGGCAGGTAACCACGACTCCGTGGCGACCCTCAATGAATCAAAAGAGATCCTCGCTTATCTCAACACTACCGTGGTTGCCAGCGCGGGCGTTGCGCCGTTTCTGCTCTATCGCCGCGACGGCGAACCCGGTGCGGTCTTCTGCCCGGTGCCCTTTTTGCGCCCGCGCGACATTACCGTCAGCCAGGCGGGGATGTCCGGGCAGCAAAAGCAGCAGCACCTGCTGGCCGCCATCACCGACTACTATCAGCAGCAGTATCAGGCCGCCTGCGACCTGCGCGGCGATAAGCCGTTACCGATTATCGCCAGCGGACATTTGACTACCGTTGGCGCGAGTAAAAGTGACGCGGTGCGTGATATCTATATCGGCACGCTGGATGCTTTTCCTGCACAGAACTTTCCCCCGGCGGATTACATCGCGCTCGGCCATATCCATCGCGCGCAGAAAATCGGCGGCACGGAGCATATTCGCTACTGCGGCTCACCGATCCCACTGAGCTTTGATGAGACGGGAAAAAGCAAAGGAGTCAATCTGGTGACCTTCGCCGATGGCAAGCTGGCAGAAGTCACCACTATTGACGTGCCCGCCACTCAGCCACTGGCAGTGATTAAGGGCGAGTTTGCCGATATCTGCCGTCAGCTTGAGCAGTGGCACGATGCCCCCGCTACACCGCCGGTGTGGCTCGATATTGAGATTGTCAGCAGCGACTATCTGGTCGATATGCAGCGCAAAATCCAGCAGGTGACGGAAGATCTGCCCGTCGAAGTGCTGCTGGTGCGCCGCAGCCGCGAGCTGCGCGACCGTCTGCTCGCCGGTGAGCTGCGTGAAACTTTGAGCGAGTTAAAAGTGGAAGAGGTTTTTGACCGCAGGCTGGCACAGGAGGAGCTCGACGAGATGCAGAGTGCGCGCTTACATACGCTGTTCAGCGAGACCCGCCAGGCACTGGATGAGGAGAACGACGCATGAAGATCCTCAGTTTACGGCTGAAAAATATCAACTCGCTGAAGGGCGAATGGAAAATCGACTTTACCGAAGAGCCCTTCGCCAGCAACGGGCTGTTCGCCATTACCGGGGCCACCGGGGCCGGGAAAACCACCCTGCTGGATGCCATCTGCCTCGCTCTCTATCACGAAACGCCGCGCCTTAGCACCCTGTCACAGTCGCAAAACGACCTGATGACCCGCGATACCGCCGAGTGTCTGGCGGAGGTCGAGTTTGAGGTCAAAGGAGTGGCCTATCGCGCCTTCTGGAGCCAGACGCGCGCCCGCGGGCTGGCGGATGGCAATTTGCAGGCCCCGCGCGTGGAGCTGGCGCTCTGCGAAACGGGGAAGATCCTCGCCGATAAGGTCAAAGATAAGCTCGATCTCACCGCCTCGCTCACCGGGCTGGATTATGGTCGTTTCACCCGCTCCATGCTGCTCTCGCAGGGGCAGTTCGCCGCATTCCTCAACGCCAAACCGCGCGAGCGCGCCGAACTGCTGGAGGAGCTGACCGGCACCGAGATCTACGGGCAGATTTCGGCGATGGTGTTTGAGAAGCATAAAAGCGCCAAAGGCGAACTGGAACAACTGCGCGCGCAGGCCGAGGGCGTCGTGCTGCTGGATAGCGAGCAGCGAGCGCAGCTTGAGCAACGTTTGCAAGTACTGACTGACGAAGAGCAGACGCTGCTGAGCGCCCAGCGCAGCGCGCAGGCGCAGGCGCAGTGGCTCACTCGCGAAGCGGAGCTACAAGCGGCGCGCGGGCGGGCAAAAGCGACGCTGGCGCAGGCGCTGCAGGCGCGTAATGACGCCAGGCCGCAGCTTGCCGCTCTTGAACTGGCGCAACCGGCGCAGCAGCTTCGCCCGCTGTGGGAGCGGCTTGAAGAGCAGCGTAAAACCCTGACGCGTACCCGCACGCAGAGCGAGGAAGTGAATACTCGCTTACAGGCCAGCCTGTTACAGCGCGCGCAGATACGCGCCAGCGCCGGGCAGCAGCAAGCCTCGCTGCTTGCGTCGCGGCAAACCCTGGAGGCGTGGTTAAACGAGCATGCCCGTTTCCAGCGCTGGCAGAGTGAGTTAACCGGCTGGCGGGCGCTCTTCAGCCAGCTGGCGGAGGAGAAAAAACAGTGGCTCGCGGCGCAGCAGCGGGTGCAGAGCCAGCAGGAGCGCCTGCGCACCCTGCCACTCTCCACCCTTGAGATGAGCCTTGAGGAGACGGCGGCGGCGATGGCGCTCTGTGCGCAAAACCGCCCGCTGCGCCAGCAGCTTACCGCCCTGCACGCCCGCTATGCGCCGCTGCGCAAGCAATTGATCCAGCGCCAGCAGAGCCTGCTGGATCTGAAAGCGGAGCAGGAGAAACTGACCGCCGAGCTGGCGCACAAACGCGAGCAGTATAAAGAGAAGAATCAGTTACTGAGCGAGGTGCGCACCATTTGCGAGCTGGAGAGCCGGATTAAGGACCTCGAAAGCGAGCGCGCGCGCCTCCAGCCCGGCCACCCCTGCCCGCTGTGTGGCGCAACGGAGCACCCGGCGGTCGCCCACTATCAGGCTATCGAGCCGGGCGTCAATCAGACGCGCTTTAATGCACTCGATCTGGAAGTGCGCACGATGAAGGAAGCGGGCGTGGCGCTCGGTGAGCGGTTAAAAGGCCTCGCCGAGCGTTACGAGAAGGATGAGCGCGAAGCGAAACTGCTTGAGGAAGAGGAGCGCGGCTGGCTTGAGGCGTGGGCAAAGGCCTGCGCCGCGCTGAACGTCACCCTTGAGCCGCAGCGCGATCTCAACAGCTGGCAAAGCGCGCAGGATGCCTATGAGCATCAGCTTTATCTGCTCAATCAGCGCCTGACTCTGCAACAGCAGATCAATGAGCTGCGCCAGCACAGCGAGCAGTATCAGCAGGCGGTTGAGCGCCGCCGCGAAAGCCTGGCCGCCACCCTTGCAGAACTCGACCTGGCGCTGCCCGCCGAAGATGATGAAGCGTCGTGGCTGGCCGCCCGCGTCGATGAAGCGCAGCAGTGGCAGGCGCATCAGCAGCAGCTTACCGCGTTGCAGGAACAGCTGGCGCAGCTTGCACCAATCCTCGACACCCTGCCCAAAGACGATATCGCCGTTGGCGAGGCGCGCGTGGCGCTGGAGGGGTGGCGCAACGTGCACGACGCCTGCCTGGCGCTGCAAAGCCAGTGGCAAACCCTGCATCAGCAATTGGCGCAGGTGGCAGAGAGCGAGCGTCAATCTGAGCAGGCATTTAACGATGCGCTGGCGGCGAGCATTTTTGACGATTGCGACGCCTTCCTCCGCGCTCTGCTTGATGATGGCGAGCATCAACGCCTTGCGCAGCTGCGCCAGACGCTGGAGAGTGACTGCCAGCAGAAACAGGCACTGGCGGCAAGTGCGGAGCAGGCGCTCACTGACCATCAGCAGCAGCGCCCCGCAGGGCTTGCGGCGGATGCCAGCGTGGAGAGCACCGCACCGACGCTGGAGCAGCTTGCGCGACAGCTGCGCGAGAACACCACCGGACAGGGCGAGGTGCGCCAGCAGCTGAAACAGGATACGGATAACCGCAAACGCCAGCAGACAGTGCTACAGCAGATTGAGCATGCCAGCGCCCGCTGCGATGACTGGGGCCATCTCAATGCGCTAATTGGCTCCAAAGAGGGGGATAAGTTCCGTAAATTCGCCCAGGGGCTGACGCTGGATAACCTGGTGTGGCTGGCGAATAACCAGCTGACCCGCCTGCACGGACGCTATTTGCTTAAGCGCAAAGTGAGCGACGCGCTGGAGCTGGAGGTGGTCGATACCTGGCAGGCGGATGCGGTGCGCGATACCCGCACGCTCTCCGGCGGCGAAAGCTTCCTCGTGAGCCTGGCGCTGGCGCTGGCGCTCTCCGATCTGGTAAGCCATAAAACGCGTATTGATTCGCTGTTCCTCGACGAGGGCTTCGGCACGCTGGATAGTGAAACGCTGGATACGGCACTGGATGCGCTCGATGCGTTAAACGCCACCGGGAAGACCATCGGCGTGATAAGCCACGTCGAGGCGATGAAAGAGCGTATACCGGTGCAGATTAAGGTGAAGAAGATAAACGGGCTTGGCTACAGCAAGCTGGATGGGAAGTATGCGGTGCAGTAGGCCGCAGCATCATGCCGCTAAAACCGCCCAGGCCGGATGGCGGCTACGCCTTATCCGGCCTACCAAAACGCAGTTCCAGCGATATCGGTTTTGCTTTTATCTGCAATATGAAAGCGAGGGGTTGTGTCCCCGCTGAAATCGGCGAACCGAAGCGGGAATGACAAGGTC